>JBBKWQ010000074.1:0-12797 GCA_037969115.1 Ilumatobacteraceae bacterium
GTTCTGCCATCTCCCAGCCATGACCGGCGAGCCCGTAGCCAGTGACATCTGTGACGGCGTGCACCGACTCGCCGTGTCCGCGTAGCGCCTCGGCGGCAGCTCGATTGAGGGTGCGCATACCAGCGATCGCGGCCGCCTTGTCGGTCTCGGAGCCTGCCGCCAAGGCGAGTCCGGTGCCGAGTGGCTTGGACAGCACGAGCACGTCGCCGGCGAGGGCTCCCGACTTGCGGAACACCCGGTCGGGATGGACGACGCCCTGCACGGCGAGACCGTAGATCGGCTCGGGGTTCCTGATGGTGTGGCCGCCGGCAACGGCGCCGCCCGCTTCGGCAACCGTCTTCGCTCCCGCCTCGAAGATCGCGGCGATTGCTTCGCGCGGGAAATCCTCGGGAAACGCGGCGACGTTGATCGCCAGCACGACCGAGCCACCCATCGCGAACACGTCGCTGCATGCGTTCGCCGCAGCGATCGCACCGAAATCGGCGGGATCGTCGACGAGCGGCGGAAAGAAATCGGTCGTGGAAACCATTGCGACATCGTCACTGATTCGGTAGATCGCAGCGTCGTCGAACGGGGCGAGACCGATCAACAACGACGGATCGGTCGGGGCCGGGAAGTCGGCGACGAGGTCTTTCAACAGTGCGGCTCCCCACTTGGCCGCACAGCCGCCGCACGACGTCCACTCGGTCAATCTGATGTCGGCCAGCGGGTCGGCAGTCGATCCTGATTCCGGGTTTGCCATGTGAGCAGGTTACGGCGAACTCAGCGCAGCGGGTCGCACGAGTACAGCGTGCGGGTGCCACCAGGGAGCGTTTCGCTGCGATGCACCGCGAATCGACGACCGAGCGCCTGCTCCCAGTTCTCGCGGCGGTATCCGTCGAACACGCCCGGCCGCTTCCGGGCCAGCAGACGCGCGGCCATCGGGTCGTCGGGGTGTGGGAACTCGACGACCAGCGGTGCGCCGAGATCGGCCAGGAAACCGACGATCTCGTCGAGCGGGACCGTGTTGCTCAGCGCCAGGTGATGCACGACCGCCAGACACAACACGAGATCGGGGCGCATTCGCGTGGCGAACGCCGAGCGCTCGTTCGACCGCCACCCGAGCGCCGGTGACGGGTCGGACAGGTCGATGACGAGCGGCAGGATACGACGCTCGCCCGACGCCGACAAGTCACGGTAGAGCCGGTCGACCACAAGGTGATCGGAGTCCACGGCGATCACTTCCGAAGCACCGGCACGCAACGCCAGCCGCGAAAAGTGACCGTCGTTCGCACCGAGATCGAGCACTCTGGTCGGCATGGATGAGGCGACATGTGCCTCGATGAACCGTTCCTTCGCCGCGAGGTCGGCGGAACCGTAGTGCGAACGATCTGAGTAACCGGACCACGTCGACGACTTCGGGTCCCATTTCAGTTTCCGGACCGCCTGTTCGAGGTTCTTCAGCTGGGCATCGATCAGCGCCTTGCCGAAACCCGCTTGTTCGAGCTCCGCTTTCATGTCGCGCTCGACGTCGTCGTCGGAATACTTCCGCTCGGCCATGGCGTGCAATCGGACGTGGGTGAACACGCTCTTGCTCAGCCGAGCCTTGCCCTGGAGCAGGCTGGCCGTGGTGGCCGTTGGAATGCCATGGATACTCCCGCGCAACCACGGCTGGAACGGCATGTCGCGCAGCGCCTGGAGCAGCAGCGGATTCAGGAAGAGTTCGCAGAACTGGCCATAGCCGGGCCACGGTTCGTTCGAGCGGACTCGCTCGAACGAACCGATGTCGACGAAGACCGGGCGGGTGCCGACGAACTGCACGTTGTAGGGCGACGCGTCCTTGGTGATCAATCGTTCGGCCAGCGCTTCGCGGGTGAGCCGGAGCTGGAGTAACGCCGCGTCGCGCAACATTCCGAACGGCCATTCGTACGGATACGACCAGACATCGATGGTGTCGTGGCGCACCACACCGGCCCATGAACCGGGCAAGATGTCGACGTCGCTCTCGCGTTCGGTCCTGACGAGGTCTCCTCGTTCGACGGCATCGCGGAAGAACGCTGATGCAGAGAGCGCCTCGAAGTCGTCGAGCGCTTCGGCGTTGAGCCCGCGTCGCACGAAGTCGTCGCCGACGTACACACGCGACATCGGGTCGCGGAACGAGCCGGGGTCTGGCTGGGCGGAGTCGGTCAAGCGTCGACGTCGGCGACGAGTTCGGCTCGCGCCTCCTCGGCACGGACACGACGCTTCTTGGAGAAGACCCCCAGGAAGCGGTTCCCGTACATCCGCGCCAACACGCCGAAGCCCGCCATACCACCGGCAAACGCAGCAGCGATCATGCCGCCGGTACTCGGGTCGAGGTAAGTCAACATATGTCCCAGGCTAGAGCAATTCATACACAATCGGCGTGCAGGTCAACTCGCCGACTCGTTGCGTACACTTCACTGCCGTGCTCCAGGACCACGACGCGCCGAACGCGCCGATTGCCGACGAGCGTCCGGTCGACATCGCCGATCACGGGCCGACCGGCGGCGTCCCGCTCGGGAGCGCTGATGACCGCCTCTGGCGCCGGGCCCTGATGCTGCTCGGCCTCAGTGCCCTCGCCATCGCACAACCATTGCTCGACCTGTTCGGCCGGAATGCAGAGTTCTTCGTCGCCGGCAACTACGGCACCTGGAAGATCGTGCTGTTCGCGATCATCGTCGCGTTCGGGCCCGCGGCGTTCGCCACTGCGGTCACTGCGGTCGCGGCATCCATCGATCCACGGCTGGGAACGTTCGTCTTCCGATCGTGCATCGCCATCCTCGGCGCGATGTTCGCGCTCGTATTGCTGCGGTCGTTCGGACTGGCGAACCCGCTTCTCGTCTTCAGCTCGGCGGTGGCGCTGAGCGCCCTGATCACCGGCCTGGTCATTCGGGCGGTCTGGGCACGCATGCTCCTGGTGTACCTGTCGGCGTCCGCAGTCGCGTTCGCCGGGCTCTTCCTGTTCGCGAGTCCTGCCTCGGATCTGATCCTCGCTTCGTCGGGTGGGAAGGTCGGCCCGGTCGCCATGGCACCACTGCAAGGCCCCGTGGTGGTCATCGTGCTCGACGAGCTACCCACCGCCACACTCATGACCGCAGACGGGTCACTGAACTCCGAGCGGTACCCGGGGTTCGCCGAACTCGGCTCGGTCAGCACCTGGTTCCGCAACGCATCGAGTCGCGACCAACTCACGTCGAGGTCCGTACCGTCGATCATGAACGGACTCGTCGACGACGCGACGAAGTTGCCCACGGCGGCGGCACACCCCCGCACGCTGCTCTCGCTGCTCGGACGCGACGTCGATGTCCATCGCTACGAGTCGGTGACCGACCTCTGCCCGGCCTCGGTGTGCGAGCCCCTACCACCACAACCGCTGCAACACGCGATGCAGGACGCTGCTGTGGTCTATGGCCACCGGGTGCTCCCTCCCACCATCGCCGACGGTCTCGCCTCGATCGACAACTCGTGGGGTTCCTTCGGCGAGTTCGGCAACGGCGGCACACCGTCCACACGCCAGGAAGTCCTCAGTGAGTCATACTCCAAATGGCATGCCGTGAACGCGAGCGAGGCAAGCCCGCGAGGTCAAGCGAGCATTCTCCGAGATTATGGCGAGGCGATCTCCGGAGAACCCGCAGTCCACTTCGTGCATGTTGCGATGCCACATCACCCATGGACGCTGTCAGGTTCGGGTGCGGGACTGTCCGACTGGCCGGAGTCGGTCGAAGACCCCGATGAAGTCACGGACGAGTACGGCGCTCGCCTCGAATACCAGCTGCACGCCATGCAGGTCGGTGCCGCCGACGCGGTGCTGTCCGAAATCCTCGAGCGGCTGCGTTCGCTGCCCGAGTGGGACGACACGCTCCTGGTGGTCATGTCGGACCACGGGATGAACTTCACCCTGCCCGATCTGGGTCGCACGAAGATCACCGACGAGAATGCCGAAGAGGTGTATCGGATCCCGTTGTTCATCAAGGCGCCCGGCCAGGCGACCGGCCAGGTGATCGATGAGCCGGCGCAGACGATCGATGTCCTGCCCTCGATCATCGATCTGCTCGACGTCGACGTCGACTGGGAGTTCGACGGGCATTCGCTCTACGACGGTAGCGAGTCGACGGTGGAGCCGAAGGTGTCGACCGATGTCGACGAATTGTTCGCGATCGTCCAACGGCGCGCGGTCGACTTCCCTCACGGTGACGACTGGTTGGCGCTGGCTGCCGTCGGCGAGAACGGCGACCTCGTCGGGCACCGTGTGGACGACTACGAGGTCAGTTCGGCGAGTTCGTACGCGGCGTCGGTCGATCAGTCCGACCTGTTCGACGATCTGCCGACGAGTTCGGGCGCATTGCCGCTCGTGCTCTTCGGTCACGTCACGAACTCGGCCGGCGCTGCCACTCGTCCGGCGAGCGAGTTGCTGGTGGCCATCAACGGTCGGATCGCCGGGGTGCTCGGCGGATACGAACCCAACGGCGACGGGTGGGACGTGTCCGGTTACGTCGCCGACCTCTACCGCGACGGGGCCAACGACGTCGAGGTGTACGAGGTGTCACGCCGGGGCGGTTCTGTCGAGCTACGTCCCGTCGACTGATCACCGATCGACTGATCGACTGATCGACAGTCACTACAACACAACTGTCAGGATGAACGACCATGACGCTGATCTCGCCCACCGCACTCGCCGCGCAGATCGAACGAGACATCAGCGGTTCACACCTGGTTGTGTGTGACGTTCGCTTCTCGCTCAGCGATCACGGCCATGGACGGCGTGAGTACGACGAGGCGCACATCCCCACAGCGTTGTTCGTCGACCTGCACACCGAACTCGCCGGCGGTCCAGGCGGTGGCAGGCATCCCTTGCCACCAGTGGACGACTTCACCGCGATGCTCGGCCGGCGCGGCATCGACCCCGACACGACCGTGGTCGCGTACGACAGCTCGGGCGGAGCGCTCGCAGCACGGTTGTGGTGGATGCTGCGGTCGATCGGCCACACCGACGTCGCCGTGCTCGACGGCGGATTCCCCGCGTGGGTCGTAGCGGGGCTTCCCGTCACGTCGACACCGGCGACCGTGATCCCGACGGATTATCCCGAGGTAGCCGGCTGGACGGGCACCGTCGATGCGGATGCCGTTGCGAGACTCGCCGGAAGCACCACCCACACCACCACCACAACCACAACAACCACCACCACCGTCGTCGACGCCAGGGCGGAGGAGCGGTATCGGGGCGATGTCGAACCCATCGACCCGGTCGCCGGCCATATTCCCGGTGCCATCAACCTGCCGCACCTCGACAATCTCGACGCATCTGGATTTCATCGTCCACCGAACGAACTCACCGCCAGGTTCTCGAATCTGGGCCCGGCACCGATCGTCTATTGCGGCAGCGGTGTCACGGCCTGTCACGATCTCTTGGCGATGCACGTGGCCGGTATCACCGATGGGCGGCTGTATCCCGGATCGTGGAGCGATTGGTCGTCGCAGCCGGCTCGACCGGTGGCAACCGGCGACGCACCCGGCTGACCACCACGACCGGTCGCCCGCTCGGATGCGGTTCAGTTCAGGAAGCTGGAATCCGCAGCAACCAAATCGTCCCAATGAGGCTGGAATTGGAACCATCCACCGAGGCTGTGCCCCGTCTGCTCCCACGACCGTCTCGCGTACTCGTCGGGAATTATCGCGACATCGCCGGCGGCTTCGGCGATTGCCTGCACCTGACAGCACCGCTCGAGGGCGATGAACCACCAGACGGCGGCATCGACGGAATCGGCCACGGTGATCAGGCCGTGGTTCTTGTGGATGAGCGCCTTCTTCGTGCCGAGCGAAGCAGCGAGACCCGAAGCGTCCTCGCCGCCGGTGACCACCGCACCGCCGGCGTCGGAGTGCAGTGCGACGTCGTCGTAGAACATGCACGCATCCTGGCTGATCATGTCGAGTGGTCGCCCGAGCGCTGCCCACGCCTTGCCGTAGATCGTGTGGGTGTGCACGGCCGCGATCACGTCGGGTCGAGCCTCGTGAATCGCATGGTGGATGGCGAACGCAGCCGCGTTCACGGGGCGTTTGCCGTGGACCACGACCCCTTCCGGATCGACGAGGATGAGGTCACTCACGGTGACGCGGTTGAAACTCATCCCGAACGGGTTGACCCAGAAGTGGTCGGTGAGTTCCGGGTCGCGAGCGGTGATGTGACCGGCAACGCCCTCGGCGAAACCCATGCCGCCGATGATTCGCAGGGCCCCGGCAAGGCGCTGCTTGCGGTGCTGCCGCTCGTCGTCGACCGTCTCGAACGACGGTGGCAGGTTGAACTCGATGTCCTCCTGCTTCGGCTTGAAGTCGGACGCTGCGAGGATGTCGGCGGCGGAGGTCGGCTGCTCGGTGGTGCTCATGGGCACGATGGTACGCCCAGACACAGGCCGAGGTGCCGAGCGCTGGGGAAGGCGAGGTCAGACGGCGCGCTGACGGCGGGCGAGGGCCCGACGGATGAGCAAGATGACGACGGCGCCGAAGATCGACCCGAAGAATCCGGCAACTTGGATGACGCCATCCTCTCGGTCGAAGCCGAAGAGAACGGCGCCGATCAGCCCGCCGACGAACGAGCCGCCGACTCCGAGCGCCCAGGTGCCGAGGAACGTCATCGGATCGGGGCCAGGAACGATGAAGCGAGCGATCGCTCCAGCGATGACACCGACGAACAACAGGATTGCGATGAACCAGATCATGTCGTGAAAATGCCCCGGCCCGAAACGATCCAAACCCCACGAGGGAGAATTTCGGGTCGAGCGAGCACGTTGCGGTGATGGCGGCAAACGCGCTGGAGCCGCACCGATGGGGGGTCGGTGCGGCTCCAGCAGTCGGCGCGCCCTCAGTTCAGCGCGCAGCCGATGGCTCAGCTGACGGCGTCGCGCAAGCGCTTGACTTCGTCGTGGGCCGATTTCACGGCCGTGTACTGTCGCTGAACGACCTGACGAAGTTCTGCCGAGATGTCGTCGTTGTCGAGAGCGGACTGGTACTCGGACACAGCATGGTCCTCGCCCTGTTCGGCTGCATCGAGAACCCCGTCGGGATCGGATCCGGCGAGCGCGTCCTTCAGCGACATCCAACCACGGTGAACGGCTGCGGCGACCGAGCCGTCCTCGTCGATGTCGTCGCCGTATGCCGCTGCCATCGTCTCGAGTTCCGCAGAGAAGCCGCCGCGCTGCTCGGCCAGTTCGCGGAACTTCGGGGCGAGGTCGGCACGGTTCGTGTCGGCGAGCTTGTCAGCCGCGGCGGTGAACCCCTTCCGACCGTCTTCGAGCGTCTCGATGAGATCCTTGGTGACTTTGCGGTCTTGTGACATGTGTACTCCTTGGTTCGTCGAGTTCGGCGGTCGAACTCGTTCTCGAGGCGTGTACCCGCATCGAGTGATTTCTAACGAACTCGATGACGACCTTTTCGACCGACGCAAGCCCGCCCCGCGCGTCATTGCGTTGAGCGGCACCCGATGCACCGATCGTGACCTACGGTGGCGGCATGGCTGTCGCCGACGAACTCCTCAATCGAGTGACGTGGAAGATTCCCAACGCGCTCGCCCTGGTCGGTTCACGTTCGGGTGACGAGCGCAACGCCATGACCACCAGCTGGATCTCGCAACTGTCGATGGAACCCGTGCTGATCGGCATCGGCGTCGACAACTCGGCCGTCACCCATCGCCTGATCACCGAGGGTCAGGTGTTCTCGGTGAACCTGTGGAGCGCGGACGACACCAGAGTGTTCGTCAAGTTCTCGAAACCTGCCATCGACGACGGCGGCACCTTGAACAGTCGCGAGGTGGTCGAGGCGACCACGGGCGCTCCTGTGTTCGTCGAGGCGATCGCGTGGATGGACTGCGAGGTTCGTCACTCGCTCGATCTCGGCACGCACACGTTGTTCGTCGGAGAGGTGGTCGACGCCGCCGTCAACGACGACGACGCCAAACCCGCCTCGATGAGCGACACACGGATGAAATACGGCGGTGTCAAACGCGGTGGTCACGCCTGACGTGTGTCAGCCGAGCGTGATGATGCCGCACGCGATCCGACCACCTGCGTCGCCTGCACCGTTGGTCGCCGCGTCCGGTCCCGGCACGGGCGGTTCACCCGACACGTACCTGCTCGGGATGTTGGCGAAGTTGTCCGGCCCGGCATGCATGATGACGGCGCGACCCGCGATCTCGGCCGGGTCGAACCGTCCCGTATCTGAACGGGCGGAACCGGTTCCGTCGGCCTGAACGAGCAGGCTCGGGAGGTCGCCGGCGTGGCCACCGTGAACGGCGCTCCACGGATTCCAGTGCCCGCCCACGTTCGTGAACGGACCTGCTGCCGCCGCTGGGTTGCACGACTCAGCACCGTCGTTGGCATGAATGTGCAGACCATGGAACGTGTCGAGTCCCACGCTGATGCCGCGCACATTCACTTTGACGACCGTGCCGTTCCGATCACCCTCGAATCTGATCTTGCCGACTCGGTCGCCGTTGGCGTTGCGGAGCACCGCGGCCGCATCCCATCCATTGCCCGACGCCGACCCACTGCTCGTAGCGATCGATGCCGTTCCCAAGATGGCCGCGACACCGAGGGCAGCGATCGCCACTCGCTTCGATCGGGTTCGTTCCGGCCCGGCCTGTTGTGTGTTCATGACGTTCCCCTCTCAGTTCTGGACGCGTTCTGCGTCCCACGCATACAGACGACGCGATCGTCGAAATGGGTGACAGCCGGAGAGTGATTTCGTCGTCGAGCTGTTGCGGGTGCTCCGACTGCGACCTCAGCTGAACGAAATGTCGTCGCCTGAGCGGGCCTCGGCGGGTCGGGGTGGCTCCACCTGGTTCGGCACCTGAGGAGCCACTCGAGGTGGGTCGTCAGCCGTATCGATCGGTTCGGCGCCGGGCGGGGTCGGCCAGAGCGTCTCGCCCTTCACCTCGAGCGTCGACCAGCTGGGCGCCACCGCGGGCGACGAGAGCGCCTGTGGCGGACCCGTCTGCTCCCACAGCACCGCAGGCCGGTCACCGTGCCAGCGGACACCGATCGACACGGCCGACCCGACGGAAGTGGGCACGCCGTACGCCTCGACGTTCGAACCGAGCCAGTCGGCCGGATAGCCATCGGGGAACAGCACACCCCCCATCGCAAGTCGTTGCTCGAGCCACGGGATCATGGCAACCCCCGCTGGTGCCGATGCAGGGCGCGGCGTGCGGAAGCGCCCGGCGACGATGCGAGCAATGTCGTCGCACGCTCGACGTTCGCGTGCCACGTGCAGCACGCGTGCCGCAGCGTCGAGTGCCGCGTCGTTCATCCAGCCGGCATGTGGGCCCATCACCTCGACCGCGTCGGCGAGTTCGGGTACCCAGTGGTCGGGCTGCTCGCCCATCCGCACCAGTTCGCCCAGGCCGATCGAGAACGCGACGGGGTCGTCGGACGCGCGGGCGATCGACCCCAAGATCAGCTCACAGCGCTCTGCACCGATCGCGTCGACGAGTGCTCCACCAGTCGTTCCCTCGGGCAGCACGAAACGGCTGGCACGTTCGGTCACGGCCAGCCAGCCCCGGGCGACCTGCGTCGACGTGGGCAGACCCGCCGGGAGCGGACCTGGGCCCGATTCGTCATGAGCGAGAGCAATCCGAATCGTGGCGGCATGACCGAGTGGCAGCACGAACGACTCGTCCGGCAGGTCGATCCCTTCGATCGGAAGGTCACCCACCGGCCGTTCGGTCTTCACGTCGCGTCGATCGAAGGCGATCGCCACCGGGAGGGTCGACTCGTTCTCGATCTCGATGACGGTCAGGCCACCCGCTGACGCGACCGAGTACACCCGTTGGACGACATCGCCGGTCGGCACTCGGACGCGCGTCTCGGCGACAGCCGTGCCTTCGATGCGCTGCTGACGTACCGCCGACTCGCGGGCGGGCACGTGCCAACGGTCGTCGGCGGCGACGAACCACTCGAGCGGGCGACCGTCCCAGGGTTGGATGCCACCCCATGGAGTCACTCGAGCGCGCCACCGCTGCCCCGAGACACCCGTCGTGATGGTCGGAGTGATGGTCGGCGTCGAAGTGCCACCCGCTGTGAAGTCGGCGTTCATCGCCCGGCAGTGAACACGATGTCAGTCGAATTCGCTCTTGCTCGACCGCTGCATCAACGCTCGCAGCGCATCACCCGCTGCCAACCCGCCATGACACACCTGCACGACCTGCTCGGTGTGCGGCATCTCGACGGCGTATCGGCGAGCCAGGTCGAGCACGCTCGGCGAACTCTTCACGCCCTCGGCCACCATGTGCATGTTCGCGAGGATTTCGTCGATACCGATGCCCTGACCCAAGGCGAGTCCGACCGAGTTGTTCCGGCTCTGCTTCGACGAACACGTGGCGATCAGGTCGCCGGTGCCGGCGAGCCCCGAGAACGTGAGCGGGTCACCACCCATTGCCACACCGAGCCGCGTCATCTCGGCCAGACCTCTCGTGATCAGCGTCGCCCGAGTGTTGTCGCCGTACCCCATTCCTTCGGCCATACCGGACGCGATGGCGATCACGTTCTTCACCACGCCGGCCACTTCGCAGCCGACCACGTCTGGGTTGGTGTACACCCGCAGGCTCGGCCGGCTCAACACCCGTTGCAGCTCTTCACCGACGGTTTCATCGGCGATCGCGACGACGCTCGCCGCCGGTTGACCCGCCATGATCTCCTTGGCGAGATTCGGACCGGTGAGGACGCCGATCGGACGACCGGGCATTTCCTCTGCTGCCACTTCACTCATCCGCTTCAGTGAAGAGCGCTCGATACCTTTCGCCAGGCTGATGATCGGTACCCAGGGCCGCAGGTACTGATCGACGAGTGCGGCCACGTCGCGAAACCCGTGAGACGGAACCGCCATCACCACGACGTCGGCGTCGCAGACTGCCTCCTCCAACGAGTGGGTCGCCCGGAGCGTCGGGGGGAGAGCGAAGCCGTCGAGGTAGTCGTGGTTGACGTGCTCGGTCGCGATCGTGTGGGCCAGGTCGGCCCGGCGGGCCCACAACACGGTCGGCGTGTTCTCGGCGGCGATCGCAGCAACGGTCGTGCCCCATGAACCAGCGCCGATGACGGCCAGTGTGACCCCGGAGGAACGACTCATCGGCCCAGCGTAGGCACATCGTTGGCCACCGACCGCACGCCGGCTCGCACGAACTTCTACAGTGACGGGGTGGAGATCGCCGCACTGATTCCCGTCAAATCGTTCCGTGCCGCGAAGGCCCGACTGCAGGGCCACCTCACCCCGGACCAGCGTGCCGAGCTCTCTCGGAAGATGGCCACCCGCGTGGTCGAGGCGATGAGCCCGATCCCGGTCTTCATTGCGTGCGACGACGAACTCGTTGCGAACTGGGCAGAGTCACTCGGCGCGGCGGTCCTGTGGTCACCAGGCCTGGGGCTCAATGGTGCGGTCGATCACGGCACGTCGACCATCGCCGGCAAAGGCGCCGACCAGGTGATCATCGCGCATGGCGACCTCCCGTTGCCCATGGCGCTGCCGGAGCTGGCCCGACCCAACACGATCGTGCTCGTGCCCGACCGGTCCCTCGACGGCACCAACGTGTTGTCGCGGCCATGCTCCGTGTCGCTGCCGGCCGCCTACGGCGGTGGTTCGTTCGACCGGCACCTCCAGGCCGCGATCGCATCCGGGTTGCCCGTGGAAATCCGCCGCGATCCGCTGCTCTCCCTCGACCTCGACACCGTCGTCGATGCCGAGCACCCACTGATCGCTCCGGTGGTTCGCAACCTGCTCGGCGCCACGAACCGATGAGCGGCAACGAGCCGGGGCAGCCGTCTCCGCAGCGCGACGTGACCGTGAACGACTGGACGATCGACCTCGATACACCGGTATGCGCGCTGGCGATCGGGGCACACCCGGACGATGTCGAGTTCGGCGCCGGCGCCACGTTGGCGAAGTGGGCAGCGGCCGGTTGCACGGTGCACCATGTGATCTGTACCGATGGGTCGAAGGGTAGTTGGGACCCTGCTGCCGACATCGATGCGCTCGTCGATCGCCGTCGGCACGAACAACGCGAGGCCGCTCACCGCTTGTCGGGCGACCGAGCCGGCACGACTCACTTCATGGGGTACGTCGACGGCGACCTCGACAACACCCGGCAAGCCAGGTCCGAGCTGTCGAGACTCATTCGCACGCTGAAACCGTCTGTCGTGCTCGCACACGACCCGTGGAAGCGATATCGGTTGCATCCCGATCACCGCGCCGCCGGATTCTTGGCCTGCGACAGCGTGGTTGCAGCTCGCGATCCCCACTTCTTCCCAGAACATGACCTCGCGCATCATCGTCCCGATCAGATGCTGCTCTGGGAAGCTGACAGCCCGAACCACGCGGAGGACGCCGCGTTCGGGCTGGCGGCGAAACTCGCCGCTCTCGAGGCCCACGAAAGCCAGTTCGAGTCGACCATGCACGCCGGAACCGAGGACGAACTCGAGATGTTCCGCCAACGGATCACCGCTCGTCTCGCGGTACTTGGCGAGAACGTCGGACTCGAGTTCGCTGAAGTCTTCCACCTGATCGACGATCTCTGACGCACTGAGCTTTCGTTGCGGTCGATGTCGCCGCCAGACGGTTCATGACCGGTGACGCGAAACGGGGCGAGGTGTGCACCTCGCCCCGTTCTCGTCCACCCGCTGGGGGTCCTACTTCTTCTTGGCGCGTGCCTTCTTGGCCGGAGCCTTCTTCGCGGCGGCCTTCTTGGCCGGAGCCTTCTTGGCCGGAGCCTTCTTCGCGGCGGCCTTCTTGGCCGGAGCCTTCTTGGCCGGAGCCTTCTT
>JBBKWQ010000075.1:0-3926 GCA_037969115.1 Ilumatobacteraceae bacterium
CGTTACTCGATCCCTGGCGACTACGCGTCGGTCGAGGTCGACGGCACGGTCAACCTCATGGGGCGCGGGAGCCAGTGCATCAACACCGGAGGCGAGAAGGTCTATCCCGAAGAGGTGGAGGAGTGTCTCAAGCTCCACTCCAGCGTGAGGGACGCGGCGGTCGTCGGACTCCCCGACGAGAAGTGGGGCGAGGCGATCAACGCGCTGGTCGAACTGCATCCTGGCGAGTCGCTCGACAGCGACGCGCTTCGGGACCACGTGAAGGCCAACCTGGCTGCCTACAAAGCTCCCAAGCGGGTGCTCGCCGTCGACTCTGTCGGGCGCGCGGCGAACGGCAAGCTCGACTACACCGCACTCAAGGCCTTGGCGAGGGCCTGAGCCCACGACTCGCGACCGGTACGGCCGAGAGCATCGGCGTAGTGCGGCGCCGGGCCGCGTAGCATCTTCGCCGATGAGCGAAGCGACGGCGAACGAGTTCGAGTGGGTCGATTACGAGGCCGTGTTGTTCGATCTCGACGGCGTGATCACGCCGACCGCGGAGATCCACGAGCACGCATGGGGCGAGTTGTTCGTCGATCACGACTACACCGAAGCCGACTACCTCCAGTACATCGACGGCAAGCCCCGCTACGACGGCGTCCGGTCGTTCCTCGCAAGTCGCGGCTTGAAACTCCCGGAGGGCGAACTCGACGATCCACCCGGCGACAGCACGGTGTGCGCGCTCGGCAACCGGAAGAACGCGTTGTTCAACGAGATCCTCGACCGAGACGGCATCGCTCCGTACCCTGGATCGGCAGCGACCCTCGACCTGCTCGCTGCGCACGGCGTGCGATCAGCGATCGTCTCGTCGTCGAAGAACGCTGTGCCGGTTCTCGAGGCTTCCGGGCTCGGTGACCGGTTCGACGTGATCATCGACGGCATCGTCGCTGCCGACCTCGGCCTCAACGGAAAGCCAGCACCTGACGGATACCTGTTGGGCGCCTCCCGCCTCGGCGTGAGCCCGGAGCGCACCGTTGTGGTGGAGGACGCCACATCGGGCGTCGCGGCCGGTAAGGCCGGCGCCTTCGCAGTGACGATCGGCGTCGATCGCGGGGCCGGACACGCCACGCTCCTCGCACACGGCGCCACGTTCGTCGTCGACGACCTCGCCGAACTGCTCCCCGCTCACGAAAGCTGACGAGATGGCCCCGAATCACCTGCTCACCTCGCCAACCATCCCCGACGAAAGCTGACGAGATGGCCCCGAATCATCTGCCCCCTCCAACCGGCCTCGAATCACATCGTTTCCCAGTCGACCCGTGGCGCCTCGTCGAAACCGAGGTGAACGCCGACGACCTCGGCCACACCGAGACTCTGTTCGGCGTCGGCAACGGCTACCTCGGGATGCGCGGCAACCCCGAGGAGGGACGCGACGCGCACACACACGGCACGTACATCAACGGGTTCCACGAAACGTGGGAGATCCAACACGCCGAGAACGCGTTCGGGTTCGCGAAGGTCGGCCAGACCATCGTCAACGTGCCGGACGCGAAGTTGATCAAGCTCTACGTGGACGACGAACCGCTGTTGATCGCCACGGCCGACCTCGAGGAGTACGAGCGGGCGATCGACTTTCGTTCTGGGCTGTTGACGCGGGACCTGATCTGGCGCACTCCGGGCGGCAAGCGGGTCCGGGTGCGGTCGACCCGAATGGTCTCGATGACCGAACGGCACCTGGCGATGATGACCTTCGAGGTGACGATGTTGGACGCCTCCGCCCCCGTCGTCATCTCGTCGCAGCTGCTCAATCGCCAGGACGGAGAAGACGAGTACCACGTCCCCGACGCTGCGCTCGGTGAAGGAGAAGAGGAGCACGACCCCCGCCAGGCCCGGTTGTTCGACCATCGAGTGCTGCAGCCGACCTCGTGTCGCGACGAGACCGACGACGCGGGCCGCGGGAACGTCGTGCTCGGCTACACCTGCACCAACAGCGCGATGACGTTGGCGTGTGGTTTCCACCACCGAATCGACAGCGAGAGCGATCTCTTCGTAGAGACGACGACGAACCACGACAAAGCGAAGACGGTCATCCAGGCCCATGCCGAGCCCGGGGTTCCGATCCGGCTGACCAAGTTCGTCAGCTACCACACGTCGACCGGGGTGCCCTGTGAGGAGCTCGCCGATCGTTGCTCACGCACACTCGACCGGGCGGCACTCGAGGGCGCCGACACCGTGCACGCCGAACAGCGATCCGAACTCGATCGTTTCTGGGCGGCCTCGGACATCGAGATCGACGGCGATGACACGGCCCAGCAAGCACTCCGGTGGAACCTGTACCAACTCGCTCAGGCGTCGATCCGCACACAGGAGCAGGGCATCGCGGCCAAGGGCGTCACGGCCGGCGGCTACGACGGCCACTACTTCTGGGACACCGAGGTCTACGTTCTGCCGTTCCTCGCCTACACCCACCCCGACGCAGCCCGTCAGGTCCTGCGGTTTCGCTGGCACATGCTCGACGCCGCTCGCAAACGTGCCGAGGTGATGAACCAGGTCGGTGGGCTGTACCCATGGCGGACCATCAATGGCGAGGAAGCGTCGGCCTACTACGCAGCCGGTACCGCGCAGTACCACATCAATGCCGCCGTGGTGTTCGCTCTGGCCCGCTACCTCGACGCCACCGGCGACGTCGACTTCCTCGCCCACGAGGGCGCCGAGATCCTCGTCGAGACCGCACGTCTCTGGTACGACCTCGGGTTCTACGCAACCAACGAGAGTGGCTCGTTCCACATCCATCGGGTGACCGGGCCCGACGAATACACGACCGTCGTCAACGACAACTGCTACACGAACGTGATGGCGCGGTTCAACCTGCGCTACGCAGCCCGAACCGTACGTTTCCTCGCCGAGTGGAACCCTGACGCGTTCGCAGCGATCCAGCGCAAGACCGACCTCGGTTTCGAGGAACTGGACGACTGGGACCTCGCCGCTGACGCGATGTTCATTCCGTTCGACAACGAACGAATGATCCATCCACAAGACACTGCGTTTCTCGAGCTGGAGCCGTGGGACTGGGGCGGCACACCGCCCGACAAATACCCGTTGCTGCTCAACTTCCATCCGCTCGTGATCTACCGGCACCAGGTGCTCAAACAGGCCGATGTCGTGCTCGCCATGTACCTGAGGTCGCGGCACTTCAGCGATGAGCAGAAACGCCGCAACTTCGATTTCTATGATCCGATCACCACGGGCGACTCGTCGCTGTCGGCGTGCGTCCAAGGCATCGTCGCCGCGCAGGTCGGCCATCGGCAGCTGGCGATCGACTATTTCCATCGCGCGCTGTACCTCGACATCTGCGACGTGCACCACACCCCCGCCGACGGGGTCCACCTCGCGACTTGCGGTGGCGTCTGGGCCGGAATCGTGCACGGCTTCGCGGGGATGACCGAGACGGGCGACTTCCTCGATTTCGCTCCCCGCCTACCGGATAGCTGGAGTGGAGTTCGTTTCCGTCTGCATCGCCACGGATCGGTGGTTCAGGCGGAATTGACGACCGATGGCATCACGCTGACCCACGTCGACGGCATCGGCGTTCCGGTACGTCACGACGACGAGCTGACGGTGGTCACGCCAGGAACCGTCCTGCGCATCCCGACCGAGCCACGCGCAGCTGTCGACCCGACCTGACCCTCGCGAGGTGCCGTGCGTCACGGTGCCGGTGTTCGGCCGGGACCTACCCACCGGTAGCTTCTGCACTCATGACTGACGCAACGACGGATCTGGGCTTCGACGGCAAGGTGGCGATCATCACCGGCGCCGGTGGCGGTCTCGGCCGGCAACACGCATTGATGATGGCGGCGCGCGGCGCACTCATCGTCGTCAACGATCTTGGCGGCGCCGTCGACGGGTCCGGCTCCGACAGGGGCGCGGCGCAGCTCGTCGTCGACGAG
>JBBKWQ010000076.1:0-4415 GCA_037969115.1 Ilumatobacteraceae bacterium
CAGCCTCGTCCCGAAGGTCGGCAAGTACACCATGTTTCCCGCGATCACGCGAGTCGAGGAGTGGATTTCCGGCAGTACGACGGAGTCATTGAGCACCCTGTCCGCCGGCACCGCTGCAATCACGCTTGCCGCGTGGCTTGTCGCGTTCCTCACCGCCGGCGCTGTCCTGTTTGCGAGCCGGGATGTGTGACGCCTGTCATCACGCCATCAAACCGCGTATCGGCGCACCCCTGCGAGGTGCCCTCGAAACGACATTCATGACGCTCGACTCGATCGAGACGTGTTACCGGCAAATACGCTAATGTCGGTTACATGGCGGTTGGACACCCTGTCGACGATCTCGGAAGAGTGCTGCCCGACCCTGCGTGGCCTGCCGACAAGGCCGCCCCGGATCCTTGGGACGTGATCCGTCGCTTCTGCAACACGCGCAATCGAGCGAGTGGGGCGGATCGATTCGATACGGATGAGGGTCTGGAGCGCTGGCGCGACAGTGAGGGCATTCTCGGTGTGGTATCGAGTCGGCAAGATCGCGCCCGGATCGTGGAATTCCGCGAGCACGTTCGGGCTCATACGCTCGCTCACCGTGACCGAGTCGGAGGTATCGATCTCGACGATGTGCTCGCCGATCAGGTTGCCGACCTGCAGCTCACCATCGTCATGCGCGATGGCCGACTCGACGCGGTGCCTGCAGCGGTCGGAGCGGTGAATCAGACGATCGGCGCGGTCGCGTTGGCGATCATGGGCGCACAACGCGAGGGCTGCTGGAAGCGGTTCAAAGCGTGCCTGCACTGTGAATGGGTGTTCTACGACCGCAGCAAGAACCAGTCCGGACGGTGGTGCTCGATGAGCGCATGTGGCGGGCGCGCCAAGGTTGCCGCATTTCGCGAACGCCAGAAGGATTCGAGCCGGTGACAACCGAAACTCCAACGAGGCCGATGAGACGGCGTTCGTCGTCGCGCCGACGTCGGCTGGCGAACGCAACGCTCATCGCAGCATTTCTGACGGCATGTGCCGGCAATGACCCCGCGACGACAGAACCGGGTTCCGATCCAACTCGATCGGAGGTGGCGGTCCCGATCGCGACCGGTGACATTCCCGGCGCGACCGACGCGCCGCCTGCCGCTGTCCTCACGGTCGAGGATTCTTCGACCGCCGAGCCCGGGGACGTTGTCGTGGAGACCCGGAGTGAGATCGGCCCGAGAGCGCTCGACATCGAAGCGGCCATGATGATGGTCGTCGACTCGATCGACGTCTCCGGCGACGACATCCTCGTCCGACTCAGAGTGGTGAACGGGAGCGACCAGATCTTCAATGTGGGTGTGGCGCACACCTGGTACGGGCCGCTCCTCG
The DNA here is from genome assembly GCA_037969115.1 of Ilumatobacteraceae bacterium. Lineage (GTDB taxonomy): Bacteria > Actinomycetota > Acidimicrobiia > Acidimicrobiales > Ilumatobacteraceae > JBBKWQ01. Next base: position 1,351 of record JBBKWQ010000076.1, read on the forward strand.
AGATACGCGACAATCATGACAACACGTACCGGGCCCTCGCGGTAGAACCCGCCGGGGTCGACAGCCACTCGGTCAGCCATATGAGATTTCGGCTCGAGGGCCCCTTCGATCCGGACGCCGAAGAGTTCACCGTCGAGCTCGCCACCAACGGCGGACGTCTCACGACCGACCTGATCGCAGCGCCCGACGGCGATGTGGTGCGATGGTGGAGCACGTCACCGGCGGTGACGTTCACCGACGTGGTCGTCAGCGACCAGGACAACCGAAGCGTTCAAGTCCTCGACGTCGCCGATCGCGGTACCCACCTCGACGTGTCGATCCGCGCGAGCGACGCTTCTTCGGCTGGGTTCTCCATCCCGGACGACGTGAGCGCCACGTTGACACTGGCCGACGGCACCAAACTGAAGCCACTCCAGTTCGAGCGGATGGAGACCCGGCAGGCCAGCCAGTTCACCGGCGTGCTGCGGTTCCTGGGCACGCTGCCGACCGGATCGCGAGCGCTGTCGCTGAACATGGCCGGCATCGACGTCGAGATTCCGCTGGATTGCCGAGATGCAGCTTGTCCCGCACGGTCGCCGATCGAACCACGATTTGCCGAACTACCGGCGCTCCCTGACCTTCTCCACTTCATGGTGAAGACTGAGCCGCTACCAACAAGCACCATCACGATCGTCCCCGAGGGCTGAGTCCTGGAACGTCTGCGTGTGAAGCGGGCGCGTGTCAGTCACAGCAGGTGTCTCCGTTCCAGGCTTCGACGCCTTCGCGTGTGGCGAGGGCGGCGATGATCAGAGCTGCGATTGGATCGGCCCACCACCAGCCGATGGTGGCGTTCAGGACGAGGCCGACGAGCAGGATGGCCGACAGGTAGGTGCACAGCCAGGTCTGTTGGCTGTCGGCGGTGACGGTGGCCGATCCGAGCTGCTGTCCGGTGCGCTGTTTCGCGATGGCGAGTGCGGGCATCACGATCAGCGACGCAACGGCCAACGCGATGCCGACGGTGCTCGTATCGGCTTCGTTCGCATTGGCGAGGTCGAGGAGTGCGCGGATCGAGACGTATGCCGCCAGCGCGAAGAAACTGACCGCAATGAGACGCAACGCGCGTTGCTCGCGTTGTTCGTCGACACCGGAGAACTGCCAGATGATGACGAGTGCCGAGGCGACTTCGATGGTCGAGTCGAGTCCGAATCCGACGAGCGCGGCGGACCCGGCGGCCGTGCCTGCGCTGATCGCGACGAGCGCCTCGATGACGTTCCACACGACGGTGGCTTTCGCGAGTTGTCGAGCTCGGGTGCGCAGGCGGGTGCCCTCGGCCGCGTCGATCGCAGTCATCGATTCACGCTCCCCGAGTCGGACCTCGAATTCGTGTGCGCGGCGTCGATGAGCTCCGCGGGTGTGTTGGCAATCGGCCGCGCCGTGACCACCGGCTTCACCAGGTGACCTCGTGGCATCCGTCGTGGGTGTCGGGTTCGACCTGGAAGGTGCCGTGGACGATGCCGTAGGTGTCGAAGAGTATGTGGCGCGCTTGGTCGAGCACCGAGTGGCTGTCGGTGCCATCACTGGTCATGAGGTGCGCTGATGCACTTTCCATCTCCGAGGTGAGGGTCCACACGTGCAGGTCGTGGACGTCGACCACGCCGGGGATCGCATGCAGATCTTGCGAGAGGGCGTCGAGATCGAGATGTTTCGGTGCCGCTTGCAGCAGGATCCTGACGGCTCGGGCGCCGAGGCGCCAGGTTCGAGGCAAGATCCACAGACCGATGCCGGCGCCGATCACCGGGTCGATCCACGCCCACCCGAACACCTCGAGCAAGATCGCGGCCGCGATCACACCGACGGATCCGATCGTGTCGGCGAGCACTTCGAGGTAGGCGCCCTCGACGTTGAGTGATTCCTTCGACCCCTCACGCAACAGGGCGAATGCGACCAGGTTGGCGAGCAGACCGAGGACGGCGACGATCAGCATCGGGATACCGAGTACTTCGGGGTCGCTGAACAGGCGTCGGCCGGCTTCGATCAGCACCCAGATCGCCACACCGAACAGCAGGAGTGCGTTGACGAACGCCGCAAGAATTTCCAGCCGGTAGAGCCCGAACGTATGGCTCGATCGTTGCACTGACTTGTTGCGCTCGAAGCGTGACGCCAACTGGATCGCGGCCAAGGCCATGCCGAGACCGATCACGTCGGTGAGCATGTGGCCCGCGTCGGAGAGCAACGCCAACGAGTTGGTCACGAACCCAGCGACGGCTTCGACGACGAAGAACGCGAAGATGATCGCGAACGCGATCAACAGCCGACCGCGATGCCGTTCACCCGCCCTGGCGAGTCCGGCGCCGTGGTCGTGATCACCGCCCATCAGTCAGCTGCCCTGCTGTGTGCGAGGTGGTCGCGCGACAGATCGAGCAGCATCCGGACGTGCGCGTCGTCGAGTCGATAGAAGACGTTGCGCCCGTCACGGCGGTTCCGCACCACTCCGGCGCTACGGAGGAGTCGCATCGCCTGGGACACCTTCGTCTCGGTCGTCTCGACGACCGCAGCGATGTCGCACACGCACAACTCGCCGGCCCCCAGCAACGCGAACAGGATCCGCACCCTGGTCGGGTCGCCCAACAGCCGGAACATCTCCGCAAGGTCGACCGCTTCGTCGACGGCCAGGAGTTCGCTCGCGACGGCCTCGACCCGCTTCGTGTCGACACGTGTCTCGACACACCGATCCATACCATTCACTGCGGATACCTGCACAGGTGTGAAGATATAGCGATCCCGGTGTCGACGCAACTCCATCTCCAACCACACGCAACGTCAATACGGTCGGCCCCGACCGACGGCTGACCACGGTCTCGGCGGTTGTCTCCGCCATCCCTGACCGCTTGACTGACTCGTCGCACACCGAATCCAATGCGTTCCAGCGAGCATCGGCCAGCCCACGGATCCAGGAGACACCGCCATGAAGACAACTCGTCCCGCTCGCCTGCGATGCGGACCGGCAACGGGCGCCATGCTGTGCGCTGCCATCGTGCTCGCGGCCGGCTGCTCGTCGGACGCCGTCGACTCGACCACGTCGGAGT
>JBBKWQ010000077.1:0-62456 GCA_037969115.1 Ilumatobacteraceae bacterium
GTGTCGGTCGCTGCGGGGACGATCGATCCGTCCACGAGGTCCCATCGTTCCGATTCGGTGCGCAGCCCGGTCCCGACCAGGTCGGCTTCCTCGGTCGGCAGTTCGCCATTCATCACTTCGTACAGCTCGATGGCCTTCTGGAGAGCGTCGTACTCGGCGTTACACGCTGCCGTGGGTGCGTCCTGGAGAGCGGTGATGCCGGGTTCGACGACTGCTTCCTGGAACTCGTTGCCGACGACCGAACTCAGCCCGTCGCTGCCGCCGCACGCCGGGAGCAACAACGCGATGCCGGCGACGCCGGCGATGGCGGGACGTGTCAGCTTGCCTCGCAACATTTGTTCATGAACCTCTCGACACCGAGGACGACCCGAGTGACCTTGCCTGCGGCCACCAGTCCTCCCTTATCGGAAGCGGAGACGGTGAACATGAGCCTGCGGCCCTCGATCTTCTCGAGCGTCGCCTCGGCGACGACTTCGGCACCCACCGGGGTGGGCTGGAGGTGATCGAGTTGCACGCGCATGTTGACGCTCGTGGTTCCGGCATCGAGTAGCCCGTCGAGCGCTCGCACGCATGCAAGTTCACACAGACCGAAGAGTCGAGCGGTCGCCAGGACGTCGACGTCTCCGGCCCCGAAGGCTCTCGATGTATCGGCGTCGCCGACCACCAGCCGTGCATCGCCTCGAAGGCCCGCCGTCACGTTCACGACCTCACACGCTAACGGCGCGCGTAGCATCAACCACGTGATCGATAACGATGTATTGGAACGAACCCTGGCCGGCGCACTGCGGACGGGAGCGGAATTCGCCGAGGTCTACGCTGAGGACAAGCGCTCCACCTCGGCCAGTCTCGACGACGGCCGTGTCGAGCAGGTCAACTCCGGCCGTGATCGTGGCGCCGGCGTCCGGGTGATCAACGGAGACACGACCGGGTACGCATACACGTCGGATCTGTCCGAGGCCGGGTTGGCCGTTGCCGCGGAGGCCGCGGCGTCGGCAGCCAGCCAAGGCGGTGGCGGATCTCGCGTCGTGTCGTTGAAAGCGGCAGAGCCTCGCGTCAACAGTCCGGTGCGTGAGTATCCCGACGAGATCACCAAGACCGACAAGGTCGAGTTGCTCAAGCGAATCGATGAAGCGGCCCGCAGCGTCGGCAACGAGATCGTGCAGGTCAGCGCCGGCTACGGCGACAGTCGTAAGCGCGTGCTCGTGGCAAACTCAGACGGTCTCCTCGCGAGCGACGAGATCGTCCGTGTGCTCGCTCGGATCAGTGCGATCGCCGACGGCGATTCGGGTATGCAGACCGGCTTCGAATCGATGGGTCACACGATGGGATGGGAGGTCTTCGACACCGTCGATGTGGAAGAACTCGCCCGGGAGGCCGCGCGCCAGGCCATCGTGAAGCTCCGCGCCCGTCCTGCGCCCTCGGGAAGCGTGCCCGTGGTGATTCGACGAGGATCGGGAGGTGTGCTGTTCCACGAGGCATGCGGTCACGGTCTCGAGGCCGACCACATCCAGAAGGGTGCCAGCGTGTACGCGGACAAGGTGGGCGAACTCGTCGCGTCACCGCTGGTCACGCTGGTCGACGACGGCACACTCGCCGGTGAGTGGGGCACGTTGAGCATCGACGACGAGGGCCATCCGACCCGCCGCAACGTACTGATCGAGGACGGGATCCTCACCGACTACATGTGGGACCATCTGCGCGCTCGCAAGGGTGGCCGCAAGCCGTCGGGCAATGGTCGCCGTCAGAGCTACCAACACCTCCCGATGGTTCGCATGACGAACACGTTCGTGCTCGACGGACCCGACGATCCGGACGACATCGTGCGGTCCACCGAGAGTGGCGTCTACGTGTCGCACCTCGGCGGTGGCAGCGTGAACACGGCGACCGGCGACTTCGTGTTCGGTATGCGCGAGGCCTATCTCATCGAGAACGGTGAGATCACGGAACCGCTTCGCGAGGGCAACCTCATCGGCAACGGTCCGCAAGTACTCCGCGACATCGACATGCTCGCCAATGACTTCGCCATGGGGAATCCCGGAACATGCGGCAAGGACGGACAAGGCGTGCCGGTCGGTGATGGGCAGCCCACGCTTCGGGTGAAGGCCATGACGATTGGTGGCACCGCATCATGAGCGAACTCCTCGAGATCGCCGATCGCGTCGTGGCGCAGGCTGTGCCGCGAGAACACGTCGAGGCATTCGTGTCGCGTGGCGGGGAAACGGAGGTGCGCGTCTACGAAGGCGCTGTCGAGCACTTCGTGCAGGCGCAGAGCGAGGGCATCGGCATTCGGATCATCCGCGACGGCCGCACGGGGTTCGCCTACGCAGGCACCCTCGACCAGACCGCGATCGCCGAGGTTCTCGCGGAGGCCCGCGACAACGTGGCGTTCGGTACTCGCGACGAGTGGGCCGGTCTCGCGGAACCCGACGGCGTCGCCGTCACCGAACAAACGCTCTGGAGTGAAACGCTCGAGCATTACACGACCGACGCCAAGATCGACGCTGCCAAGGAACTCGAGAAGCTCACGACGGGTCTCGACCCGAGAGTTCGAATCGACGAGGCGAACTATGCCGACGCCTACGGTGAAGCCGCAGTGGCGACGACGAGTGGTGTCCGTCAGGCCGGCCGCGAAAACGGCTGCTACGTCAGCGTGTCGACATTGGCCGACGACGCCGATGAGACGCAGACCGGTTTCGGGTTCAGTGTCGGCCGTTCACCTCTGGAGTTCGATCTCGCGAAGGCAGCCCACGAGGCTTCCGATCGGGCCACGCGGTTGCTCGGCGCGACCAAGCCGGCGTCGAAGCGGCTCACCGTGGTGTTCGACCCTTTCGTCACCGCCCAGTTCTTGTCGATCATCTCGTCGACGCTCAACGGCGAAGCGGTCGTAAAGGGTCGCAGCCTGTTCAAGGATCGACTGGGCGACGAGATTGCGCCGTCGTTCGTGTCGCTCGTCGACGACCCGACGAACATCAAGGCCTATACCGCGACCGATGTCGACGGTGAGGGGCTGGCTGCTCGGCGCAACGTGTTGATCGACCAGGGCGTATTGCGCCAGTTCGTCCACTCGTCGTATTCGGGGCGACGCGCCGGTGTTGCGTCCACCGGCAATGCGATCCGCGCGGGTTTCGCGGGCACGCCCGGCGTGGGAGCTCTCGCCCTCCACCTGGAACCGGGCGCACGAACCCAGGCCGAGATCGTCGCCGGAATCGACGATGGACTCCTGGTGCAGAGTGTCACCGGAATTCACTCGGGCGTGAACCCGATCAGCGGCGACTTCTCGACTGGGGCCGCCGGTCTGCTGATCGGCAACGGTGAGGTCGGTGCACCCGTGCGCGAGTTCACCATTGCATCGACCCTGCAACGGATGTTGCTCGACATCGCCGAGGTGGGGGGCGATGTGGAATGGCTGCCCATGCGAGCCGCCGGCGTCAGCCTGGTGATCCGTGACGTCACCATGAGCGGTGCCTGAGGCCGTGGTCCGAACGCGCGGCTTCAGTCGCGTCCGGTGACCGGGTTCATTCGAATACCCAGCTTGTACGCCCGCGTCGAGTCGAGCACGACCCGCGTCGGACGTACCTGACCCGACGCCTCGGTCGTGCTCACGTGGAGGTGGGCGGTCGACAGGCCCTGCTGTTCGGCCGTGACCCGCGCGAAGTCAGCCCGGCTCATCGGTTGTGGTCCGGCCACGTGGAGCACGCCGCTGATGTCGCGCTCGTCGGCGAGCCAGGCCACGGCGGCGGCGAGATCGTCGACATCGGTGAACGAGCGGATCTCGTCGGTGAAGAATGACATCGACTTCTCGCCGCGGAGGACCTTCACCGTGTCGACCTGGGCGGGTGACAGACGTCGTCGTCCGTACAGCACCGAGGTACGGACGATCACCGCGTTCGGGTCGGCGAGGGCGACGCCGTGCTCGGCCTCGAGCTTGTCTCGGCCGTACTGGATCATCGGTCGGGTGTCGTCGACCTCGCTGTACGGCGAGAGTCGTCCCGGAAACACGAGATCCGACGAGATGTGGATGAGGCGGGCTCCGATCTGGTGAGCCGCCTGGGCCACGTTGACCGAACCGGTGACGATCGTGTCGTGCTCGTCCTTCCGGTAGGCGCAGTGCACGATCGCGGTCGGATGCCACTCTCGAATTGTCTGCATGACCGACGTCGTGTTCCGCACGTCCATCGATTTCGATGGCGGGGCGAACGTCTCCCAGCGGTCACCGGCCGGACCGTTCACGATGTGCGAACCGAGAAAACCGCCCCCTCCCGTCACGAACAGCAGGCGTGCGCGCCAGGGGCGGAGGCGCGATCTTGCCGACATGTCTGCGGAGCCTACGCGTACGCGATGGCCGGCCCAGGGTCGTCGCGCAGCGGTCATTCGTTCGCGGGCAGGCGATAGAACTACTGACCGTGCCGATCTTCCATGCCATCGTTCTGGGACTCGTGCAGGGCTTGTCGGAATTCCTGCCGATCTCGTCGAGCGGGCACCTACAGATCGTGCCCTGGCTATTCGGCTGGAACGACTTCGAGTCCGATTCGGTGAAGAAGGCGTTCGACGTTGCGTTGCACCTGGGAACGCTGGTTGCGGTCGTGGCCTACTTCCGGCGCGAGCTCGTGGTGTACGTGCGCGAGGGCCTCAAGGTCTTGGTTCATCCCAAGCAGCCGGTGACGACCGAGGGGCGGATCGGCTGGCTGCTCCTGCTCGCAACTGTGCCCGCCGCACTCGTCGGTGCGTTGTTCGAGTCGTGGATCGACGAGCGTTTGGGGACGCCGGCCATCATCGGCATCTCGTTCATCGTGTTCGGTCTGATCCTGGGTTGGGCCGACCGCACTGTCGGCGCTCGCGGCATCGACGAGTTCCGCACTCGCGACTCGTTGATCGTCGGCGCAGCGCAAGCCCTTGCGTTGAATCCCGGCACGTCTCGCTCGGGGATCACGATCACCGCGTTCCGTCGCGTCGGGTTCGACCGCGACGCTGCCGCCCGGCTGAGCTTTCTCATGAGCCTGCCGGTGATTGCCGGAGCGGTCGTGCTGAAGATGGGTGGTCTCATCGCCGACGGCATGCCCGAGGGTCTGCTCGGTCCGATGATCGTGGGGATCGTCACATCGGCCATTTCCGGATGGTTCGCGGTCTGGGGCACCATCAAGCTCGTCAGCGCCCACAGTTTCACACCCTTCGTGATCTACCGCTGCGTTGCGGGTGTGCTCATTCTCGTCGTGGTGGCGTCCGGCTGGCGTTAGTGGAGTCGGCGTTCGTCACGGTTTGACCAGCAGCGCGACGTCGCCGTTCGCCATCGCTGCTGCGATCGCCGGTGCGAATCGCTCGGGTGTTGCGACGAGGACGATGTCGCCGTCGCTCTGCACCACGATTGCGTCGTCGGCGAGCACGATGCCTTCGGTGGTGACCACCACGCGATCGCCGACATCGACGCCCGTCGGTACCGCCTCGCGCACCGCCGCGGCCAACCAGCCGGGCTGTATGAGTGCATTCGGCGCGTCCGCGGCGGCGCGGTCGAGCTCGGTGATCACCTCGCCGGGCGCGAGTCGTTGACGACTGATCGCCGAGGCCACGTCGGGATCGTCGGCGGCGACCGCTCCGACGGGAACCAGCGCCGCAGGATAGGCGAACCGTGCGACCGACCCGTCGAACGGCGCACCGGGCTCGATGTCGGCGGTGGCGACGAGCACGTCGACCACGTCGCCCCACGACTCCCGTTCGTGTTCGACTCGCTGCGCCCATGAACGGGCCGACAGCAGTGCGGCCGCGAAGATCATGGCGACCACACACCAGTAGATCCAGGGTCGGCGAGCGACCATTCGACGGATCGAAACGTTGACTCCCACGTGGAGCCTCCCTGCGAGGTTGGAACGGCGCGGGGGAAGTCGGCGAGTTCGATGTTATCGGTGCCGAGCCGGAGCGTGGCTCGTGATGGTGAGGTTCGGCTCGTGATGGTGCCGAGCCGGAGCGTGGCTCGTGATGGTGACGGTTCGGCTAGTGATGGGGGAGGTCGGCGACGGCGAGGCGCAAGACGTCGCGCACCGCGTCGATATTCGTCTGCAACGTGGCGAAAACGGTTTCCATCGTGACCGGGTCGTGCCCGTCGACCCCGGCGTCGTAGTCGGTGACGAGCCCGATGGTGGCATACGGTAGGCCGGCTTCGGCGGCCAGCACGGCCTCGGGATAGCCGGTCATGTTCACCACGTGCCACCCCATTTGCCGGTACCACGAGCTCTCGGCCCGTGTCGAGAAACGCGGACCGTCGATGACCACCATGGTCCCGCTCTCGTGAACGCTCGCGCCCACGCGGCGGGAGGCGTTGGAGAGAGTGGTTCGGAGGGCCGGGTCGTATGGGTCGGCGAACGATTGATGGTGGATCGAACCCTCGGTACCGGGCGTGCCAGCGGGCGCACCGATGTCGTGAAACGTGTCGGCTCGGCCGGCAGTCCGGTCGACGATCTGATCGACGATGACGAAATGACCGGGTTCGATCTCGGGCTGGAGTGAGCCGACCGAACACGGGCCGATCAGCGCCCTGACGCCGAGCGATGCCATCGCCCACACGTTGGCCCGATACGGCACGCGATGAGGAGCATAGGTGTGACCTCGTCCGTGTCGCGGCAGGAACGCCACTCGTCGCCCGGCGAGTTCGCCGACGCTGAAGGGTGCGGCGGGATCGCCGAAGGGCGTGGTGAGCGCGACCTCGGTCGCGCCATCGAGCAGTTCGTAGAAGCCGGATCCGCCGATGATGCCGACCTCACATCCGAGATCGGCTGCGACCTCGCTGATCGGGATCAACATCGTGGCGTTCCCGGTTCGGCGATCAGTCGTCGGACTTCGTCGACGAACCGCTCGAAGAGCTCGCTGGCGGGGACGCGGTGGTGGATGTGGACGACTTGGTCTCCGTCGTCGACTTCTTCGACTCGCTCGATGTTGACGTACTCGAACCGTTGGAGCTGTCGGACGCGGCGGATTTGGAAGCGGAGTCGCTGCTCGAGGAATCGCCGCTCGACGAGTCGCCGCCTGCAGCGTCGCCCGATGTCGCAGACGGAGTGGCCGACTTCTTGCCACCGCGACTGTCGGTCTTGTAGAAACCGTCGCCCTTGAAGGTGACGCCGACCGGCTGGAACACCTTCTTCACGGGAAGCTTCGCGCCGGTAGTCGGGTGAACGGCCTCGGTGAGCGTGTCATCGGTGAATGACTGCTGCACTTCGAGCGTCTCACCGGTGTCGATGAACTTGTAGACGTAGGTGGGCATCGGTTTGAAGATATCGTCGCTTGGATGCAGGTACGTAGTGCAGTGATCCCCGCGGCCGGAATGGGAACCCGGTTCCTCCCCGCGACCAAGGCAGTTCCGAAGGAGCTGATGCCCATCGGTGACACGCCTGCGATCCAACTGATCATCGACGAAGCGGTTGGCGCCGGCATCGAGCACATCGTCGTCGTGAGTAGCCGTTCGAAGCCGGCGGTCGAGGCGTACTTCGAGCAGGCACCGGCCTTGATCGAGAAGATGAAGGAGAAGGGCGAGGACGAAATCGCCAAGCGTCTGGCCAGCATCGGCGCCGATTGGCGCGTTTCGATCGTGTACCAAGACGACCCCAAGGGCCTCGGCCATGCCGTCGGCTGCGGCCGTGAAGCGGTGGGCGACGAACCGTTCGCGGTGCTGTTGCCCGACGAGCTCATGGGCAGCTCGGCCCTGCTCGCGCAGATGAACGGCGTCTGTGCGTCCACCGGCGGCAGTGTCGTGGGTGTCAAGAAGGTGCACCGCAGTCAGGTCAGCTCGTACGGTGTGCTCGATCCGAAAGGTCCGATGGACCACGACGGCGTGATCCCGGTGAAAGACCTCGTCGAGAAGCCGTCGGTCGACGACGCCCCGAGCGAGTTCATCCTCATCGGTCGATACGTCCTGACACCCGATGTGTTCGACGAAATCGCTGCGCTGAAGCCTGGCGCCGGTGGCGAGCTGCAGCTCACCGACGCCTTGCGCGCGCAGGCGAGGCGTGCTCCGTTCCACGGCGTGCTCTCACAGATCGACCGATACGACACCGGGACGCCGCTCGGCTTCCTCACGGCGGCGATCGACATCAGCCTGAAGAACCCCGACATCGGCCCGGGTTTGCGCGAGCACATCGCGAACCTGTCCGGCTGATCGCCGCCCGGCATGGCAGCCGGCGTGGTCAACCCCAGCCGAGTTCGTGGAGACGTTCGTCGTCGATGCCCGCAGCGTGGGCGATCTCGTGCAACACGGTGATGGCGACCTCTTCGGCCAGTTCGTCTTCCGACGCGCACATGTCGCACAGCGGGCGCCGAAAGATCGAGACCACGTCGGGACCCTCGTCGCCGAACCGCTCGGTGTGGGGCGTGCCCTCGTACAACCCGAGCAGATCGGGCTCGTCGGGATGCTCGTCGTGCACCTGAACGACGACGTTGTCGAGGACCGGCACGAGTTCGGTCGGCAGCGCGTCGAGCGCGCGTTGGACCAGCCGTTCGAACCGATAGCGCGGGACCACTCTCATCGGTTCGAACGCCTCAGATCGACGGCCCCGGCATCGATCAGATGATCTTGAGCTGGGGACTGAAGATCTTCTTGGGCTTCAGGTCGACGGCGATCTGCTTCGCGATCGCGTAGAACAGCTGCGCTGCTTCGCTGTCGGGGTCGACCGCAGCAATGGGTCGACCGTTGTCGCCGCCTTCGCGGAGGGCGGGAACCAGTGGTAGCTGACCGAGCAGCGGCACGCCCAGCTCATCGGCCAGTTCCTGGCCACCGCCTGAGCCGAACAGTTCGTAGCGCTTGCCGTCGTCGCCGGTGAACCACGACATGTTCTCGATGATGCCGCGGACGGGCAGGTTGACCTTCTCGGCCATCGCCGCCGACAGACGGGCCACCTTCTGAGCAGCCGGCTGCGGGGTGGTGACGACGAAAACCTCGCCGCGCGGCAAATACTGACTCAGGCTCAGAGCGATGTCTCCGGTGCCGGGCGGCATGTCGACGAGCAGGAAGTCCGGCTCGTCCCAGAACACGTCGGTGAGGAACTGCTCGAGTGCCTTGTGCAGCATCGGCCCCCGCCAGATGACCGCTTCACCCTGCGGGACGAAGTAGCCGATCGAGATGCATCGAACACCCCACTTCTCCGGCGGGATCAGCATCTCGTCGATCACGACGGGATCTCGGTCGGTCCCGAGCATGCGGGGTATCGAGTAACCGTAGATGTCGGCATCGACCAGGCCGACGGTGAAACCCTGCGCGGCGAGTGCCACGGCGAGATTGGTGGTGACGCTCGACTTGCCGACTCCGCCCTTGCCCGACGAGATGAGCAACGGTCGGGTTTTCGCCCCGGGCTCGGAGAACGGGACCTTGCGGCCTTCGGCGTGCCCGTGGGCTTGGCCTTGACCGGCGCCCGCGCCGGCGTCGCCGTGCAGCCGTTTGCGGAGGTCTTCGCGCTCTTGGTCGGTCATCACCGTGAAATCGAGGTCGACACCGGTGACCCCGTCGAGAGCGGTGACCGCATCGCTGACGCGGGTCTGGATTTCGTTGCGAAGCGGACATCCGGCGATCGTGAGGGCTACCTGGATGTCGGCGATGCCGTCGGTGCGCAGTTCGGCTCGACGCACCATCCCCAGATCGACGATGGAGCGGTGCAGCTCCGGGTCCTGAACGGGCCGGAGGGCATCGATGAGCTGTTCGCTGCTGACGGGCATACATCTCATTGTGGCGACGGGTGCCGCCGAATGCACCGCCGCGATCGAGTTTCCACTACGCGGATAGTAGAATCCTCACATGGCCAGCTCCACGACCACCGCGGCATCGTTCGGCGCTGCGGTCTCGGCGATCACCGATGCGTTCGGTGACCCGACGCGTCGTGCGATCTACTTGTTCGTCCGAGACTTCGAGGGTGCCACCGCCGGTTCGGGTGGTGCGACCACGTCGGTCGTCGCGGAAGAGATCGGTGTGCATCCCAACGTGGCCCGTCATCACCTCGACAAGCTGGCAGCGGGCGGTTATCTGGAAGTGCAGAGCGGCAAGATCCCCGGTGGTCGTGCCGGCCGCCCATCGAAGCGATACGTCGCCGTTGCCGATGCGCTCACCGACTTTCCGGTCCGGAGCGACGATCTGGTGTTGTCGTTGTTGGGGCGTGCACTCAGCCGGCTCCCTCACGACGAGGCCGAGCAAATGGCCGAGGAGGTGGGCGCCGAGTATGGCCGTGCCATGGCAGCGGGCCTCACTGGCGATGCGTTGCATGCCGGGCACCGCTCACTCAAGGCAGCGATCCAGGCCGTGGCCGATGCGCTCACGGCGCACGGCTTCGCCGCGCATGCCGAAGGTCGCAACAACCAGTTGCGCATCATCAACAACCACTGCCCATTCGGTGAGGTCGCCATGGAACACCCGGTCATCTGCGCCGTCGACCGGGGCATGGTGCGCGGCATGTTGAGTGAGTTGTACGACAACGACATCGACGCCATCGTGACCGAGGCGAGCTTCGCGAAGGGCGACACGTTCTGCTCCACAGCGGTGTGATCACGCTCATCTGACACGATGTCGGGAATGCCTGACATCACGATTTTCAGGGCGCAACGGGTGGTCACGATGGATCCGGCGGTGCCGACCGCTCGGGCGGTCGCCGTCCGTGACGGTCTGATCCTCGGTGTCGGTGAGACGGACGTGCTGCAATCGACGTGGGGTCAGGCAGCCGTCGACGACACGTTCGCCGGCGACGTGATCGTTCCCGGTTTCGTCGAGGCCCATTCGCACGCCTTCGAGGGAGGTATCTGGGGCTTCGAATACGTCGGCTACTTCGACCGTCGCGGTCCGGACGGCCTCGTGCGCGACGGCTGCAGGAATTTTGAATCGCTGATTGCCCGCCTCCGCCAGCTCGATCACGACATCGAGGACCCGACCGAGTCTCTGATCGTCTGGGGCTTCGATCCGATCTACTTCCAGGGGAAACGACTGGCTGCGCACCATCTCGACGCCGTGTCGGCGACCCGACCGATCTGTGTGGTGCATGCCAGTCTCCACCTGATCACCGTGAACACCGCGGTCATGGAACGCGAGGGATTCGCCGAAGGGTCCGAGGTCGAGGGGGTGCCCAACGGTGCCGACGGTCGACCGCTGGGCGAGCTCCAGGAACCACCGGCGATGTCATTGGCCCGAATCGAGATGCGCCGCCTCATGTCGACCATGTCGAGTGATGAAGCCATTCGCCGATTCGCTGCGATGGCGCGCACCGTGGGCTGTACCACGGTCACCGACCTGGGCACATCGGGATTCGCCTCCGACGCCGAATCCGATCGATGGCTCGCTGTGACGGGTGAGGCCGGATTCCCGGCTCGGATCGTGCCGTTCATGAACCCGAAGGCTGCGCCGGGAACGCCCGCCGAACGCGTGCGACGTCTGCTCGATCTCGAGTCGATGAACACCGACACGTGCCGTTTCGGGCGCGTGAAGCTGATCCTCGACGGCTCGATCCAGGGGTTCACGGCACGCCTCAACCCACCTGGGTACCTCGGTGACCGACCCAATGGCATCTGGCTGATGGCGCCGGAGGAGTACGCCGGGTATCTGCTTGCATTCCACCGGGCCAACGTCACCGTGCATACGCACGTCAATGGCGACGAGGCGGTCGACCTGATGCTCGACACCGTCGACGAGGCGCTTCGGCAGCACTCGTGGCTCGACCATCGACACACCGCGCAACACAGCCAGCTCACGACCCCGGCGCAATATCGGCGAATGGCGGTGCTCGGCGTGAACGCCAACATCTTCTCGAATCACATCTTCTACTGGGGTGACCAGCATCGCGACATCACCGTCGGGCCCGACCGTGCGGCACGCATGAACGCGTGTGCTACCGCCAAGCGTGAGGGCGTGCGGTTCTCGATCCATTCCGACGCATCGGTGACGCCATTGGGCTGCCTGCACACGATGTGGTGCGCCGTCAATCGGGTGACTGCCTCAGGCGCGGTGCTCGGCCCGGAGGAACGGATCAGCGTGGCCGACGCGATGAAGGCCGTCACGATCGACGCTGCGTTCCAGCTGCGGCTCGACCACGAGATCGGATCGATCGAGGGCGGCAAGCGAGCCGACTTCGCCGTGCTCGCCGACGATCCGTTCGAGGTCGACCCGATCGCTCTGCGTGACATCGACGTGGTCGGCACGGTTCTGGGCGGTCGCATCACGTCGTCGGACGGGTTCGTGTGACGTCGCCGCTCCCGTGGGGCGGGAAGCGGGTCCCGTTCACGTTGCTCGGCGGGTATCTGGGGTCGGGCAAGACGACCATCGTCAACCACGTGCTCGAACACGCACCAAGTCGGCTCCTCGTATTGGTCAACGACGTGGGCGCGGTCAGTGTCGATGCATCGCTGATCGCCGCTCACGATGGTCAGACCATCGAGCTCACCAACGGATGCGTGTGCTGCGCTGTCGTCGACGATTTCGCGCAGACCCTCGAACAGGTGCGTTCGTGGAACGAACCGCCCGGTCACGTGCTGATGGAGCTGAGCGGGGTCGGCCGGCCGACGAGGCTCGCCGCGTGGGCCAATACGTCAGGATTCCGGCTCGACGGCATCGTGGTGTGCGTCGACGCCGAGCAGGTTCGCGAGCGTGCCGCCCAACGGTATGTGGGTGACACGGTGCTCGACCAGCTCGCTTCCGCCGATCTGTTGGTGGTGAACAAGTGCGACCTCGTCGACGCCGAACAGCTCGCGGAACTCGATGGCTGGCTCGAAGGATTCTCCGCGGCCCCGAGTATGCACGTCAGCCATGGCGCCGTGAATGTCGAATTGCTGCTCGGTCTCGAGCGATCGGCCACGCTCGTGGAAGTGCCGCCGGTCGACGACGGCCACCTCGCAACCGTGATCGACGTGCCGATCGGAATCTCCACCAGCGAACTCGACCGCTGGCTCGCCGAACTCGACGGTTCAGTTGTTCGAGCGAAGGGAATTGTTCGTTGCTCGGATTCCGACGCGCCGATCGAGGTGCAGGCAGTCGGCCACCGTCGCAGCACACGACCACGGCCAGACCTGGCGATGCCGGCCGTCAATCAGGTCGTCGCCATCACGGTTCCTCACTGAGCCACGCACGATCGCCCCGGCAGCCCGGCCCGGCCCGGCCCGAGCTGAGCTCACCAGAGTTGCCGGATGCGCAGGTCCCTACACGGTCGCCATCTTGGCAAGGATGTGATCGAGTACGGCGGCGTGCTCCGCTTGTGGGCTGAACAGGATGAAGTCGGAGTCGGTGTTGACGCGAACGCTGTGGCCGGGGGGCCAGTAGAATACGTCGCCCGTCGAGCAGGTCTCGTCGGTGCCGTCGTGGTAGGAGACGACGACCTCGCCGGCGATCATGTAACCCCAATGGGCGGAGTGGCAGGCATCGTCGGTGAGTCCTTCGAGGAGGGGCGCGAGGTCTGCGCCGGCTCCCACGGTGAAGTATTCGGCGGCCAGAGCGCCAGAGGCGACGCCGAAGTCCGGAAGGTGACGCGCCACGGTGCCGGGAGCATCGATCATGATGGGAATGTCGTTCTTGGGAAGGTGCATGACTGTTGATCCTTTGAGTTGGTTGGGTTGTTGGAAGATCGTGGTTGTGGGAAGTTCGTGAGCGTTGGCTCGGTCAGAGCGAACGTCCACTGAATGCGATCAGGCGCTCCAGTTGGCCGGCGCGTTCAGGTGGTGTGGTCGGATCCTTGAAGGTGTCCCCGTCTCGCATCTCGGCGCTGATGGCGCCGCGGGCGAACTCGTCGACCGAGTCGATCACGGCGGCCGGTAGGTCGTATGACAGCCCTGTGGCCATGGCGAGATCCCAGCCGTGGACGAGGCCGTCGAACGCCACGAAGCGAGCGAACACCGAGCCCGGCATCTCGCCATTCGGCGCGCTGATCGTGCGTTCCATCGCCCCGGGTGAACACACGGCATCGAGCAGATCGTCCATCGTCTTGCGAAACTCCGCTGCCGGGACTCGGCCGTACACGGGAGGTGCCTTGATCTCGGGCACCTCTCGGCCCCGGAACCGGTAGGCGAACGAACTGCCGAGCACGATCATGTGGTCGAGCACGTCATGCACGGTGAACCGTGCGCACGGTGTCGGCTTGTCGAGCTGACTGGTATCGATGCGGTCGACGATCGCGTTGAGGGTTGGCACGATGCTCGAGAGTTGTTCCGTGGGTTCCATGAACTTGCCTTTCGATGAATGGTGGTCAGGTGGCGCTTCGGCGAACCGCAGCGCTATCGAGAAGGCGTGACAATTGATGTCACAATGCAACAGTGGTCGGACTCTCAGCGGTGCGTGATGCCCTGGATCGCGGGGAGTGGCTCGAAGCGCTCGACGCGCTCTCCGCCGCTGGAGCTGCATCCGACTGTGCCGAGGGGCTCGAGCTTCGGGCACGCGCGGAGTACGGTCGCGGCGACTTCGAAGCGTCCGTATCGGCGTGGGAAGACCTGCACGCTCGGCTCGTTTCGGAAGGTGATTCGGCCGGAGCAGCGTGGCCGGCGGCCATGGTCGCCATGTTTCTCATGATGGACACCGGGTTGATGGCGCCGGTCCGCACGTGGCTGCGACGCGCCGAACGGTTGCTGGAAGGCCACGACGAGGCGCCTGCCCACTCCATCATTGCCGTGGTCCGCGCCTACGAACGCTTCATGTGCGGCGACATGGCTGCGGCTGGCGCGAACGCCACTCTGGCGATCGAACTCGGATCGCGTCTGGGTGTTGCGTCGGCGGTCATGATCGGTCGCGTCTGCACGGCACGGATCACGATCTTCAGCGGCCAGGTCCAGGCCGGTCTCGACCAGCTCGACGAGATCGCCATCGATCTGATGTCTGGAGTGGTGGACCCGCTCACCACGGGGATGATGTACTGCGAGTTGATCTGTGCCGCACAGGGAATGGCTCTCCACGACAAAGCGAGCGAGTGGACCGACGTGATGGAGCACTGGCGGCACGGCTCAGCGATTGGTGGTATCGGTGGTCGATGCCGGGTGCACCGCGCCGAAATCCTGCGGATCTCGGGGCCGTGCGATCGAGCCGAGGCGGAGGCGCTCGGAGCATGTGATGAGCTTCGCCCCTGGATGCGCCGCGAATTCGGGTGGCCGCTCGTGGAACTCGGCAACATCCGGCTGCGCAGAGGAGATCTGGTTGGTGCCGAAGAGGCATTCCTCGCAGCTCACGAACGGGCCTGGTCGCCCTATCCAGGTCTCGCGCTGTTGCGATTGGAGCAGGGTGACATCGGGTCGGCAACGACGATGATCGCGGACGCGATCGCCCACCCCTTCGACGTTCCATGGAAGGAACGACCCCCATTCGGTGACCTACGTCTGGCCCCGCTGCTCGACGCCCAAGCCGAGATCGCCGCTGCCGCTGGTGATGCCGATACGGCCCGTGTCGCTGCACAAGCACTCACGTCGATCGCGGAGTCGTATCCGAGTCGATCTCTGGCAGCAGGAGCGGAACTGGCGAACGCGCGGGTGGCGTTGCTCGCCGGGCACCTCGACCAGGCGATCCATCACGCTGCCGCCGCGACCGCAGCATGGTCCGACATCGGGGCCCCGTTCGAAGCAGCGGCAGCGCGAATGGTGCTCGGTCAGGCGCATCACAGATCCAACAATGTCAACGGCGCACAGCTGGAGTGGCGGGCCGCCAAATCCGCCTTCGAGGCCTTCGGCGCGACGCGCTGGGCGGAACGAGCGGATCGCCACCTCGCCGACACCTCGTCCAACCCGACGCCGGTTCGAACCACCGGAGCGATGACGGCGACGTTTCGTTGCGAAGGTGACACGAGAACCGTCTGTTTCGGGGATCTGACGGTTCATGTTCGTGACCTTCTGGGCTTTCGTTATGTGGAGCGGTTGCTCGCCGACCCCGGTCGTGAGGTCCACGTCCTCGATCTCGTGGCGGTCGAGCACGGCACGCTTCTCAGCGGCCGCGACGTCCGAGGCGAGCACCTCGTGGTCGGACCAGTCGCCGCTGGGCTCCCACTCATCGACGAGGTGGCGCGGGATGCCTACCGTCGCCGGTTGGTCGAAGTCGAGGACGACATCGACGAGGCCACACAGATGAACGATCTCGGTCGCATCGAGCTGGCGCAGCGCGACCGCGACTACTTGATCGCCGAGCTGACCAGCGCCGTCGGGCTGGGGGGACGACACCGATCGGTCGGCGGAACGTCCGAGCGTGCGCGCACCAGCGTGACGCGGTCGCTTCGCTACGCGCTCGGGCGCCTCACTCAGCACCACCCTGCCCTCGCTGCTCACCTCGACCAGAGTGTGCACACCGGTACCTATTGCGCCTACATCCCTGACCCCCTGACGTCGATTGCGTGGCAGCTCTGACACCGCCACGGAGTGCCGCTCCGTGCTTGTGACGACCCACGTCGAGATGTCGGAGGTCGTTGCGGTGTTTCTTGCAGCGATCACCACGTCGGGATGTCGTCGTGCCTGCCATGGATCGGGCTTTCCGGGTGTCGAACGAGGCTGGTGCGAATCAGCGGGACTTCATCGGAGCGATGACCTGGTCGGCGAAGCGGAGCGCAGGCTCGGCGTGCAGGGGATGGCCGAAGTCCATCACGAAGTACGTCACGCCGAGTTCGACGAGGTGATCCAGGCGTTCCAGCCATTGTTCGGAGGCGGCATCAGACTCGGGCAGGTCACCCGCAACCGTGACGCAGTTCTCGATGTCGGACGGGTTCCGGCCGGCGTAGTCGGCGGCGGCCCGGACGATGTCGCGCTTGCGCCGCCAATCGTCGTCACCCCGATAGGCCCCATTCCAGATGTCGGCCTGACGACCGACGATCGGCAACCCGATCTTCTCCCCGCTGCTGCCGATACAGACCGGGGGAACGACATCGGGTCGAGGCGTGGCCGCGGCGTCGTCGATGCGGAAGTAGGTCCCGTCGAAGGTGGGGTGTTGCTCGGTCCACATCAGCCGGCAGATCTGCACGACCTCCTCCAATTGATGCAGCCGAACGGCCGTCTTCGGGAAGTCGTACCCGTAGGAGAGGTATTCGTCCTCACGCCAGCCGGCACCGATGCCTAGCATGAAGCGGCCGCCGGAGAGCACCTGTAACGTCGCCGCCATCTTCGCCGTGAGTGCCGGATTGCGATAGCCCTGCCCGAGGACGTGATGACACAACATGACAGCGGGGAACTTGGCCGCCAACCACGTCAGGGATGTCCAGCCCTCGAGGAACCCTTCGGTCTTCTCGCTGTCGAAGCCGTAGAAGTGATCGGCGATCCACAACGAGTCGAAATGCGGCAATGCTGCGGGGAGAATGTGCTCCGCCTGGTACATCACGATGGGTTGGAAGTTGCTTCCCGCATGCCCGGCAACCGGTGACAACCAGCCGAACTTGACCATGTCGAATCCTCCTCCGTGGGTGGGCGCAGCGTGCGCGCAAGTCGATCATGTCACGCTGTCAGCGAGACCTGTCAGATCTTGATCGTTCGATCCGAGTACGAAGACGCGATCCATCGCTGCCGGGTCGCCGTTCCAGATGTGGACCGCGCTACTGGCGGTGCTGGGCGTAGTAGATGACGCGCTCCATCACGTCGTCGCCGGCCTTGGCGACCGAGCCGGCGTCGAACGGCGGCTGAGGGTCGTACTCGATCATGAGTTGGGCCGCTTCGGCGGCGACGCGGTCGAACAACAGCTCGACGAGACGGAGCGCCATGTCGATGCCGCTCGACACGCCGGCCGCTGTGATGATGCGCCGGTCGAGATGCTCGACGACGCGCTGGGGTGTCGGCAGGGCGCCGAGTTGTCCGAGCCGGTCGTAGGCGCCCCAGTGGGTGGTGGCCGTGAGGCCGTCGAGGAGACCGGCGGCGGCGAGCACGAGTGAACCCGTGCAGACCGACGTGGTGAACGTGCTGGTCTGGTGCGCTGCCCGGACCCAACCGAGCACCCGTTCGTCTGCCGTCAACGCTCGTGTGCCGAATCCGCCGGGGAACACGACCACATCGGGGTTCGGGACCTCGTCGAACGTCGCGTCCGCGGTAATGCCGAGAAATCCGTTGTCGGAACGGATCTCGCCGTGTTCATGCCCGATGAACGTGACATCGAGTTCCGGGATGCGCTGCAACACCTCGTAGGGCCCGATCGCATCGAGCGCAGTGAACTGGTGAAAGAGCGGAATCGCGACCTGCATGCTCCCGTTGTATCGCGTCGCCGGGACCCACGTGCCGTCGGTCGACCGGTGAGCGCGTCAGAGCGCTTCAGAGCGCTGTCAGAGCGCGGTGAGTGTGAGCAGCACTGCCGACTCGGGGTGCAGGATCGGAGGCTGGATCCCGTGTGCCTCGAGTTGTCGACCCGTCAGCGTGATTCCCGTCTCGATCCAGTCGGGCTGACGCCGGGCCGGACCCCATCGACCCCCCGGAAGTGGCAGGTGCTCCACGCGATATCGGCGGTCGACGTCGAGACCGGGCAGCCGCAGCGGTGGGGGTGACAAGCTCGCCGCCGTCGTGACGACGGCAAAGCTGACGACAGCCTGGCTCCGGTCGGCGGCGTACACACCGTGCGCGACGTATGCATCCTCGGTGTCGAAACGGACGGCATCGCCCGAATGCAGCAGCGGACGAAGTCGCTGATGGAGCTCGACGATCTGGGCGAGGTCGGCCAGCTCTGCGCCGGTGATGCCGAGCAGGTTCCATTCGATGCCGAGATGTCCGAACAGCGCAGTGGCCGCCCGGAACGACAAGTCGTGCGTGCGGCCGGTGGTGTGCGACCGTGTCGGGCCGATGTGGGCGCCCATGAGCTCGGGCGGAATGAGCATCGACACGCCGCGCTGGATCGACTGGCGTTCGAGCGCGTCGTTACAGTCGCTCGTCCAGACTCGGTCGGTTCGTTGCAGGATTGCATGGTCGATCCGAGCGCCGCCTGACGCACAACTTTCGAACTCGACGGTCGGGTGGCGTTGCCGAAGTTCGTCGAGCAACCGGTACAGCGCCAAGGTCTGTGCGTGTGTGCCCGCGGCGCCGGTCGCCCCGCTGCCCTGAGCGTGGTCGCGGTTCATGTCCCACTTCACGTAGCCGATGGAGTGGTCACGCAGCAGCGCGTCGAGATGGCTCAGGATGTGTTCGTAGGCATCCGGTTGACCCAGGTCGAGCACGAGCTGGTTGCGGCCGAGGAGGTGCTCGTACCCCGCTGTCTTGAGCGCCCAGTCGGGATGCGCCCGATACGTGTCGCTGTCGGGGTTGATCATCTCGGGTTCGACCCAGATGCCGAACTGCATGCCGAGTGATTCGACGTGCTCGATGAGCGGGCCGAGTCCGACCGGGTGGGCGTCGTGTGAGACCCACCAGTCGCCGAGCCCGGCGGCGTCGTTGCGTCGCCCTCCGAACCAGCCGTCGTCGAGGACGAAACGCTCGACTCCCACTCGGGCAGCCTGCGTGGCGAGGTTCTGCAAGACGTCGAGGTCGTGATTGAAGTACACGGCCTCCCACGTGTTGAGCAGTACAGGACGGGGCGCCGTCGGGTGTGCCGATCGCGAGCGCAGCGCTCGATGGAATTGCCACGTGGCGGGGGTCAAGCCCTGTTCGGAGTGCACTGCGACGACATCGGGGGTTCGATACCGCTCGCCGGCCTCCAACACGATCTCGCCCGGATGGAGCAGTTCGCCGAGCTGTATGAATCTCCGGCCCTCGGGGAGCCGCTCGGCGAATACGGCATGGTTGCCGCTCCAGGCGAGGTGAGCGCCCCAGACCCGACCCGACCATTCGCCGAACGACCGTGTTCCAGCGAACAGCAGCGGCGGATGCTCGTGCGACGTGCGCCCGCGCCGATTCTCGGCGACATGCGAGCCGTGCTCCCACGACTGTCGAACCGGCTGGAACTCGCGGGTCCACCGACCGGTGAAGGTGCACAACTCGTCGGCGTCCTGGGGGATCGGCAGCGTCACCGTCAAAGCCTCGAGGTGATATCGCCCGGTGCCGACATTGCGCACCTCGGTGCTCACGACCAGTGTGTGATCGAGCTCGATGACGGTGACGAGCTCGAGCTCGGCGATGGGATCGACGGCATTCACGGTGAGACGGTTCCCATCGACATGATGACCGGCGGTCCCGAATCGCGGTGCCCAGGCGCGTCCGCCGCCCCGATGGCCCACGAGTCCCGGCCGTCCGGTGAACCCGGAGCCGTGCTCGGGAACGAACGAGATCGGCGCCACGGCGTCGAGCGTGGCGTGGGGGAGTGGCGGATCGAGCGCGGCCGCCACCGAATCGAGGTCGAAGCCGTCGCCGAGCGGGGCACCCCAGTAGGCGAGGGAGGGGGTGCCTGTTGCGAGGTCGATGACGACGTCGCAACCGGACCCTCGGAGGTGGATCAACTCAGCCCTTGCTGGCGCCGAGAGTGAGCCCGGCAATGAACTGCTTCTGGAGTGCGAGGTACACGATGAGTGTGGGCAGTGCGATCATGATGGACGCCGCCGCGATCAGATTGAAGTCGGTCGCGTACTGGCCGTTGAGCACCGAGATCGACGAGGTGATCGGCCGGTCACTGCCCTGGCTGAGCAGCACGGAGCCCCAGAAGAAGTCGTTGTACAACCAGGTGAACTCGAGCGTGGCAAGCGCAGCCAACGCAGGGCGGGTGAGCGGCAACACGATCTGGAAGTACTGACGGACGACGCCTGCACCATCGACGGCGGATGCCTCACTGATCTCCTTCGGAATCGTCTTCATGTAGTTCGCGAGCACGAACGTACAGAATCCGATCTGGAACCCGATGTGCACCAGGATCACGGCCAGCTTCGTGCCGAGCAAGTTGCCCGTGTCGGCGTCGGAGAGGACATCCGGCCAAGGCACTCGCTTGAAGATCTGGAACAGCGGCTGGAACAAGACCTGCTGCGGCATCAGGTTACCGGCGGTGAACAGCACCAGGAAGAGGATGTTGAACCGCCAGCTGAACCGCGTGCACGCGAACGCGACCATGCTCGACAGCCACAGGGTGACGACGAGCGCCGGCAACACGATGATCATCGTGTTGACGAAGGTGGTGCTCATGCCGCCGACTCGCCACGCGTCTCGATAGTTGTCGAGCGTGAGCGTCTTGGGAGCCGAGAACGGGCCGTTGACCTGTGTGTCGTCGGCGTAGCGGCGGAACGAGTTGTAAACGGCAGTGGCCACCGGCAACAACCACGCCAGCGCCACGATGACGAGACACAGGTGCAGGAAGACCCGCGCCGGGCGAATGCCGCCGCCTTGGTGTTCGTGCATCTGCGCGGCGGCTTCTGGCGTGAGGTAGTCCTTGGCAGTGAGATGTGCCGAGTCAGTACTCATATCTCCGACTCCCGATAGTGGTTGGTGACGTACCAGATGATGAACGCCAAACAGAGCACCAGCAGCACCACCGCGTACGCGGATCCGATACCGACTCGGCCACCGCCCTCGCCCAGGAGTGAGTTCGTGACGAGCGTGCCCATGACCTCGGTGCCCCGCTGTTCGTTGAGTGCGGCGACGATGTCGTAGGCGCGGAGGGCCTCGATCACCGTAATGACGGCGACGACCACGTTGATCGGCTTGAGTGCGGGGAACACGACGTTGCGGAAGCTCTGCACTTCGTTGCAGCCGTCGATGGCGGCAGCCTCACGAAGCGCCGGATCGACCGCTTTCAGGCCGGCCAGATACATCACCATGATGTACCCGATGTGGCGCCAGGCCATGGCGATGAGCAGAGCGGCGAAGTTCTTCGAGAGCCCGAGCTGGAAGTCGAGGAACGGAAGGTCGAAACTGAAGATCTTGCTGCCGTCGCCCACGAAGTCGACCGGTTCGCCTGGCCAGACCATGTTGAGGAGACCACGATCCCGGGAGAACATCGTGCTCTTCCAGATGAAGCCGACGACGGCGAGCGAGAGCACCACGGGGAAGTAGTAGATGCTCTGGTAGACGCGGCTGCCGCGAAGGTCTTTGTCGAGCAGATACGCGAGCAGCATGCCGATCGCGGAACAGAAGAACAGGAAGAAGACCAGGATGAAGTTGTTGAACAGTGCCGGGAACAGGTTCGGGTCGAAGACCGTGAAGATGAACCAGTAGTTCTGGAACCCGACGAGCTTGATGTCGGTCAGCGGTGCCAGGTTGTCCCATTCGGTGAACGAGAGGCCGACGGTGGCCATCGCTGGGATCCAGACCAGCACGATGTGCAGGAGGGCTGGTACCCCGACCATGACGCCGAGCCAGAACTTGTCCTGTTTGGTCAGTTTCGAGTACTTGCGGCGGTGGCGCCCTTCGGGCGCCACCGTGTGCAAGCTCGTTTCGGTGGAGTCGAGCTGATTCGTCATCAGTGCCGACTCACTCGAAGTTGTAGGTGGCCTTCTGGGCCTCGACAGTGTCGAGGATGGTGTCGATCTTCGTCGGATCGGCAAGGAAGTCCGCGATCGCGATGCCGACCACTTCCGACGCGAACGCCGGGTCGGTGTCGCGGTCGAGGAACTGCGCGATGTACTTCGCGCTTCCCACGAGGTCGGCGGCCTTCTGCTGCAGCGCGTTGTAGCCGCTGGTGTCGGCCTCGCTGTTCGCAGCCACCACGGAAGGATCGACTGCGATGTATGCCGCGATCGCGTCGTTCGAACCCAGCGCCGTGAGCAGTGCCTTGGCGCCCTCCGGATTCTTCGGCGACGCCGCCATCA
Source organism: Ilumatobacteraceae bacterium (assembly GCA_037969115.1). Lineage (GTDB taxonomy): Bacteria > Actinomycetota > Acidimicrobiia > Acidimicrobiales > Ilumatobacteraceae > JBBKWQ01. The sequence continues at coordinate 22,596 of JBBKWQ010000077.1, forward strand.
TGAACCCGTCGATTGGTGCCTCGATGGCATCTTGGCCGTGCTCGGCGTTGATCTCCGGGAACGCGAAGAAGTCGATGTCGTCGATGATGTCCTGCTGGGTTTCGGCATCGAAGTTGCTGGTGAGGAAGTTGCCGATCAGGTACATGCCGGCCTCGTTCGCACCGAGAGCGTTGGCCGAGTCCTGCCACGGGCGACCGTTGGCATCGGGCTGGTAGTAGGGAAGGAGTTCCTCCCACTTCGTGAAGACTTCCTTGACCTTGGGATCGGTCCAGCTCTCGTTTCCGCCCATGAGCGACACATGGAAGTCATACCCGTTGACGCGCATGTTGAGCATGTCGAACATGCCCATCTGCGGCCAACGCCCGTCGTTGGCGGCGCACAGCGGCGTGATGCCGTCGGTCTCCATCTGCGCACACAGTGCGAGGAAATCATCCCAGTTCGTCGGCACGTCGTAGCCGTTGTCGGCGAAGAGGCTCTTGCGATAGTGAACGCCCCACGCATAGAAGTAGAACGGCACGAAGTACTGCTCGCCGTCGAGCGCGGTGGACGCCGACTTGAAGCCCTCGCTCATGCCGTCCAGATTTGCCCACACGTCGGAGATCTGCCCGACGACGCCCTTGCTCGCGAACGCACGCATCCGGTACCCGGCGAACCAGGCCATCACGTCGTCTGGTTGCTGGATGTAGGTGTTGAAGTTCTCCTGGTAGGAGTTGTGGTCGACCGTGTTGATGCTGACATCGAGGCCGGAGGCGCCGATGGCCGCAGCCATGCCGGCGAGCGGCTTCTCGTCGGAGTAGTTGGAGCCGAAGGTCACCGCACCGGCATCACCGGCTGGCGCGTCGGTGGTCTCGGCCATTGCGTCGGTGGTGTCGCTCGCTGACCCGTCGGTGGTCTCGGTGGCAGCGTCGTCGCTCCCGCAGGCGGCGAGCAGTGCGCCGGCACCGACGGTGACGGCCGCTCCGGCGATGAACCCTCGCCGACCGATTGGGTGCTTGAGTTCTGCTGAACCCTCGGATGAATTCGGTGAACTCTCGGTCGTCCCTGTCATGTCTCCCCCTCGTGGATGATGTTTTGAAAATATCGGAACTGTGACCACTGTCGCACCTCCGAGCACTGCACGTCAAGGTTGAAGTTCGATTCTCCACGAATTCGAACAGGAAACGGGCGTTTTGCTCCCTGATTCAGGAGTTCGTGTTCGTTTCTGTTGACTTCGATGCGATTCTCGGGCATTGTCTTGCGGTATGAGCGAGGGGGTTCGCCGGTCACTGGCACGACAGCGTCACGAGCGCATCGTGAGCCACGTCCGTCGGCGCGGCGCGGCCCGGGTCACCGACCTCGCCGACCTGCTCGACGTCAGCGAGATGACCGTGCGTCGAGACCTCGACATGCTCGACGAGGCCGGGCTGCTCGTGAAGGTGCACGGCGGTGCGACGGTCCGATACCAATACAGCGCGGATGAGCCGGGCTTCGAAGCGAAAGCGCTCCGCAATACCGCCGAGAAGGCTGCGATAGCGGCCTCTGCGGCTGCACTGGTGATGACAGGCGCCTCCATCGGTGTCACCGCCGGGACCACGACGGTCCACCTCGCGGCCGAACTGGTCAGCGTGCCCGGTCTCACCGTGGTCACCAACAGCCTCCGCGTGGCCGACGTGTTGCATGCGTCGCCGCGACCCGATCGCACGGTGATCCTGACGGGCGGCGTGCGCACGCCGAGTGACGCGCTGGTCGGTCCGATCGCGAACGAGAGCCTGCGCTCGTTTCACCTCGATGCGGTCTTCATGGGCGTGCACGGCATGCACGAACACGCCGGATTCACCACACCGAACCTGCTCGAAGCCGACACCAACAAGGCGTTCCTCGCGTCGACGAGCCAGCTGGTCGTGCTGGCCGATCACACGAAGTGGGGCATCACCGGGCTCACCACGATGGCCGAGCTGTCAGACGCGGCCGTGTGCGTCACGGACGGCGACATCGGCGACGACGCGCGACACGTGCTGGAAGAACACGTCGGCCGCCTCGTGGTGTCGGCGCTCGATCCGGTCGCGCTACGCGGACGGGTCGAGAGCTCGCCGTAACACGCCACCGCTGGCCACATCGTCCGAAACCCCTACTCCCACGATCTCTACCACCGCAGACAGTCCCAATGAAGGAGCCGACATGGCAACCGTGAAGTTCGACAAAGCCTCCCGCATCTATCCGGGCCTCGCCCGGCCGGCAGTCAACTCGCTCGACCTCGACATCACCGACGGCGAGTTCCTGGTACTCGTCGGGCCGTCGGGCTGCGGCAAGTCGACCACCCTGCGGATGTTGGCCGGTCTCGAGCCGATCGACGCCGGCAGTGTCATCATCGGCGACAACGACGTCACGATGATGCCGCCCAAAGACCGCGACATCGCGATGGTGTTCCAGTCGTACGCGCTCTACCCGCACATGACCGTCGGCGAGAACATCGGGTTCCACCTCAAGATCAAGAAGATGACGAAGTCCGAGATCGCCGAGCGCGTCACCGAAGCGGCACGCATCCTCGACCTCGAGCCGTACCTCGACCGGAAGCCCGCCAAGCTCTCGGGAGGACAGCGCCAGCGCGTAGCGATGGGACGCGCCATCGTGCGTCAGCCGCAGGTGTTCCTGATGGACGAACCACTGTCGAACCTCGATGCCAAACTGCGGGTCCAGACCCGCACCGAGATCGCCGCCCTTCAACGCCGACTCGGCGTCACGACCGTGTATGTCACCCACGACCAGGTCGAGGCGATGACGATGGCGGATCGGGTCGCAGTGTTGAAGGATGGATTGTTGATGCAATGTGCCTCTCCGCGCGAATTGTTCATGCGGCCGGCGAACCTCTTCGTCGCCGGCTTCATCGGCTCGCCGGCGATGAACCTCCTCCCGGCCACCATCGTGGGCGATCGGGCCATGGTCGGCTCGTTGTCCGTCACGCTGACCCCCGACGAAGTCGCTGCCGCCACCACCGACCAGATCATCGTCGGGATGCGCCCAGAGAGCTTGTCGGTCGAACCGTCAGGCGGACTCGACGTGAACATCGACGTCGTCGAGGAACTCGGCTCCGAGTCGTACCTGTACTGCTCCGAGATGAAGAACGGAGAACCCGATCCCGACACACCGGTCGTGGTTCGAACCGAAGGTTTGAGCAACGCCAAGGTGGGCGACCGCCTGAGCCTGGTCCCGGACCGAGCATCGATGCATCTCTTCGATGCGGAGACGGGCCTCCGCCTCTCGTGAGTTCCGAGGGTCCGACATCTCAGCTCAGGGTCGATCCGTTCACGTGCACCCGCGTCCACGTGGTCGGTGCGCGCCAGGCGCGCCCGAACCTGCCCGCGACGGGATGTCCGTTCTGTGTGGGCGGCCTGGAAGCCCCGGAACAGTACGACGTGCGGTCGTTCAAGAACCGATGGCCTGCGATGTCGGGCGATCGGTGCGAGGTCGTGCTCTACTCGTCGCAACACGATGCGACGTTCTGGTCGCTGGGTGTCGACGGTGCGCGAGATGTCATCGAGTTGTGGGCCGATCGCACCGCAGAACTCGGTGCCCGTGACGACGTCGACTTCGTGCTGGCCTTCGAGAATCGAGGCGCGGAGGTGGGTGCCACCATCTCGCATCCGCACGGGCAGATCTATGCCTACGACCATGTCCCCGAGCGTCCCACGAGACGACTTGCGGGCGGCTGGCGGCCCGACCCCGAACCCGGTGACCGCTTGATCGGTGAGCATTGCACGTTCCGATCCTGGGTTCCGTTCGTTCCCACGTATCCGATCGAGATAGCGGTCGCGCCGACCACGCAGGTGCCCGACCTGTCGGCCCTCGACGACGCCGGCCGAGCCGATCTCGCGGCAGCACTCGTCGACACCTTCGCCCGACTCGACCTGCTCTTCGGCACGCCGCTCCCGTACATGATGTGGCTCAATCAGCGCCCGACCGTGCGTGACGGGTACGAGGATGCGTGGTTCAACATCGAGATCGTGTCGCCCTGGCGCGACGACGGCGTCCAGCGTTTCATCGCCGCCGCCGAGGTTGCATGCGCCGAGTATTTCAACCCGGTCGTACCCGAGGAGCTCGCGGCCAGGTTGCGCCGAATCACTCCCTGACCAGAACTCGTCGACCCGACTTCGTGACCCGTGCTCGATGTTCGGCTAACGATCGTCGAGTACGACACTGGCCCCTGCGGCAGGAGCGCAGATCCACACCGACGCCGGACCCGTTTCGTTGTCGTAGCGGTCGGTCACCGACTTGCGGAACTCATCGGCGTCGTCGCTCCCGACCAGTGCGACGGCACAACCGGCGAAACCGCCCCCGGTCATCCTGGCGCCGAAGCAGCCGGGTGCCGTTTGGGCGATGTCGACGATCTGATCGAGTGCCGCGGACGACACCTCGAAGTCGTCTCGCAAGCTGCGATGGCTGTCGTTCATCAGCAGGCCGAGGCGCGCCAGATCTCCGGCCGCCATGGCCTCCGCGGCATCGAGCGTTCGCCGATTCTCGGTGATGACGTGATGCGCTCGACGCCGGTCCGCAACGTGTTCCACAGGCATCTGCGCGAGGTCGACCAGTGTGGCATCGCGCAGGGCTGCGACTCCCATGGCCGCTGCCGCTCGAAAACATGCGTCTCGACGTTCACCGTACGCGGCTTCGGCGAGGCGACGTCTCGTACGGGTGTCCAGCACCGCGATCACTACGCCGTCGGGCAGAGGTACAGCAGTGAGCCCGAGCGTGCGGCAGTCCATCAGCATGGCGTGGCCCTCGACGCCCGACGCAGAGATGAGCTGGTCCATGATGCCGCTCTGCAGACCGACCACTTCGTTCTCGACTCGTTGCCCCAGAAGCGCCACGTCGACCGGCGGCCAACTCAGGTCGGCGAGCCGCAGCACGGCGTTGATCGTGGCGACCTCGATCGCGGCGGAGCTCGACAGGCTCGCGCCGGTCGGGATGTCGGTGGCGATCGCGGCGTTCCAGCCTCCACCGCTGATCCCCTGTGAGGCGAGGAGCTGGACCGCTCCGTCGATGTAGGCCGCCCATGTCGGCACCGGAACAGCGGGGTCGTCGCCCATGACCCGAAGGCTGGTGTCGCCGAAACCCTCGGAATGGATCTGTATGAAGTCTGCGTTGCTGCGCCGTAGTGCGATTGCCGTGTCGAAGGGCAACGCCATCGGCATGGCGAATCCGTCGTTGTAGTCGGTGTGTTCCCCGATGAGGTTCACCCGTCCCGGAGCGCGGACGAGCAACTCGGGTGTTCCCCACCGCCGGTCGAGCAGGTCGACCGCTCGTTCGAGCGCGATATGCGGCACCGGGTTTGCGCTCCGAGTGTCGTTGGTTTCAGCCACGCCGCTGCACGCTACGGAATCGAGGCAGCGGCCGCTACCGTTCTGGGCGTGGACCTACGTATCGGTGTGACCCAAGCCCCTCGCGAACTCGCCATCGAGATCGAGGACGACCAGCGAGACGACGTGAAGTCGAGAATCGAGGCAGCACTCAATGGTGCCACCGACACGTTGTGGCTCACCGACAAACGTGGGCGCGACCTCGTCATCGCGAGCGCCAAGATCGCGTACGTCGAAGTCGGTAGCGCGGACGGGGAACGCCGCATCGGCTTTGGAGGTTGATCTGAGCGCGGACGCGCCACACCTGCTCGACCGACAACTCCTCTTCGTCACGGGCAAGGGGGGTGTCGGAAAGACGTCCGTCGCCGCGGCGCTTGCGCACCTGGCGACCCAACAAGGCCGTACGGTGCTCGTGTGCGAGATGGACGCCAAGGGTGCGCTCGCGGGCGCATTCGACGCGGCTCCGGTGACGTTCGAACCCAGGGAGCTCGAACCTGGGCTGTCCGCCATGGCGATGAACACCGAGGACGCTCTTCGTGAGTACCTCCGGCTTTTCGTTCGCGTGCCCTTCATCGGTCGGATCGGGCCGCTCGCGCGCACCTTCGACTTCGTCGCCGATGCCGCGCCCGGCGTGAAAGAGATCCTCAGCGTGGGCAAGCTCTGCTACGAGGTCCGTGAACGGCACTACGACCTCGTGATCGTCGATGCCGAGTCGAGCGGGCACATCGTTGCGCAAATCGGAGCGCCGAAGGTCATTCGCAATCTGATCCAGGTCGGATTGGTCCGTGATCAGACGAGTTGGATGACCGAGATCCTGGAAGACCCACAACGCACGGGTGTGGTGGTCGTCACCACACCCGAAGAGATGCCGGTGACCGAGACACTCGAGTTGATCGACCGGCTCGACCGAGACGCCGGCATCGCGACGTCGGCGGTGATCGCCAACCGGGTGTTGCCCGAGATCTTCGACCCGGTTCAACTCGACGTTCTCGCACGTCTGACCGGGTCGGAACCGGCGCTGGTCGAGGCTGCCGGACCGTCGGTGCTCACGGTGCTCGACGCAGCTCGGTCCGTCGCCGGCCGCCGGCGCGTCGTGGCCGGCCATCTCGACCGCTTGAGTTCGTCGCTGGCGATGCGAACCGGACCACCCGTGGCGTTGTTGCACGTACCCGAGCTGTTCACCCGAGCGACGGGACGTCGCGTGGTCACACTCGTCGGCGACGCACTTGCAGCAGAAGTCGGGACGTCGCTGTGACCGAACCGAACGTAGGGCGCGCAAAACCGAAGAGCGCGAAGCAGGGGTCCGCGAAGAAGAAGAAGAAAACCACGAGCAAGCAACCGTCGACGAAGGCAGCGAAGCGCAAGAGTACGGCGAAAAACCAGCCAACTCGTTCGAACGGGTCCGGACCCTCGCGCCTCGACGCGCTCCTCGCTGCGAAGGAAATGGTCCTGGTCTGCGGGTCCGGCGGCGTCGGTAAAACCACCGCTGCGGCGGCAATGGCGGCGTCGGCCGCCACGCACCTCGGCGGCAGAGTGCTCGTGCTCACCGTGGACCCGGCGCGTCGACTCGCTGACGCGCTCGGCATCGGGGCGTTCGGGAACACGGCGGTTCGAGTGCCGAACAGCGCCTTCGGCGACATCGAGCCCCGCGGCGAACTCTGGGCGGCGATGCTCGACACGAAAGCTGGCTGGGACGAACTGATCGCTCGCCACGCCCCCGACGTCGAGGTCCGCGACGCAGTGCTCGCCAATCCTCTCTACAACAACATCACCAGCCGGTTCGTACACAGCCACGACTACCTGGCGATGGAACGACTGCATGAGCTGCACGCATCGGGCGAGTACGACCTCATCGTCGTCGACACACCACCGTCTCGAAACGCACTCGACGTGCTCGACGCACCGGGCCGAATGAAGGACTTCTTCGGTTCCAGGCTGCTCAAGTGGCTGACCGTTCCGTACCGATCCCGCTGGTTCACGGCGGCGTCGAGACCCTTCTACCAAGTGGCCGACCGCGTGCTCGGTTCGGGATTCCTGGAGGACATCGCAGAATTCTTCGTGCTCTTCCAAGCGATGGAGCCTGGATTCGTGGCTCATGCTCGCGAGGTCGAACAGCTCCTGGCCGACCCACGCAGCACGTTCGTGGTGGTGACCACGCTCGAAGCGGCGCCTGCTCACGAGGCGGGCTATCTCGCTCGCGAACTCGAGCGGCGGCGGTACCACCTCGGCGCCATCGTCGCGAACCGGGCGCTGCCGGACGAGTACACCCGTCGTTCCGCTCGCACGAGCGCAAGCCGCCTGGCAGAGGTCGCCGACGGTCCGATCGCCGATGAGCTGGGTGCGACACTCGATGTCGACCGCGAAACGGTTGCGACGGTGCTCCACGAAGCGGCGGTACGGTTCCAAGATCTGGCGCTCGTGGCAACGCGCGAGGCCGAGCGCCGCGACGAATTGTCGCGGCACACGGGTCTGGTCATCGCTGCGCCGGCGCTCGACCGAGACATCAACGACGTCGACGATCTGCTCGAACTCGGCGAGTACCTGCGAACGTCGTGACCGATCGGCGCGAACGACCGCCATGCCCGAACGCTTTGCACTGGAGAAATCATGAAACCGCTCGATGCGCTGCCGTCACCGGCCGAGAAACGAATCGCCGTGCGGGTCACCAACGACGCTGTGCGTCAGCTTCGAGGCGGAAGCCCCTGGTTGTACGACGGATCGATCACGACGACGAACACAGAGGCAGCAGACGACTCTGCCGCAGGTGACCTCGCAGTGGTCTTCGACGCGAACCGCGACTTCGTCGCGATCGGGCTTTGGGACCCGGACTCGCCGATCCGGGTCAAGGTGATCCACGCCGGCTCTCCGACCCCGATCGATGCGCTGTGGTGGCGCCGGCATCTCGGTAATGCGATCGAACGGCGTGCGAGTCTCGCCGCTGACGAGTCGACGAATGCGTTCCGGCTCGTGCACGGCGAGAACGACGCATTCCCCGGCGTGGTCATCGATCAGTACGACCGCTCGCTCGTGATCAAGATCTATTCCACGGTCTGGTTCCCGCATCTGCGCACGGTCGCCGAGGCGCTGGTCGAGCTGGTCGATCCGGTGTGCATCGTGGTGCGACTGTCTCGCAACGTCGCCGCCGGGAACACCTACGGTCTCACCGACGGCGACACGATCGTGGGCGAGGCACCGACTCGCCCGATCCGCTTCGGCGAACGTGGCCTGACGATGGAGGCCGACGTGGTGCACGGGCACAAGACGGGACACTTCATCGACCAACGCGACAATCGTGCCCTCGTGAGGGCGGCATCGGACGGCAAACGGGTGCTCGACGTGTTCGCGTCGACAGGCGGCTTCGCCCTGTCGGCTGCGGCCGGAGGAGCGACGGGTGTGCACCTGGTCGATGTCAGCGAACAGGCACTACGCGCCGCCGAACGGAACTTCGCACAGAATCGCCACATCCGGGCCGTGCACGAGTGCGAAGTTCGTACCACCACCGGCGACGCGTTCGAGGTGCTACGCGAGCTTGCCAAACGCGACGAATTGTATGACGTCGTGATTCTCGATCCGCCGTCGTTCGCGTCGAACGCGGCGAGCGTCGAGCGAGCGGTGAGTGCATACAAGCGGTTGACGATGCTCGGTCTCGACGTCCTGAGGCCCGGCGGCCTCCTCGTGCAGGCCTCCTGTTCGAGCCGTGTGAGCGCCGACGAGTTCTTCGCGGCGGTCCACGAGGGTGCCAGTCGCCAGCACGTCACGCTGCACGAGATCCGGCGGACCGGTCACGCCCTCGATCATCCCGTGACCTTCGAACAGGGCGGCTACCTGAAGGCGCTCTTCGCGACGACGTGACGCCTGGTGAATCGCGGAGCCCGACCCGGCCCGTCGATCACCGTGTGTCAATCACCGTGTGCCGATCGATGTGCATCCGTCGATGTGTATCGATCAGTGCGTGTGATACGCGGCTTCGAACCCGTCCGGCACGAAGAACTTGCGAATCAGGGGCTCGTAGTGCTCGAGCGTGGCGCTCGTGTAGGTGGGGTCGAAGGCAGGCTGGTCGTACTTGGCGGTGAACTCGTCGGTGTAGTCGTAGTACGGCGAGTCGCGGTACCGATCACGAGTGTCGCGGTCCATCCCGAGGTGATGCCAGAAGTAGTAGCCCTGGAAGATTCCGTGATGCTCGACCATCCAGTGATTGGCCTCGGACACGAACGGCTTCACGATTCCTGCGGCGATGCTGGGATGGTTGAACGGGGACAACGTGTCGCCGATGTCGTGGAGCAGTGCACACAAGACGTACTCCTCGTCGCGGCCGTCGTTCTCGGCCCTGGTGGCCGTCTGGAGCGAGTGTTCGAGCCGACTCACAGGGAACCCACCGTGATCCCGCTCGAGCATCCGAAGCTGCTCGACGATGTTGGCGGCGGCCATCGCCTGTGACGCGGGCAGCTGGCCGGCAATGATCGCCCAATCCTCGGCCGTCGACTCTTCGAAACTCGTGAACGAGGTTCGTGGAGCGCCCTCACCGAAGCGCGATTCGGCACTCGCTTCTGCGACATCGTGTTCGATGTTCTCGTCGAGATCGGTCATCGTGAAGTCTCTCCTTTGACCGGATGGTCGCTCGTATCGCGAGTGTCGCGAGTTGCTGCGGGACCCCCTTGATGACCAGAAGCGTACCGATCGGGCTGTGATCGGGCAGACTCAGAGGCGATGGTTGCGCTCGCCGAACTCGCTCGTCTCCACACCTCGCTGTCGAAGGACCAGCTGACTCATCTGCACCGGCTGGTGTCGGAATGGGGTGTGCTCGCCGACTTCTCGTTTTCCGATCTCCTCCTGTACGTGCCCGACAGCACCGGCGAATGGCTCACCATCGCCCAGGTGCGCCCGGCGACCGGTCAGACGATCTACGAGACCGACTACGTCGGGTCTTTCGCCAATGCGACCGAGCTCGTCGTGCTCCGCAAGGCGCACGATTCAGGCGAGATCGCAGAAGGTGATGTGCAGGTCGAGGACCTGCCCGACCCGGCGAGGATGCTCGCGATTCCAGTGCGGTTCGAGGGCGACGTAATCGCCGTGATCACGAAGGAGTGGATCGAGCAGACCGGCCGTCGTTCCGGTGAACTCGAGCGGCACTACACACTCATCTTCGAGCAGTTCTCTCAGATGATCGCGTCGGGCGATTTCCCGTTCGACACGCGCGTCGGCGACTCCAGCGCTGCGCCGCGAGTCGGAGACGGCGTGATGTTGCTCGATGCAGAGGCACGTGTCCAGTACGTGTCACCGAACGCCAATTCGGCGTTGCATCGAGTCGGCATCCACACGAGCGCGATCGGCATGCGGCTTGCCGAGCTCGGGTTCCACGACGGTCCCGTCCGTCAGGCGTTCGAGCGCGCCGTACCGGTGATCGAGGAGTTCGAACAAGGCCCCGGCATCACCTTGCTGTGTCGCTGCGTCCCGTTCGTGTCGGGTGAGGAGCCGACGGGCGGCGTGTTGCTGCTGCGCGACGTCACCGAGCTTCGCAAGCGTGACCGGCTGCTGCTCAGCAAGGACGCGACCATTCGCGAGATTCATCATCGGGTGAAGAACAACCTCCAGACGATCTCGTCGCTCCTGCGGCTCCAGGCCCGCCGTCTCACGCACCCCGAAGCGGTTGCCGCCGTGTCGGAATCGGTTCGTCGGATCCGAACCATCGCACTGGTCCACGAGGCACTTTCTCGCGAGCCCGGCGACGATGTGACGTTCCTCGAGATCGTCCGGCCACTGCTCCGGCTCGCGGAAGAGGGTCTCCAGTCGGCAGATCGGCCCGTACGGTTCACGGTGCAGGGCGATGGTGGCCGCGTGCCGGCGACCATTGCCACGCCGCTGTCGGTGGTGCTCACCGAACTTCTCCAGAACGCCGTCGACCACGGCTTCCCCGAGGGGAGCGGCGGCGGTGAGGTCGTGGTCAGGCTCGGCAACGACGACGAGAAGCTCTCGCTCGATGTCATCGACGACGGTCGCGGCGTCGACGCCGGGTTCCGGCTCGAAGAAGCGACTGGCCTCGGACTGTCGATCGTCCGAACGCTGGTGCTGACGGAACTGAACGGCAACATCACGATGCGCCCGCTCACACAAGTCGACGTGGAACGTTGCGGCTGGGAGCGCGCCAACGGCCAGCGAGGCACGGTGGTCGAACTCGAAGTTCCCACCAACTTCGACTGAGAGACCAGAGCGGGTTTGCCGCTCGTCAGACCCGTCGAGTCGGATCTTGATGAGATCTTTGTCACGCGACTGTCATATTTGCCGTTGGCGGTCCAGACTGAGCGAGTGCCATCCGTGTCCGCAGTGACCTCCCCATCTCAACAGACGTCAGCCGGGGCGTTCACCCTGTTCCGTGACGCCATCGACGCCGTGGTCGATACCGCCACCGTGTCGACGCCGCTGGTGTTGCTCACCATCGTCGTCGTGGCGTTCACCATCACGCGCATGAGCGGTTTCGTGGTGCGTCAGGTGGTACGTCGGCTCGCGCGGCGCAGCCTGTCGAGTCCGGTCGGTCTGTGGCGCACACGCACACGGAACGCCGACACCGAATCGCCCGCCGTCGGCGAGCAACGCCGTCGCCAGCGTGTCGACGCGGCCTCTCGCATGATCAACCATCTCGTCGCTGTGCTGGTCTGGATCGGCGCCACCATCGTGGCATTCCATGCCCTGTCCATCGATGCCGCGTTCTTCCTCTCGAGTGCCGGATTCATCGGTGCCGGCCTCGCCATCGGCGGCCAGCACAAGGTCAACGATTACCTCACGGGGCTGAGTGTTCACTTCGAGGACCGATACGGAGTCGGCGACGAGGTCGTCGCCGATGTCGGCTGGGCGCAGCCGGTGCATGCCGTGATCGATCACGTCGGGCTGTTCAGCACGCGTTTGCGTGACACCACGAGCACGTTGCACTTTCCGAACGGTGCGATGGCGCAGATCAGGAATCTGTCGCAGGAAGCCGCAACGACCACGTTGCGCCTCCGGCTGCCTGCCGATCGTGACGCACACGAGGCAGCAACGGCGCTACGGCGCCTGGCAGGTGAGCCCGGCTTGACCGACCTGGTGTTCGTCGGCGACATCGAGTCGTTCGAGCCGGAATCAGGCGAAGTCGAACTCGACGTACGAACCCTGCGCCCCCTCAACATCCGGTCGCGCGAAGACCTCGTCGTGCGCGCCGAGGCAGCGATGGCTGAGGCCTGAATCCACCTGCGCGAGAATCCGGTCCGAGCGCGGTGCGGCCGGCGGCGGATGGCTCAGCTTGCAGCAGCGTTGCGTGCCGCGCGTTGCGCGGCAGCGCGCTGACGGCGAATGACGCGCCGCTCTTCCTCGGAGAGTCCGCCCCAGATGCCGGAATCCTGGTTCGTCGCCAGTGCGAAGTCGAGGCATTCGGCCGTGACCGTACACTCGCCGCACACGCCCTTTGCGTGATCGACCTGGGTCAGTGCTTGACCAGTCGTGCCGACCGGAAAGAACAGATCGGGGTTGGTGTCACGACACAGCGCATGATCGCGCCATTCATCTGCAGCTGCTGCCAGGGCCTGGCTGGACGCAAGGATCGACACGTGGAGGCTCCTCGAAAGTTGTTGGGTGACGCACACGGACTGCCATCACGTTGAGTCCGGGGAGGTGTTGGCGGTAGTAACCGTCGCCCGAGCGACGCACAACCTAGGCGGTCGTCGTCTCGTTGGCAACGGTCAAATCGGGCTGGTGTGCGCGTATCGGAATCCCAGATGGCCCATGCGCAGAAGTGATAGCGCGGGTCCCGCTGATCGGTCAGAGTGTTGGGCGTGACCAACGTGATCGCTCACCGTGGCGCCAGCGCGTCGGAGATGGAGAACACCCCGGCTGCTTTCCGGCGCGCCGTCGCAATGGGTGCCGACGGCATCGAACTCGATGCCAGACGAACGCGCGACGGACGACTCGTCGTGCACCACGATCCGGCGCTGGCCGACGGCACCTCGATCATCGACACGAACCGCGTCGACCTCCCCGCGCACATCTGCGACCTGTCAGCGGCGCTCGACGCGTGCCTGGGAGCCTTCGTCAACCTCGAGATCAAGAACGATCCGTCCGAGCCCGACTTCGACCCGAGCGACGACGTGGCCGATCAGGTCGCTCGACTGCTGACGAGCCGGGATGAACCGATGCGATGGCTGGTGTCGTCGTTCAGGCTCGAGACGATCGACCGGGTTCGCCAGACGATGCCCGCTTCGCGCACGGCCTGGCTCGTCGGAGACGTGCCGCCTGACCTCGACGTGTCTGTGGTCGCCCGTGGACACGATGCGGTGCACCCGTGGGTGCAGACCCTCACGCGCGATCAGATTCTGCGTTGCCACGGAATGGGTGTGGCGGTGAACGCCTGGACGTGCGACGATCCCGTGCGAATCGCCGAGCTCATGTCGTGGGGAATCGACGGCATCTGCACCAACGTGCCCGACGTGGCGATCCGCGTGCGTTCGGCCTTGGCGAACGCCACCGGACGCGCGGGCGACGCCTGATCACGGCGCCGGCAGCCGACCATGCGTCAGCCAATCGCGTCGCCGGCAACCTCACCCTGATCGTCATCGTCGGCGTCACCCTGATCGTCATCGTCAGCGTCGCCGACACCCGACGGGAACACGAGCCGCACCGCATTTGGCACGTATTCGAAGTCGAGGCGATTCGTCGTTCCGAGATAGTCACCGTCGAGCTGATAGGGGAACGGCTCGTCGTGGGAGACGGTGAGCGTGGAGATGTCGGTCCACTCGACGAGCTGGTCGTTGGGCTTCACCCCTCCACCGCGCAGCGCCGATCCCACGCCCCTCAGCACGGCACCGACGTTCAGCGTCCGAAAGCTGATCGCGACGAGACCGCGGTCGAGCGTCGCTGCTCGCGACAGGTCGAGCGGGCGGTTCCCGAGGTACGTGTACGGGTTGGTGTTGAGCACGATGGTGAAGTAGCCGTCGGCGAGCTCGCGGCCCTGGTCGTCGCGGAGGCTGAAGTGCGGGTGTTTGCGGTCGTAGCCCCGCAGCCAGGTCGACAGTGCCGCAGAGATGAACAGCGGGTGACCCAGCCATCGTTTGAGCGACGCACGTCGCTCGACCGTGCGCACGACGGCGGCGTCGTATCCGATTCCGGTGTGGAAGCAGAAGAATCGACCGTTCACCTTGCCGAGCCCGATGGTTCGGAAGTCACCGTTGTCGATGCCTCGTGCGAGTTGATCGGCCGCCGCCACCGGATCGTTCGGCATACCCAACGTTCGGGCGAACACGTTGGTCGAACCGCCCGGCAGGACGCCGAGCGCCGTGCCGGATCCGGCGATACCGGTGGCGACCTCGTTCAGGGTGCCGTCGCCGCCGTAGCCGATGACCACATCGACGCCGCGGCGTGCAGCGTCGTGGGCGAACCGGGTGGCGTGGCCCCGCCGATTCGTCTCGACGATCTCGACGTCGTGCTCGCGGCCGAGCCTGCGATGCACGACCACGGTGTTGCGGGCGGTCACGGACGAAGCGAACGAGTTGACGATGAGCAGGATCTGCACGAGAACCCGAACGTATCCGAACGATCGCGCCCCGGTGTGACTTGTATCGCAGGACGCGCTCTGGTTGGGTCGGCAAGTGACCCACCGGTAACAATGTGTACCCATGAACGTGATCGTCTGTGTCAAGCAGATCCCCGATCCAGCCCTTCCGGGTGAGTTGGATCCGTCGACCAACGCGCTGAAGCGAGAGGGCAAGCTCATCCTCGATGAGTCCGACAGCTACGGCATCGAGATGGCGCTCCAGCTCGTTGACGCTGCCGGCGCCGGCGAGGTGAGCATCATCTCGATGGCTCCGAACGGCGAAGTGTCCGGCATGCGCACGGCGCTCGCGATGGGGGCGGTCAAGGGCGTGCTCGTCTCCGATCCGGAACTTGCCGGTTCCGACGCGTTGACCACTGCCAAGGTGCTCGCAGCTGCTGTCCGGCGAATCGGCGACGCCGATCTCGTCTTGGCCGGAACCGAGTCGTCCGACGGTTACACCGGAACGGTTCCCGAGCAGATGGCCGAGTTGCTGGGTCTCCCCTCGGTGACGTTCGCGAAGAGTGTCACGGTCGTCGAGGGCGCCCTTATGGTCAACCGTCAGACCGAGAACGGCTACGACGAGGTCACCTGCCCGCTGCCCGCGGTGGTCACCGTGACGGCCGGCGTGGTCGAGACCCGCTATCCGAGCTTCAAGGGCATCCTGGCCGCGAAGTGGAAGCCCGTCGACACGGTCACCGCTGCCGACCTCGGCGTCACACCCGTCGGTTGGAGCGGCGCCGACCAGCAGATCGTCGACGTCACGCAGGCAGCAGCACGCGAGGCAGGAGAGATCATCGAAGACGACGGCGAGGCCCACCTGAAGATCGTGGAGTTCCTCGAGGGCCTCAAGGTCATCTGAGCCGGAACGACGAGAGGAATCAGCAACATCATGGCTATCAACAACATCTGGGTCTTCGCACAGGAGGCCGGCGGCGCGCCGACCACCGGCACGCTCGAGCTCGTCACCAAGGCTCGTTCGCTGGGTGACGTCACTGCATTCGTCGGGGGCGACGCCTCCGCGATCGCCGCTGCACTCGGCGAGCACGGTGTCGCGAAAATCTACGCGACCGGCGACCTCGCCGGTTCGCTCCCGGGCGTGGCAGTTGCCGCGGCGATGAAGGCTGTCATCGATGGCGGCGACTCGCCCGATCTCGTCATGTTCCCGCAGAACTACGAGGGCCGTGACGTGGTGTCCCGACTGTCGGTCAAGCTCGACCGCACAGTGCTCACCAACAACACCGATGTCACAGTCGACGGTGATGCGGTCAAGGTGACCACTCCTGTGTTCGGTGGGAACACGCTGGTCACCACGACGTTCACGGGCGAAGGCCCGTTCCTCGCAGCATTTCGGCCCAAGTCGTTCCCCGCTGAAGCAGGCGGCGCAGCTGCCGGCGAAGTCGTGGCAGCTCCCGTCCCCGATCTCGGGGCATCAGGCGCTGCGAAGGTCACCGCAATGCACGTCGAGGAGTCGACGGGTCCGAAGCTCGACGAGGCGGCCGTGGTGGTTTCCGGTGGACGCGGTCTCGGCGAGGCCGAGAAGTTCGCCATGGTCGACGAACTCGCGAAACTGCTCAAGGGTGCCGCCGGCGCATCACGTGCGATCGTCGACGCCGGATGGGTCCCGTACTCGATGCAGGTGGGCCAGACGGGCAAGGTCGTCAAGCCGAACGTGTACATCGCGGCGGGTATCTCCGGAGCCACGCAGCACATGGTCGGCATGAAGGGTGCGAAGCACATCATCGCCATCAACAAAGATCAGGAGGCGCCGATCTTCGGTGTTGCAGATCTGGGCATCGTCGGCGACGTCCACAAGGTCATGCCGAAGCTGATCGAAGCGCTCAAGAGCCGCTGACGCGTCACGCCGCGATCCGAGACGGAGCCCGGAGCGACGCAGCTCTTTCCCGCTTCCGAGCGCTACGCGTCGATCAAGTCGACGAGCCAGGCTCTGACGCTCTCGACGAGGTCGGGTGACGTCGTAGGCGCCCAGAGCAGGTTGTAGTTCGACTCGGGCCGCGTTCTGTGCGGACCGACCTCGACCAGGAGTCCCTGAACGATCAGATCGTCGACGAGATGCCGCCAGCCGAGCGCCACGCCCCGACCGGCCAGCGCATCTTGCACGACGAGTGCGTAGTTGTTGTACACCACCCGTGGCGGCGCGGCTCGGTCGACAACCCCATTGCTGCGAAACCATTCGGTCCAGTTCGTCCACGAGCGGTCGCGTGAGTCCATGTGCAACAGATCCACGTCGATCAGGTCGGCCGCGGTGGACTCGGCGTCGAGGCCGGTCGACGCGGCGTAGTCCGGCGACGCGACGGGCACCGTCACCTCGGGGAAGAGATGCTCGACGCCGAGGCCGGACCAGGGTCCGACGCCGAGATGGATGGCCATGTCGAAGCCGCCTCGGGCGAGTTCGGAGTCTCGGTCGAACAACCAGAGATGGAAATCGTCTCGACCGACGACCCGCTGCAAGCTCTCGAGGTGTGGCACCAGCCAGCGCTGGGCGATTCCAGGGTTCGCGGCGAGCACGAACGTGCTCGCTGTCGGTCGAAGTTGGGCGAGACCCGCGGAGATGACGGTGAACCCGCTCTGTACCGCGTCGAGCAGCGATGAACCGGCTCGATTCAACACGACCCGATTCGGTCGACGGTCGAACACGGTCTGCCCGATCGCCACCTCCAACGCTCGAATCTGACGGGTCACGGCCGGCTGCGTCATGCCGAGTTCGGTGGCGGCGGCGGTGAACGATCCGAGCCGCGCAGCGGCTTCGAAGACCGCCAGCCGTTGGAGACGGTCCACGCTCGACACGAGAGGATTCATCGATCAACTCCGAGCATGCAGTCAAGTATGCCTCAGGATGACGGAACGCCCGGTTTACGCCAGGGCGCCATGACGCGAGAGTGGGCTCGTGTGTCCGGATGTGTTGAACGCACGCGGCGGAGGTCGCGCAGGTCGCGCCATGCGTCGCGAGCTCGATCGGCCCATGCTGGGCGTGGCGCCGGTGCCCGAACGTCGCGTACCCACCTACGAGCTGCTCGACGACGCCGAACTCGACCAGCTCGAGGCCCACGCCGACTGGATCCTCGACACGGTCGGTGTCGAGTTCCGCGGCGACGAGGAGGCCGTCGAGTTGTTCCGGGCGGCCGGCGCCCGCGTCGATGGGGTCAGTGTTCGCTTCGACCCCGGACTTGCCAAGCACCTGTGTGCCACCGCGCCGGCGACGTTCGACATGCACGGTCGCGACGGCCGCGTGGTACCGATCGGCGGCAAACACCTGGTGTTGTTGCCCGCCTACGGACCGCCGTTCGTCACCGACCTCGATCGTGGTCGCCGGTACGCGACTCTGACTGATTTCGAGAACTTCGTGAAACTCACGTTCTCGACCCCGTATCTGCATCACTCGGGCGGCACGGTGTGCGAGCCGGTCGACGTACCCGTGAACAAACGGCACCTCGACATGGTGTACGCCCATCTCAGATATTCGACCAAGCCGTTCATGGGTTCGGTCACGGCGCCGAGCCGAGCGGCGGACTCCATCGACATGGCCCGCATCGTGTTCGGTGACACGTTCATGGAAACCAATTGCGTGATCCAGGGAAACATCAACGTCAACTCGCCGCTGGTCTGGGACGACGTGATGACGGGAGCGCTCAAGACCTACGCCCGCGCGAACCAGGGTTGCGTGATCTCACCTTTCATCATCGGTGGCGCGATGGGCCCCGTCACCCAACCGGCACTCATCGCCCAGGCGCACGCCGAGGCGATGACCGGCATCGCACTCAGCCAGCTGGTTCGTGCCGGCTCACCGATGGTCTATGGCAACTTCCTGACCACGATGAATCTCAAGTCGGGGGCACCGACCTTCGGCACGCCCGAGTCGGTGCTCTCGACCTATGCGATCGGCCAGCTCGCTCGTCGGCTCGGACTTCCCCTTCGATGTGGCGCGCACTACACCGCCTCGAAGGAGGCGGACGGCCAGGCGATGCAGGAGTCGGTCGACGCCATGAACGCGGGCATCCTTGCCGGAACCAACTACGTGATTCATGCCGCCGGCTGGCTCGAAGGGGGCCTGTCGATGGGATACGAGAAGTTCATGATCGATCTCGACCGCTGCGGCATGCTGCTGCGAACGATCCAGGGCCTCCGGATCGACGAGAACGAGCTCGCCGTCGATGCCTACGTCGAGAACGGTCCGGGAGAGGCGTTTCTGGGTACCCGCCACACCCTCCTCAACTTCGAGGCTGCCAACTATCAATCGACGCTCGCCAACACCGATTCGTTCGAACAGTGGACCGACGACGGCGGCCTCGACATCCAGCAACGCGCCAACGCCCAGTGGAAACGCGTCCTCGCCGACTACGAAGCGCCCCACATCGACGACGCGATCGACCACGCTCTGCTCGACTTCATCGCCGGTCGCAAGGATGCGATGCCAGATGCCTGGTACTGACGGCCGGGCTGCCGATGCGGGGCAGGTGCCCGACCGGTGCGGGGTTCGGGCACTCACAGACCGAGTAACTTCTGCCGCCGATTGTTCGTTTTCGGCCGTGAGACGCCGTGAGAGGAGGATGATGAAACATCGATGCGGTCAGCCGCGTCACATCTGCCGTGTCGGACTTGTCGCGGCGATCTCGGTCGTGAGCGCGTGCACCAGTGAAGTCGACTCGACCGTCAGCTCGACTGTGCCGATCACGGACAGCACGGACAGCACGGACAGCACGGACAGCACGGACAGCACGGACAGCACGGACAGCACGACCATCGTGACCACCGGCAACACGGACGCCGTGACCGTTCCGACGGACCCATCGACTCCGACGGAACCATCGTCTCCGGAGCCGGTGTCGCCGCCCATCGATCCGTCACTCCTGCCGGGTCCGTTGCAGGATGCGACCGTACGTCGGCGCGACACGATTTCGCTGGCCGAGGGTTCGTCGATCACCAGCAATGGAGCCGTGATCAACGGTGAGCGTGACCTGTATCGGTTCGAAGCAACCGGAGGAGCGGATCTCACCGTCACGATCACGTCCCTCGAGGACAACGCGGTGTTCGAGATCTATGCGCCTGACGAGTCGCTCGTCATCGGCGACTCCGCCAGTTTCAGCGTTGCACCGTTGCAGAGCGACGGCACCTACCAGATCGTCGTCGGGCCGACTCGGGGAAATGCCACGTACGCGATCACCTTCGAGGTCGGCTGACTTGGTCAGTCGAATCGCCGAGGTCGTAGCGAACGATCTCTGCATCGGTTGTGGCTTGTGCGAGTCGGTCACTTCCGGGCGGGTGACCATGGCGATGACGCCTGGCGGATCCCTCAGGCCGTCGTCGACCGACTTCACCGACGCCGAAGCCGCTTCGCTCGTGGCGGTCTGCCCCGGCGTCGTGGCCGAATCGAGGACAGAACGAACGTGGTCGGTCGACCCGATCTGGGGTTCCCACGGCACGATGGTGCGGGCGTGGGCCGGCGATGCCGACATCCGCTACCTATCTGCGACCGGCGGCGTCCTCACGGCGCTCGGAGTTCATCTGATCGAGGAGGGCGACGTCGCGTTCGTACTGCACGTCGGTCCTGATCCAGTCCGGCCGATGCGGAGCCGTGCGGTGATCTCCGAGTCGACTGATTCGCTGATCGAAAACGCCGGGTCCAGATACGGGCCGACGGCGCCGCTGGTCGGATTCGAGCAAGCACTCGACCGGGGCGAGCCGTTCGCGATCGTCGCCAAGCCCTGCGATCTCGGCGCCGTCCACCGCTTCTCGCAGATCGACCGTCGTGTCGATCGCCTGTGCGCAGCGCGGCTCACCATGGTGTGCGGCGGTCAGTCTCGCCTCACCAAGTCGAGGGCGCTTCTCGCCGAGTTCGGCGTCGAGGAACGTGATGTCTCGCTCGTTCGTTATCGCGGATACGGCAACCCGGGTGCGACGGTCGTGGAGACCAGGGCCGGTGACCGGTTCGAGAAGACGTACAACGACCTCTGGGAGGCCGAAGCGAGCTGGGATCTCGAGACCCGATGCAAGGTGTGCCCTGACGCGCTCGGTGAGGCGGCAGACATTGCGGCTGCCGACGTCTGGCCGGGCGGCTCTCCCGTCGGAGACGACGAAGGATTCAACGGAGTCGTCGTACGGTCCACCGCAGGGGAGCGGCTCCTGAGTTCGGCGGTGGCAGCGGGCCGGATCGTGCTCGGCGCCCCGATCACACCTCGCGAGTTCGACTCGTTCCAGCCTCATCAGATTCGTAAGAAGGAGGCGGTGTTCGCGCGACTCGCCGGCATTGCCGACGCGGGCGCGTCCCCGATCGAGACCGTTGGGCTGCGAATCGCCGCACTCGGCGAACGGCTCGGCACGCAGCAGACCCGGCGAGAGCGTGCAGGAACCGCCGAGCGAGTTCGGCGAATTTCGGCCGAAGGCTGAGCGCTCGATCAGACGAGGGGCCAGGGGTACTGCCGGCCCGAATGGTCGACGGGGAAGCGGCGCTCCATCACCAATTTCGTCGCGCGGAGCTGCATCGCGTCGATCTCGTCTTCGCTGAGCAGGGCGGCGATGTCGATCGGCACCCGTTCGGCGATCTTGGCGACCCGCTCCAGGATCGGATCGTCGATGGAGTCGTCGGCGAACTCCCAGATCACGGTGCGGAGTTTGTACGACGCGGAGAAGCACAGGCCATGGTCGATCGCCCAGATCTTGTCGCCGGCGAGCAGGCAGTGTCCGCTCTTGCGGTCTGTGTTGTTGGCGACCACGTCGAACACTGCGATGTTGCGGAACTGGTCGTGCAGCGCCGTGTGCTTTTCGAAAATCGTGAAGTAGTGCTCGCTGTGGTCGGCATCGACGAACCACTGGAACGATCCTTCGCCGTACGGGCCGTCGCGTAAGACCGTCGGGGGAACGGCACCGATGCCGAGGTGTTCGCTCAGGAGGAACGCGGCGCGTTCTCGTCTGTGGAGGCCTTGTTCGAAATCCCACAGCGGCCGTTCGCCCTTGACCGGCTTGTAGATCGCCTTCTGCTCGACATCGTCGGTTCGCAGGGTGGCGAGGAACGTGGCGTTCGAGCTCCACGGCATTCGCCCGTCGATCTCGACTTCGGCATCGAGGAGGAAGGCGAGCGGATCTTTGATGTCGGAACGGTTCAGTTCATCCGTGGACATGGATGACCGTCGGGGTCGATGGGGAGTGCGCACCACCGGCAACTCGGCCGGCCGGCAGCGACAATTTCGTCCGCATGAGCACAGAACGCAGCAGCCTGGCTGCGGCTGACGTAGACGCGCACATGGCCCTGCTCGTCGCTCACGGGCTCACCGTCTTCGTCGGTCAGCACCATCTCCTCGAGTTGTACGACGAGGCGGTCGGCCGTGCGGTCGTACCCGAGCCCGATCGGGCCGAGCACGAATGCCTGCTCGACCGGGAGCGCCAGGTCGAGTGCACCTTCGACGGGACGTTCTTCAGGCGGAGGCAGATCGTTCAGCACACGGCGCAGGTAGGTGACGATGGCCATGACCTGTTGCTTCTCGCACTTCACGGCGACGCGTTGTTTGCCGTGTCGGGCCTGGAGGTAGAAGGTCCGGTCGCCTGGTCGGCCGAGTGCTCCCGTGGTGAATGCGTCGACGTCTTCGAACTCGTGGAAGACACTCATGAGGGCTGAAGCTCCGACAATGAGCCTCCCGTGGAGTTCACGGTGAGAGCGACGGGTCCGCCGGCAGACCAGCCGATCGCGCTGATCGAACAGGTGGAGATGACGATGCGTTGAAACAGGTCGAGATGTGTACCCAGTGCGTGCGCCATCGCAGCCTTGATCGGGTCGGCGTGCGACACACACACGATCGTGCCACCCGGGTGGGCACTGCGCAGACGATCCAGCGCGGTGACGATCCGGACCTGCATCTCGGTGAAGCTCTCGCCGCCGGGAAAGCGGAAGGTCGAAGGTGCCCGCTGAACGGTCTGCCATTCGGGCAGCTTCATCAGTTTCTTCAACTCGGCACCCGTCCAGTCGCCGAAGTCGCACTCGAGCAGTCCCTTGTCGATCTTCGGCCGGATCCCGAGCTGCTTGCCGATGGGGGCAGCCGTCTCGCGTGCTCGCTCGAGCGGCGAGCAGTACACAGCATCGACACGCTTCAGTTCGGCAATGCGATCGGCAGCTCGGACCGCCTGGGCAACGCCGTGATCTGCGAGATGCAGCCCCTTGGCGCGACCCGGGAGCAGCCGCCCGGTGGTTGGTGTCTGGCCGTGGCGCACCAGGAGCACGGTCGTGAACTTCGACTGAGCGGGCTTGGGGGATGCCCTGGATGACCCGGATGCCCGGGATACCCGCCTCGTAGCGGATTCGCGTGTGCTCGTTCTCTTCGCCGGCTTGGTTGCCGGCTTGGTTGCCCTCGACGTCATGGTGCGATTCAACCTATCTGCGCATCTACCCTCGATCCATGTGAGCGCGAGCACTGACGACATCGGCCGGCTTGAACTCGACGTGGTCGGCTGTCGGGCATGCCCCCGGTTGGTCGAGTGGCGCGAAAGCGTCGCGATCGAGAAACGTGCGGCGTACCGGGATGAGCACTACTGGGGCAAGCCGATCCCGGGATTCGGAGATGCGAACGCGGCGATCGTGGTGCTGGGTCTGGCGCCGGCGGCACACGGTGCCAACCGGACCGGTCGCGTCTTCACGGGCGACCGGAGTGGCGATTGGCTGTTCAGGGCGATGCATCGAGCCGGACTCGCGAACCAATCCGAGTCGGTGTCGGCCGACGACGGTCTCACGCTGCACGATGCCTGGGTCACGGCGGCAGTGAAGTGCGCGCCGCCGGCGAACAAGCCGTTGCCGGCCGAACGCGATGCGTGTGCGCCGTTCCTCCAGCGTGAGTTTGCGCTGCTCGAACGGGCAATCGTGGTCGTGTGCCTCGGTGGTTTCGGGTATGACGCGGCGTGCCGACATTTCAGGGTTCGTCCCCGACCGAAGTTCGGACACGGGGTCGAGGTGCCGATCGACGACGGACCGACGCTGTTGAGCTCGTTCCACCCGAGCCAGCAGAACACGTTCACGGGCCGTCTCACCGAGCCGATGCTCGATGACGTCTTCCGGCGCGCCGTCGCCCTGGCCGGCGCGATCGACCGGTGAGATCAACGGGTGGTGGTCTCCATCATGGTGCGAGTGCACGTGCCAACGCTTCGCCGGCTGCGGCATGAGCGATGGATGCATCGCCGATGAACTCTCGGTTGGAGAAAAATGCATGGATCTGACCGCTGTACATCTGATGACTCGTGGGTACCCCGGCGTCGGCGAGCTTGTCGGCGTACGCCACGCCCTCGTCGCGGAGCGGATCGAACTCGGCCGTGATGACCATTGCGGGGGGAGTGGCAGCAAGCGCATCGTCGCTGGCAAGGAGTGGTGACACCATCGGGTCGTCGGGGCAACCCTGGTCGCCCGACAGATAGTGATCGATGAACCACTGCATGGCCGGCGCGGTCAGGAACGGCCCGTCGTGGTTCTCGGCGTACGACGGGTGTCCGGCGCGAGCATCGGTGACGGGGTAGATCAACAGCTGGAACCTGAGGGGCACCGGCGTGAGTTGGGCGACGACTGCTGCGATGTTCCCGCCGGCCGAGTCGCCGCCGACAGCGATGCGGGCGCGGTCGATTCCGAGGTCGCCGGCATGTTCGCACGCCCACCGGGTGACGTCGAGCGCGTCGGTCAACGCTGCGGGGTAGGGGTGCTCGGGGGCGAGTCGGTATCCCACGCTGAGCACGGAGTGTCCGCTCCGAACGCACATCGATCGGCACACGTCGTCATGCCCGTCGATGCTTCCCATCACCCAACCGCCGCCGTGAAAGAACACCGTGAGCCCCGTCACGACCTGGCTGTTCGCCGGCCGATACAGCCGGCACGGCACGCCGGCGGCGTCGATGTCGCGAACGTCGTCGACGACGATGTCGGACTGTCGATTCCGTGACTCGCGCAGTGAGCGCGCCGCGGACGGCGTGGTGCTTTCGAGCGGCGGATCGCCCAAAGACTCGACGAGCGCAACGAACGCTGCGGTGTCTGGATGAAGCGGCATTCCGGCAGTCTGCCAGTAGCCTCAACCCGTTGTGAATACCGGTCGCTCGCTCATCGCCC
This sequence comes from Ilumatobacteraceae bacterium, assembly GCA_037969115.1. Classification (GTDB taxonomy): domain Bacteria; phylum Actinomycetota; class Acidimicrobiia; order Acidimicrobiales; family Ilumatobacteraceae; genus JBBKWQ01. The sequence continues at coordinate 47,569 of JBBKWQ010000077.1, forward strand.
TCGCCGTGCTCGCCCTTGGTGGCGCCACTGCCTGCAACTCGACACCCAGCGCCGATCGGGTGGCCCTCGACATGATCGATGCCCTGTCCGATTCCTCCACACCGGAACCTGTGAAGGCCTGCATGCGCAAGGTCGTCGAAGACTTCAACAGGGAACCCTTCGCAGATCTGGACGAAATCTCCAAGAAGGCTGACGACCAGGTGGTCGAGGCCGAAGCGGCAATGGCCGACTTCAGAGCGCTGCTCCGAGGGTGCGTGATCTGACCGGTGTCATCCCGGGGTCTATTGTCGGCCCCGTGATTCGATCGCAACCGATGCTCGTGGTGCACGATGTGGCGGCCGCGTCGTCGTGGTTCCAGCAGGCGCTCGGCTTGACCTCCGGCCACGGCGGTGACGAGTACGAGATGCTGATGAGCGGATCGGACGTCGTCGTACAGCTTCATCATTGGGATGCCGACGAGCACCCGCATCTCGGTGATCCCGACGATGTCTCTCGTGGAAACGGGGTCGTGCTGTGGTTCGGCACCGACGAGTTCGACGCGATCGTCGCGTCGGTCGAGGCGAGCGGTTCGACCGTCCTCGAGGGTCCGTTCGCGAATCCGCTTTCGAAGCTTCGCGAAGTGTGGGTCCGCGGACCCGACGGGTACGTGGTCGTCGTCGCGGGAGCGTGATCCTCTCCGATCGCCGAAGAGAAATGCATCAACGTATGCCCGGCCCCGGCTACGTCAGCAATGATCGACTACATCGGATCAGTTGACGGCTCGGTCTCGGCCCTTCCAGTAGGGCTTGCGCAAATCGACCTTCAGGATCTTGCCCGACGGGTTCCGCGGAACGGCGTCGATGCGTTCGACGGCGCTCGGCAGTTTGAAGCGGGCAAGCCGTTCTGCGCAATGGGCGATGATCTCGTCCTGCGTCGGGTCTTCGCCGTCCTTGGGAACGATCAGCGCGAGCGGTGTCTCACCCCACCGGTCGCTCGGAATCCCGATGACGGCGACGTCGGCAATCGCAGGGTGCGCCATGATCGCATTCTCGATCTCGGCGGGGTACACGTTCTCGCCGCCGGACACGATCATGTCCTTCACCCGGTCGTGGATGAACAGGTACTCGTCCTCGATATAGCCGGCGTCGCCAGTACGGAACCAGCCCAGCCCCTCGCGATCGCGTCCGTCGGGGAAGGCGTCGTCGGTCGCTTTCGGGTTGCGCCAGTACGCCTTCAGGTTCTGCGCCGTCCTGACCCAGATCTCACCGACCTCTCCGGCCGGAAGGTCGTTCCCGGCGTCGTCGACGATGCGCAGCTCGACGCCGGGAACGGGTTTGCCGGCCGACCGCAGCAGGTTTGCTCGCGGGCCGCCCGGGTCGTGATCTTGAGGCGGGAGCCACGTCACGACGCCCGTGGTCTCCGTCAGCCCGTACGCCTGTGCGTGGGGACACTTGAGCAGCGCCATCGATGCCACGAGTACTTCCTCGGTGATCGGCGACGCTCCGTAGAAGATCGTCTCGAGCGAGGAGAAGTCGACGTCGGACGCCCCGGGAATCATCGGCAGGACCTGCAGCAGCGCCGGAACCATGAACGATGCCGTGACCCTCTTGCCCGGGATGTCGGCGAAGATGCGACCAGGGTCGACGTCACGGTGCACCACGTTCGTGGCGCCGTTGAAGAGCCCGACGATCGCGACGCCGCTCCCGCCGATGTGGAACAGAGGGAGCACATGGAGCACCACGCTGTCGGAACTCAAACCGATCATCTCGCTGATCGGCTCGACGATCGCACTGAAGTTGCGATTGCTCAGTTCGGCGCCCTTCGGCAATCCGGTGGTGCCGGACGTGTACAGCTGGATACCGGTGTCATCGAGATCGGTCGGGTAGTTCGGGTCGGTCGTGGGCTTGCCGTCGATCCAGGTGGAGTACGACACATGCGCGCCGTCGTCACCGGCCACGACGATCAGCGGGTTGAGGGGGAGGTCCATCTTGGCGAGGTGCTCGACGAACTCTGCGTCGACGACGACCACTCTGGCCTCTGCGTTGTCGAGGATGTACGCCATTTCCGGTGGGGCGAGTCGCCAGTTCACGGCCACTGAGACCGCGTTCACCTTCGCGGCACCGAAGGTGAGTGTGAAGTACTCGGGGATGTTCTTGCCGATGAACCCGACCCGGTCCTGTGACCCGACGCCCGCTTCGATGAGGGCGTACGCGACCTGACAGCTCTCGCGATCGAGCTCGGCGTACGTGAGCGTTCGATCGTCACAGATCAGCGCCGCCTTGTCAGGGCGTTGCGCTGCGTTGTTCCGGGTGATATCGGCAAGACAGAACATGGCGCACTCCTCGTTGTTGGCGACCGCTGAATCGACGGCGCGATCTGGACAAGGTAGCCCGTCACCCAGGGTCGTTCGTCTCGATCCGAGCCGTGACGTACGATGTCAGCCGGCCGGCGCCGGCGCGGGAGCTGCTTTCTTCTTTGGAGGCGGAACGCCGATCGCCGGCGCCGGGTCGGCATCCTGCGGCCAGCGACGTCGGCTCACGATCGAGAGCAGCCGGAGGAGACGCATCGCGGTTTCGTCGGTCTGGGCCGGCTTCGCGATGATCGAGCCGTCGGCAATCATTCGCTCGATCACCTCTTCGCCCAACTCCGTTCGCACGATGGTGAGTGTCCAGTCGTTGTCCTCACCGATGCCGCCCGTGGCGACGTCGGAGTGTTCGGCGGCGAAGTCGGGGCAGCTCTTGCAACCCTCGCGCGTCCAGGCGTGGCATTCCTTGAGGTCGATCTCGTGGTACGAGCCGTCCTTCATCCAGATCTGGAAGACGCCTTTGATGTTCATCTTCACCATGTCCTGCTTCGCAAGGCCGTACTTGGCCTCGAACAGCTCGGTGAAGATCGCATCGTCGAACGTCTTGGAGCACAGCAGCCCGATGTTGAACAGGAACGGCTTGGACACCTTGCCGGCCTTGCGGTCCCACATGGTCGGCGGCGACGAGGTCTGGCAACCCAAGCCGACCAGCGCCAGCCGCTCGTAGCCCTTCTCCTTGGCTTCTGGGAGCGCCAGCGGGTTCGCACAATAGGTGTACCGGCTGCCGGCGGTGGCGAGGATCTCGTCGTTCGACCGGACGACGACCGGCTTGGCCTTCCACGCGTCGTCGTCCTCGACACCCGACACGAGTGCCGCGTCGATGTAGTCGTGCTCGCGCAGCCAGATCAGCATGGCCGACACGAGACCACCGTCCTGGCCCATCTTGTGGACCGTTTCGTCGCTGGCACGCGTGAGATACAGCTGTCGCCAGATACCGGCCATCTCGTCGGGTTCACGAACTCGCCCGAAGAGGTGCATGTCTGCCGACGGCTCCCACGCGCCGAAGCGGGGACACGCTCGCGTGCACGTGGTGCATCCCTTTTCGCCGTGGATGCAGTTGTCGAGACCCAATTCCTCTTCGAGATGGAACGGGATGTACTTGCCTTCCTCGTGCTCGTACCCGATCACGTCGTGCGGGCATGTGACGACACACCCGGCACATCCGGTGCACAGCCCGGTCGTGATGACCTCGGCGTACAGCTCTTTCCATTGCGCAGTCCAGCGCGCGGGCTGCTGCGGCGTGTCGGTCTCGGTCACCGTCATGAGGTGCACCGTACGCGACCGGACGGGTCAGCGTCGCTTTCGGAGCTGACGGTCGAGCGATGAAACTCAGACAGCGTCGTTGCCTTCTTCGCCGGTTCGAATGCGCACGACGCGTTCGACCTCGGTGACCCAGATCTTGCCGTCGCCGATCTTGCCGGTCGACGCCGACTGGGCGATCGTGTCGACCACCTGATCGGACTGCTCGTCGGGCACCACCACCTGGAGCGACACCTTGGGCACGAAATCGATCTGGTACTCGGCACCCCGATACGTCTCGGTATGGCCGCCCTGTCGACCGAACCCGCGAACCTCGGTGACCGTGATTCCGGAGATTCCGACTCCTTTGAGGGCATCCTTCACATCGTCGAGTTTGAACGGCTTGATGACCGCAGTGACGAGCTTCATGTCGATTCTCCTGTCCGGACGGGGCAGCACATGTTGGCACCTCTCTCCGGTCCCTGTCGCACCATCATGGCTGATACGCCGATTCCGCATGTTGGCTCTGGTCGAGCCCGACGAGTTCGTCGTCCGGATCGACCCGCAACCCGATCGTGCGATCGACGGCCAACGCCAGCACGTATGACACGACACCGGAGAAGATCAGCACGGCAAGCGCCGCGACGGTCTGGTCCTTCAGGAGTTCCAGACCGCCTCCGAAGAAGAGCCCGTCGGCGCCACCCTCGTTGATGGCGGTATCGGCGAACAGGCCGAGCAGGAGCGTGCCGAGCAACCCGCCGACGAGGTGGACAGCGATGACATCGAGCGAGTCATCGAGCCGAAGCAGCTCCTTCACACTCAATGCGAGATAACAGACGATGCCCGACGCTGCGCCGATCACCAGCGGCGAGGCTCCACCGACGAAACCCGCACACGGAGTGATCGCCACCAGACCGGCCACGGCGCCCGACGCCGCGCCCAAGGTGGTCGGGTGCCCCGAGCGAACCTTCTCGGCGAGCAACCAACCCAGCATGCCCGCGGCCGCCGCAAGGTGCGTGTTCACGACAGCCTGAGCAGCGACGCCGTTCGCGGCCAGTGCAGATCCTGCATTGAAGCCGATCCAGCCGAACCACAAGATGCCGGTTCCGAGGATCGTGAACGGCAGATTGTGAGGAGGCATCGGCTCGGTTCCGTGGCCGCGCCGGCTGCCGATCACGGCGACCACCATCAATGCGGCGATTCCCGCGTTGATGTGGATAGCTGCGCCGCCCGCGAAGTCGAGCGCGCCCATCTCGAAGATCCAACCATTGGAATTGAAGACCCAGCGGGCGACCGGGACATAGACGACGAGCGACCAGATCGCGATGAACGTCGCATATCCGGCGAACTTCAATCGGTCTGCGGTGGCGCCGGTGATCAGCGCCGGTGTGATGACGGCGAACATCATCTGGAACGCGACGAATGCCATGGTCGGAATCGATCCGCTGACGCCATCGGCATCCTTCAGGAACACGTGGCTGAAGTTGCCGATAATCGAGCCGGTGCCGCCGAACGCGAGCGAGTAGCCCACGAACGACCACAGCACGCTGATGATGCCCATCGCGAAGATGTTCTGCATCAGCATGCCGAGCACGTCCTTGCTCCGCACCATTCCCCCGTAGAAGAACGCCAGTCCAGGTGTCATGAAGAGTACGAGGGCAGCCGAGATCAGCACCCATGCGGTATCGCCGGTATCCATACGACTCGGCAACGTAGGGAACATTTGTTTCCACCGTGTGAACGGCGTGTGTGCATGAGGTGACCGTGGTCCGACACGCCGACGTCTCGGACCACAGCACTGTGGCCCGAGACGTCGGATCGCCGGCACGAGGGGAGCAGCTCCGCAATTCGGGGGACGGCGCTTTCGCTCCGGTGGCGCCGGATGGCGCCGGATGGTCAGATGGTCGGATGGTCAGATGGCGTCGGCGCCCTCCTCGCCGGTGCGTATGCGCACGAGCCGATCGACCGGCGTGACCCAGACCTTCCCGTCACCGATCTTCCCTGTGGCGCCCGCGGCTGTGATCGTCTCGACGACGGAATCGACGACGGAATCGTCGACCACGAGGTCGATGCACACCTTCGGGACGAAATCGATCTGGTACTCGGCGCCTCGATACGTCTCGGTATGGCCGCCCTGGCGGCCGAAGCCGCGGACTTCGGTGACGGTCATACCGGAGATCCCGGCGGACTTCAGGGCGTCCTTGATGTCGTCGAGTTTGAACGGCTTGACGACGGCGGTGATGAGTTTCACGGTGTCTCCTTGATCTCGAGGTGTTGTTTTCGTGGTGGTGCCGGCCGGACGTGGCCGGCGAAGGGGCAGCTCACACCGACACCATGTCGCCGGAGTAGCCCTGGAGTCCGTGCTCGAGGACGTCGAGACCGGTGGTTTCCTCCTCGGCGCTGACTCGGAGGCCGATGGTGGCCTTCAGCGTCGCGAACAGTGCGCCTGCGGCGACTGCGACCCATGCGGCGATGATCAACACCATGGCGATCTGGACGAGCAGCTGGTCGATGCCGCCGCCGTAGAAGAGGCCTGCATCGGGCCGGTCGAGGAAGGCGTCGTCGTACTTGGCGAACAGACCGACGGAAATCACTCCCCAGGCGCCGCAGACGCCGTGGACGCTGACTGCACCGACCGGATCGTCGACCTTCACCCGATCGAAGAAGAACACCGAGAAGACGACGAGCACCCCGCCGACGGCGCCGATCAAGATGGCGAGCAGTGGGGTGACGGCGCCACACGGCGCCGTGATGGCGACGAGGCCTGCCAGGATGCCGTTTCCGATCATCGCCAAGTCCGGCTTGCCGGTCTTGGCCCAGATCGTCATGGTGGTTGCCACGCCGCCTGCTGCGGCAGCCAACAACGTGTTGAGCGCCACGGTCATCACTGCGCCGTCGGCGGCGAGCTCGGAACCCGGGTTGAAGCCGAACCAGCCGAACCACAGGATGAACACACCGACGATCGCGAACGGGATGTTGTGTCCGGGAATGGCTCGCGGTCGGCCGTCCGGCCCGTACTTGCCGATGCGTGGTCCGAGGAAGATCGCGCCCATGAGGGCAGCGATACCGCCCGTCATGTGGACGACGCCTGATCCGGCGAAGTCCGAGTACACGGCGTCGCCGATGTTGATCTGTGCGATGAGTCCTCCGCCCCACGTCCAGTGCACCACGACCGGATAGATGAAGGCGCACATCACCGTGGAGAACACGAGATATGACGTGAACTTGGTGCGCTCGGCCATCGCACCCGACGCAATCGTGACCGCGGTGGCGGCGAAGACCGCCTGGAAGAAGAACTGCGTGGCGACACTCAATCCGCCCTCCGCCGGGATTCCGAGGTCCTGATCCGCGAGAAAGAACTGGCCCGTCCCGATGAGCTTGCCGCTGCCGCCGAAGGCGAAAGCCCAGCCACACGCGAAGAATGCCAACACGCCGACCAACGCGTCGCTGACGTTCTTGGCGAAGATGTTGACGACGTTCTTCGCTCGGGTCAGACCGGCTTCGACGAGTGCGAAGCCAGCCTGCATGAGGAACACCATGCATCCCGCGATGAACACCCAGATGTTGTCGAGGATGGCCTGGGTGTCAGGACCGTCCTGTGCCGATACCGCCGCCGGTGTCAGCGCGACGATGGCCGCCGCGCCGCCCATTGCAGAAATGATTCGAAGCGCCCGTTTGCGCACGAGGTCCTCCAGAGTTGGTCGTAGGTGAGTAGGGGATTCACACTGAAAGGCCCCGTTGCCCACCAGGTGCGGCACACGGTAAGGACCAACGATTTCCCGGTTGTCACTCGTCTGTTTCCAGTGTGTGACCAGTTCGTGCGCGCCGCGCCACTGCCGCGCGCACATCTGGCGCGGTCAGACCCCGCCGAGGACGAGGATCCATCCGCGGCGACGGACGCCGCGGATTCGACCTGGACCCAACACACGTCGAATGCCGACGAGGAGGGAATCGACGCGACGAGGACTGAGATCGGCAATTCCGGCAGCCTTGGCCAACTCGAAGCGGCTGACCACGCGACCCGGTCGCGCGAGGAGTGCGTCATAGATCGCGCGCTCCTGCGATGACAGCAGATCGAGGAGGGTCGCATCACCGCGTGGCGGAACGGTTGACACCACGGGAGCAAGCGGATCCATGCCTGGAATGTACGAATTGGAGATGACGAGCCGGTTCGCGCCGTGTGAACAGCACGTAACGAGCGTCGGGTCGGTTGAACTTGACCCATGGGTCAAGTTTCGAGGCACACTGTCACCATGGATCTTTCGTACTCAGCAGCAGCTGAAGAATTCCGTGTCGAGATTCGGTCGTGGTTGGAGGAGAACCTGCCCGACGGATGGTTCGATCCCGACTTCGAGTTGAGCGACGAAGATCGTGCTGCGTTCAACGATGCCTGGCCGGAGAAATTGTTCGACGGCGGATGGATCTGTGCGACGTGGCCGACCGAATACGGCGGCAAGGGCCTCACCACGATGCAGGGCGTCGTGTTGTCCGAGGAGTTCGCCAACGCCAAGGCGCCGATGCGGGGCGACTTCTTCGGCGACACACTGGTCGGACCGACCATCCTGAAGTGGGGCACCGAGGAGCAGAAGAAGGCGTTCCTGCCGGGCATTCTCGGCGGCAAGACTCGCTGGTGCCAGGGATTTTCCGAGCCGAACTCCGGGTCAGACCTCGCGAGCCTGAAGACCACCGCCGTGATCGACGGAGACGAGTGGGTCATCAACGGCCAGAAGGTGTGGACCACGCAGGGCCATCACGCCGACTATTGCTTCCTGCTCACGCGCACCGATCAGGACGTGTCGAAACACGCCGGCATCTCGTACCTGCTCGTGCCGATGAACCAACCCGGCGTCGAAGTGCGCGGCATCACGCAACCAGATGGAACTGCGGAATTCTGTGAGGTGTTCTTCGACAACGCCCGATGTCCGAAGGAGAACGTCGTCGGCGGGGTCAACAACGGCTGGAAGGTGGCCAACTCGACGCTGGCGTTCGAGCGAGGCCAATCGGCCACCACCGGATTCCGTCGCTTCGAAGAGGAGTTCCGAAACCTCGTCGAGCAAGCCGAAGCGAATGGGCGCATCAACGACGACGACATTCGCCAGCGGCTGATGCAGTACTACACCAAGATCCAGATCTTGCGCATCAACGGCCTGCGAAACCTGACCGCCACGCTCAACCAGAGCAAGGACATGGGCATGATCGCACTCGGTGCCACGAACAAGATGTTCTGGTCGGAAATGCACCAGCGGGCGATGGAGCTGGCACTCGACATCTGGGGAGCTGACTCCATGCTCGTCGACGCCGGCCCCGAGAAGGGGTCATGGCCGGGAGCATTGCGTGACCGCCGTCGCGATGGCTACCCCACGAGCCCCATGATGTCGACCTTCTTCTTCTCGCGGTCCGAGACGATTTGGGGTGGCACGAGCCAGATCCAGCGAAATATCGTCGGCGAGCGGGTTCTCGGGCTGCCGAAGGAGCCCAGGCCGACTTGACGGGCTCGGTGCGTCGGCGTCGTCGACCCGAGCGTCGACCCGTCGATACCAATTCGTCCGGACGAAGAAGGTTTGTTCCGGTCGGGCCGAGTGCGATGGAATGAGGGCCATGAACACTGATGCGGGAGGGGCTCGACCGCCACTTCGCGCGTCCTTCTACCGGATCTGGGTCGGACAAACGCTCTCGACGATCGGTAGTGAACTCTCGGCGATCGGCGTTGCCGTGTACGTGTATCTCGAGACGGGGAGCGAACTGTGGCTCGGCATTCTGGCGGCGCTGGCCGGATTGCCATTCGTGTTCGTGGGGCCGTTCCTCGGTCTGGTCGACCGGTTCCAACGTCGAACGGTGATGCTCGTGGCCGACTCGTTCGCCGTCGTCGGCCCGACCCTCGCATTGGTGCTTGCCGCCGCGGATCGTCTCGAGGTCTGGCATCTTGCGCTGGCCGGATTCATCGGTGGTGTCGGCACTGCGATCCAGCTGCCGGCCGTGCAGGCATCGGTGCCATCGCTGGTCGATCACGAGTCGTACGGGCGCGCCAACGGATTGATGCAGTTGGGCCCGTCGATCGCTGTCGTCGCCGCACCGGTCCTCGCCACACCCATCGTCGCCCTGTGGGGCATCGTCGCCGTGCTCATCATCGACGTCGCTACCTTCGTCGTCGCCCTGTTCCTCACGCTCTTCACGCCGTTCACCGACGTGCTCGACGAAGCCGACGCTGCGGACGACCGAACGTGGCGGTCGGCGCTGGCGTGGTTGCGACGCGACGGGAAACCGCTCCTCGTCCTGCTGGGCGGCCTCGCTGTCGTGAATTTCCTCTTCGCGTTCTTCGACATAGCACTCTTGGCGATTGCCACCAACGTCGGTGGAGCCAAACAGGCGGGTCTCGCACTTGGTGCCGGTGGGTTCGCGATGATCGCGAGCAGCCTGTTGGTCGGCCATCGAGGTATCCCGGCAAAACGCATCCCCGTCTTCGTCGAAGCGTTGCTCGTCACCGCGCTCGGTTGCGCCGTGGTCGCGATCCGACCCGTCTTCGTGCTCGTGGTGATCGGCGCCGCCATCGCAATGTCGACGCTGCCGCTGGCGAACGCCGCGATCGCCACTGTTTTCCACGAACGCGTTCCCCTCGGGATGCAGGGCCGCGTCTTCGGACTTCGTGTTGCGATCGGGCGAGCGCTCAGTCCGGTCGGATCCATTGTTGCCGGCGCCCTCATCGCCGGCATCGCGGCTCCGGCGCTCGGTGACAACGGCTCACTTCGCGGCACGCTCGGTCAACTCATCGGTGAGGGCGAGCAGCGGGGTGCGGCCGCAGTCATGCTCGGTGTCGCAGCGGCGCTCGTCGCGCTGGCCGCGTGGTTGGGCATGAACCGCTCCGTCGCGTTGCTCGACGATCACGCACCGAGCCCGGTACCGGTCCGCGCTGCTGCGCAGCCACTCGACCAGGTCGAATGGCCGGCCCCGCCGGAGCCGGCGTGGCCTCCACCGCAAAGCATCGGACGCTCGCGCTGATCAACCAGCTGTCGCCTATGGTCGGTGCCGATGGATGAAATGTTGGACGCCAACGAGGCACCACGCGAGGTGGCGTCCGAGTTGATGACCTTGCTGAACCGATTCGGACCAGACGCGTTGGTCGAACGGCAGCGAATTGCCGAAGCCGACATCTTGACCATGGGGATCACGTTCACCGTCTATTCCGACGGTGCGAACATCGATCGTGCCTGGCCCTTCGACGTGATCCCGCGCATCATCGACGGAGCGGAGTGGTCGGTGATCGAAGCGGGACTCAAACAACGGTTGCGAGCGCTCAACCGTTTCATCGACGACATCTACAACGATCGCGACATCGTCGAGGCGGGCGTGTTCCCGGCCGATCTCCTCGAGAACTCCGTCAACTACCGTCCGCAGTGCCAGGGCGTCCGCCCGAAGTTCGGATCGTGGGCGCACATCTCGGGGTCCGACCTCGTGCGTGACGATGACGGGCAGATGTATGTCCTCGAGGACAATCTTCGCGTTCCGTCCGGTGTGAGCTATGTGCTCGAAAACCGCGCAGTGGCGAAGCGGGCGTTCCCGGAGGTCTTCGAGCGTCAGAGCATCCGACCGGTCGACGGTTACACCGACGAGTTGAACAAACTGCTGTCGTCGCTGGCACCCGACGGCATCGACGACCCTCAGATCGTCGTCCTCACACCGGGCATCTTCAATTCGGCCTATTTCGAGCACTCGTTTCTCGCCCAACGCATCGGTGCCGAGCTGGTCGAGGGCGCCGATCTCACGGTCGGTGACGATGACTGCGTCTACATGCGTACGATCGCCGGCCTCGAAAGGGTCGATGTGGTGTATCGACGCATCGACGATTTGTTCCTCGATCCCGAGGTGTTCCTGCCCGATTCGATGCTCGGCGTTCCCGGACTGATCAGGGCGTGGAAGGCCGGCAACGTCGCGATCGCCAACGCGCCGGGCGCCGGTATGGCCGACGACAAGGTCATCTACGCCTGGGTGCCCGACATGATCCGGTTCTACCTCGGCGAGGAGCCACTGATTCCGAACGTGCCGACGTATCGAACGATGTACGACGACGAGCGTTCGTACGTGCTCGAACATCTGCACGAACTCGTGGTGAAACCAGCCAACGAGAGCGGCGGGTACGGCATCTTGATCGGTGATCGCGCAACGCCGGAAGAGCTCGACGAGTGCCGAGCGGCGATCCTCGCTGATCCGCGCAATTGGGTTGCCCAGCCGATCCTGGCGTTGTCGACCGTGCCGACGCTGATCGACGGCGAACTGCAGGCGCGCCACGTCGATCTGAGACCCTTCATCCTGACGGGTGAGACGGGCTACGTCACTCCCGGCGGATTGACGCGGGTGGCGCTCCGAGAAGGATCACTGATCGTGAACTCGTCGCAAGGTGGTGGAAGCAAAGACACGTGGATCGTCGACACGTTCGCCGACAGCACGTCGACCATGTCTCAGTCGCAGTCGCAGTCGCAGTCGCAGACGACGGGATCGTCTCCATCGATGGACCAGGCTCAGTCGGAGCCGCTGCCGACCTCGACCGGACCGGAGCACTGACATGGCGCTGCTTTCCCGTGTCGCCGATCGGCTGTACTGGGCCGGCCGCTATTCGGAACGGGCCGAGGACACCGCTCGCATCGTCCGCGCGTACTGCGACCTCGTGGTCGACTTTCCGACCAACCTCGCTCTGAGCTGGGACCCGCTCGCCGCGATCGCCGGCGGCCGCCTCGACGATCACCACGACGGCAGCGAGTTGTCGGTGCTCATGTTCCTCATCGCCGATCGCGACAACGCCGGCAGTGTCATCAGCGCCGTCGAGGCTGCTCGCGAAAACCTGCGGACCACGCGCGAAATCATGCCCCGCGAGGCCTGGCAGACCTTGAACAGCCTGTCCCAATACGTCGCGTCCGACGCCGACCGCGCGGTCGGTCGGCAGTACCGCGATCGATTCCTCCAACGCGTCATCGACGACAGTCGTCGTCTCGACGGCGTGCTCGAATCGACGATGTCGCGTGATCCCGCGTACTCGGTCTGGCGGTTGGGCCGCCTGATCGAACGGGCCGACATGACGACACGGGTCATCGGTGTGCGGGCCGCAGCGATCTTCCAGATGCGTGAAGCGCACATCGAGCAGCGACATGACGAAGTGCAATGGATGGGCGTCCTGCGGTCACTGTCGGCGCTGCAGATGTACCAACGGGCCACCCGCGGCCCGATCAACGGCTCGGCCGTGGTGCACTTCTTGCTCTTCAGCGAATCGTTTCCGCGTGCGGTGAGGGCATGTGCGACAGAAATTCGCTCGATCCTCGGATCGTTGCCAGGCGACGCGGCCACGATGGTGGCGCTCGACGACTTCGATCGCGTCCTCACCACGAGCAACCCGAATTCCGACGACGCGGAGCCCCTCGATCTGGCGATGGATGCGCTCCAGGAAGCGCTCGGCCGCGTTGGCGAAGCGCTCGCCGATCGCTACTTTGCGATCGAGCGTTGAGCCATGATCCCGTCCGTGACGTCGAGCGATGCAGGTTCGGGCGATGAGTCGCTGACTTGGGATCCGGCTGTTCGCGAGGCGGTGCTCGACCTCGATCGGCTGGCGAGCTGGCAAGCCCGATCCGATCGACTGCTCGAGGCAGAGGGAGCCGGCCACCTCGTGCACGATCTGCCGCTACGCGCAGACGGTCGCGGTGTCGGCATCGAGAGCCGACCGTGGCGGATCGATCCCATTCCGATGGTGCTGAACGCCGGCACCTTCCAGTGGCTCGCCGCCGCGATCGAAGCCAGAATGGACGCGCTCGAGTTGGTCGTCGACGATCTCTACGGTGCACAGGTCGTCGTCCGTGAGCGCATCGTCCACGGCGATGCACTGTTCGGTACACCAGCGTTTCGTCCGGTCGCGATCGGGTCGCCGCCGCCGAAGCGATGGATCACGACCTACGCGATCGACCTGATGCGAACCGTCGACGGAGCGTGGGAGGTCGTGCAGGATCTCACCGATGCGCCGCCCGGGCTGGGCTACGCGCTCCTCAATCGATCGGTCACGTCGCGAGTCGTCCCCGAGCTGATGTTCGAGAGTGGTGTCGCGTCGCTCGCCCGCTACCCGGCACGGCTCGGGGCGGCGTTGGCGGCCGCATCCGATGCCGTGAGTCCGCGAACGGTTCTGTTTTCGGGGGGAATCGATCACCCCTCCTACGTCGATCACTCGTATCTCGCGGTGCAGCTCGGTGTTCACCTGGCCGAAGGGCCCGACCTCGTGGTTCGCCAGGGGAGCGTCTGGTTGCGCACGCTCGACGCATTGGAACCCATTGACGTGATCTATCGGCGGCTCGAGGACCCTGGTGTCGATCCGCTCGAGGTCGGGGCGCTCGGGTCGGCCGGTGTCCCCGGACTCTTGCGAGCAGTGCGATCAGGCAGCGTGTCGCTGGCCAATGGCCACGGAGTCGGGGTGCTTGAGGCACCTCATCTGGGCGATGCGATCGACCAAGCGATGGAACGCCTCACCGGGGAAGCACCGCTGCTGCCGAGGCGGCGGCCGGACTCGGTGCCCGCGCGTTCACCGTCGTTCGGGCCCAGCGGCGTCAGCACCGTGTCCTCCGTCGTGCGGATGTTCGCAGTTCGAGACGACGAACGGGTCTGGGTGCTTCCGGGCGGCACCGGGCGCATCTTGCATCCCGGTGACGACCCGCGTACGCCCACGCCGTGCGCAGCGAAGGACGTGTGGGTACTCGGCATCACCATCGCCCGGCCGGTTCAGGTCAAGCTGCCACAAGTCGATTTCAGCCGTTCGGTCCCGACTCGTGCGGCCGACTCGCTCTACTGGATGAACCGAGCGGCCGAGCGGGCCGAGGTGATGGTTCGCACGACCCGCGTCATCAGCGCACGCCTCGAGCAGGACCCGTCGCTCGGCTCGCTCGCCGGCGGAGCCTGGTCGGCCCGTATGCGCCTGGTGTCGCTCGGCATTCGCCGCGACCGCGTCGACGACCCGACGGTCGAACTCGCTCTCAGCGTCAACCCGTCCATGCTGCGTACAGAGTTGGCCGAGAACGCCGATCGGGTGGCTGCCGAGATCGGATCGTTGCTCACCGAAGCGACGAGCGTGCGTGAGTACCTGTCGGTCACCACCGGTCGGGTGCTCGAGCATCTCGCCCGACTGCGCGGCGATCTTCAGCGACACGTGGCGGCCGTCGACGACTTCGACGCGATCCTCGCCGATTTCGCGGCGCTCGCCGGCTTGTGGAGCGAGAGCACCGTCCGGGGTCCGGCGTGGCGGCTGGGAGACGTGGGCCGGCGCCTCGAGCGTGCGTTGGCC
>JBBKWQ010000078.1:0-3800 GCA_037969115.1 Ilumatobacteraceae bacterium
TACACGGTCATCCGTGGCCCGCACGTCGACAAGGACAGCCGCGAGCACTTCGAGATGCGCGTCCACAAGCGCCTCATCGACATCGTGAACCCGAACAACAAGACCATCGACTCCCTGCAGCGCATCGAGCTGCCGGCCGGCGTCGACATCGAAATCAAGATCCAGAGCTGACCCGGTCATGACGGGTCAGACCCGTCATGACCAGAACTCCTCGTGATCTGAATGAGCGTGAACGGGCGGGCCTTCGGGCTCGCCCGTTTTGCGTCTGCGTCGATCAGAGTCCTGCGCGAAGGGCGTCGACGGGTTCCATTTGGGCGGCGCGGATCGCCGGGTACAAGCCTGCCATGAGTCCGACCACGGCACCGGCCGGTGGCGCCGCAAGCACGAGTCGCATGTCGAGCACTGGCGTCCACGCGTTCGCCGACGACACGGCGACGACGGTGATGATCCCGATACTCGCACCGAGGATCCCGCCGACCAGACCCATCGCCACCGACTCGCCGAGGAACTGCGCTGCGATGTGGCGACGCTTCGCACCCAGGGCGCGGCGCAGGCCGATCTCCCCGGTCCGCTCCATCACGGTCACGAGCGTCACGTTCGCGATCCCGATTGCTCCGACCGCCAACGAGATGAGTCCGAGCAGCAGGAACAGACTGTTCACGTCGCTCTCGACACCGTCCTGGGACGCCGTCGGACTCGCCGGTGCCGAAGCCCGAAGTGAATCTGGGGCGTTGGGGCTCAACGCAACCGGTGCCTGAGATGCGATGAGATCGGCAGCTCCGAGTTCCACATCGATGATCACACGATCCGGTTTGATCACCTCGAAGTCCTTCGCCGCGACCGAACTCGGGATGATCACCGACGTCAGAAGACCACCGTCGCGGGCTGCCTCGTCGATCACGCCGATCACGACGTAGAAGTGCTCACCGACGAAGATGCCGGGCTGACGGCCGAGATCGCCGATGCCGAGATCCGCGGCGAGGTCAGCACCGATCACCGCGACCGGATCGGCCCGCTCGACGTGGCCTTCGTCGAACCAGCGACCCGAAGAGATGTGACCGCGAACCGCGCCGAGTACGCCACTCGAGGCTGCGATCACCGGCACGGTCCGTGCGTTGCTCGCCGTGGGATCGGAGATCGGGATCGTGCGCACCTGACCGGGTTTCGACACGTCAGCGACCGCACCCGACGCCACGACGCCGTTCAAACGATCGAGACGCGCCTCGACGTTCCACGGGATCGTCGCAGCGCCCCCGCGACGTTCGGATCCCTGCCCTCCGTCGCTGTTCTGATTCTGCGCCGCACGCACCGACACCTGTGTTGCACCCAATTCGTCGAAACGGGTCACGATCTGATTTCCGGCGGTTCCGGAGATCCCGAGCGTCGCGACGAGTGACGCGAGGCCGATGACCGTGCCGAGCGTCGTCAGCATCGCCCGCGCCGGGCGGGCCAGGATTCCCGCGAGCATCTCGTCGAGGCTGTCGAGAAGTCGAAGCCGGCTTCGGCGCGGAGTCGTCACCGGTCGAGTTGGTATCTCCGGTTCCATCCGCTCGCATTCCACGGCCGTTCGACGCCTGCGGACCGAATGCCGATGTCGGCCCGAGCGACCCTCGTGGCGGCGGGCCCGAGCGTTGCGGTGGCGGCCGGTCATTGGTCCGCTCGGGACGCCTCGGACGCGGCGGTGATGGCCAGCGTGTCGGTTTCTTCCACCAGCACACCGTCGGTGATCCGGACTCGGCGTCGCGCTCGTTCGGCGACGCTCGAGTCGTGGGTGATGACGACCAGCGTCAGGCCGTCGTCGATCAACCCGTCGAACAAGTCCAGAATGGACTCCGTGTTGACCGAATCCAGGTTGCCCGTCGGTTCGTCGCACAGGAGGACCGAAGGTTCCATCGCCAGTGCACGGGCGATCGCAACCCGCTGGCGTTCACCGCCCGAGAGTCGCCCGGGGTGGAACGCCGCCCGATGGGCCACGCCGACCCGTTCGAGTGCGGCCACGGAACGGTCCCGCCGCTCCCGGTGGCCGACGCCCTGGTAGAGCTGACCGAACATCACGTTCTCGAGGACGGAGCGGTTCTACAGGAGATTAAACGACTGGAAGATGAAGCCCAGTCGCTCGGCGCGCCACGCGGCGCGCTCACCGTCGCCCAGTTGCGCCACGTCGACCCCGTCGAGCCGGTACTCGCCCGACGACGGCCGGTCGAGCAGCCCGAGGACATTCAACAGGGTCGACTTGCCTGAGCCCGACGGACCGACGACTGCGACGTACTCACCGCGATCGACACGCACGTCGACGTGGCGCAACGCCCAGACCGGTGGATCGGTGTCGAACACACGACAGACGTCGTGCAGTTCGAGTACGGCATGGTGATCAGCGGGTGCGATGTCGACATCGACATCACGCGCCTGTTCCGCACGCGCTCGGCGAAGGACGTGATCAGTCGGGATCCTCACCACCGCTGCCTTCTCCATCGGCGGCCGAGGCAGGTGTCGGCGAGGTGGAACCGATGACCACACGGTCACCGGCAACGAGCGTTCCTCCTCGGACTTCCACGAGACCGTCGGCGCTCAACCCGACGTCGATCTTGACAATCGTCGTCTCGCTGTCGTCGTCGGCGGCGTTGCCGACGGGCACCCGTTCGACCTCGACGCGACTCCCGCCGTCGGGCCCCACGGTCAGCGCTGCGACGGGGACCACGAGCACCTCGCCACCGGTCGACGCGATCGTGACCTTGATCTTTGCGCTGTATCCGAGATAGTCGGCGAGCGCAGTGGAATCGTCGGCGAGCACGACCATCTCGAGGCGTCCAGTCGCGGAGTCAGTGGAGCTGCCGGCGTCCTCGCCACCGCGCGTGCTCGAAGCATCCGCCGATGGCGGCCCGATCGACACGACCGTTCCCGGGACTTCGACGGACACCTCGCGGACCTCGATCGCGACCGCGTCGCCCGCTTGGACGAGGTCGGCGTCGGTCCGACTGACCGACGCACGCAGGCTCGTGTCGCTCGTCGAGATCGTCGCCAGTTGCTCGGTGGAAGCAGTGCCGAGGGCAGCATCGACGTTCGTGACGGTCGACGGGAGGACCGGGACGAACACCAGCTCGCCGGGTGAGACCCGCAGCCCGGCAACGTTCTCCGCTGAGGTGAGATCGAGTTTCGCCTGTGCGACGATCTGTTCAGCGGCGGCCACGTTCGCCTCCAGTGACGTGGCGTCGACCGGCTTGGTCGCTTCGTCGAGTTGGAGTTGGGCGAGTGCGACCGCGTTGGTCGCTGCGGTATTCGCCGCCTTGCCGTTGGCTTCGATCGTCGGCACCGCGTTGCGGGCATCGGTCAAGGCGGCTTCGGCGACCGAGAGGTCCTGCTCCGCGGCGGCGGCAAACGTCGTGAGTTCACTGCGGCGAGCCGCCGTGTACTCCTCGCCGGTGTCCGGGTCGAGAGCGCCCGCGGTGGTCGCGATGTCTCGGAGGCGGACCGCTCCGTCCCGAGCCGTCCTGGCGGCATCGCGAGCAGTGGTGGCGGTCGAGACCGCACCGATTGCCCTGGCATTGTCGGCGTCGGTCGTCTGTTGCGTGATCGGCACGGCAGCCTTGGCGGCGGCGAGAGCCTGCCGGAGTGCCAGCAGTGATGATTCCGTCGGCCCAGCGGTCCCGTCGGTGAGTGCCGTCGTGGCGTCGCGCGCCGCCTGTTCTGCGGACGTGACGGCGTCACGAGCGAGGCGGAGTGTTTCGCTCTGATCGGGCGTCGGTCCTTGCGCCGGATAACCGGCGGCGTCGTACATCGCTGCAACCGCGTCGGCTGTGGAC
>JBBKWQ010000079.1:0-9313 GCA_037969115.1 Ilumatobacteraceae bacterium
AGGTCGAGTACGCCGAACGCGTCATCGTGGCCTTCGACGAAGCACTCGCGGCCGGCAAGGGCGTCGTGACCGTCGACGGGCGCATGATCGAGAACCTCCACGTCGACAACGCCCGTCGCCTCGTCGCGGTCGCCCATGCGATCGACGCCCTTGGATGAATCCGTGTCAGGAGGCTCCGCTGCCCGAGAAGACGACCGGAACGGTCCTCCAGCAGATACGCAGATCGTGTGCCAGTGACCAGTTGTCGACGTAGTACAGGTCCATCCTCTTGTACTGCTCGAACGAGGAGTCGGAGCGACCCGACACCTGCCACATGCCCGTCAGGCCCGGCAGTACGCGGAGTCGGTCACGCACCTCGTCGTCCCACTCGAGCACCTCCGAGGGCAGCGCAGGCCGGGGGCCGACCAAGCTCATCGAGCCGGTGATCACGTTCAGCAACTGCGGGAGCTCGTCGATCGATAGCTTCCGCAGGATGCCACCGATCCGGGTGACGCGGGGATCGTGAGCGATCTTGAAGAGCGGTCCGTCGGACTCGTTGAGTGCGGCGAGCTCGCCCTTGCGTTCTTCGGCGTCGATGACCATCGTGCGGAACTTCAGAATCTTGAACTCCCGACCGTCGCGTCCGACGCGCACCTGACTGAAGAAGATGCCGCCGGGTGAACTGAATTTGATCAGCGGCATCGCCACGATCGTCACTGGCAGGCTGACCACGATGACCAGCGATGCGACGGTGAGGTCGAAGATCCGCTTGGCCATGGCTCGCCAGCCGTCACGCAGGACCGGCTCGATGTAGATCATCGTCCGGCCGTCGAGCTGCTGGGGCCGGAGCCGGGTGACGTCGATATCGCGCAGCGTGGAGGAGAGTGCCACGTGGTAGCCGGCGTCGGTGAGGCGGCGGGCGAGAATGTTGACGTCGCGAGCCTCGATCGAGGCGAGCGACACGACGACTCCGCAGACCTCGTGGTCGCAGAGGATTTGCTCGAGATCCCCCAGCGGTCCGAGTAGTCGGACGCCGCCACGCGTTCCGATGTCTTCGCTGCCCACGAACCCCACGACTTCGTACCCGAACTCCGGGTTGCGCGCGTACGTGTGCAGGAGGCCGATTGCGTGCGCGTCGGTCCCGACGATCACGATTCGTCGGAGGATGCGACGTTCGGCGCGCAGGTGGGCGAAGACGTACCTGGCTGAACGGCGCTCGATAAGCACAGCAACCGCAACACCCGCCGTCACGAGGACCACCCAGAGCCGCGAGAGGTCCTTGTACTGCATACCGAATGCCACGAGGACGAGCGTGCCGGCTCCGACGACCACTGTGTTGAGTACGTTGTGTGCCTCCTTGCCCGGCCGTTCATTCGCGCGAGCTTGGTACAGGTGGTTGAATGCTGCGCCGATCACGAATCCAGGGAACATCGAGAGTGAGAGAGCGATGTGGTTGAAAACGACGAAGTTCGGCAGCGGCTTCACGATCGATTGGATCGCGAACGCCAATATGATGCCGGTGAGGACCGCAAGTGCATCGGCGATCATCAACCGCCGCTTCAGCGTCGTCGGGGAGATGGCCTTCCGAGGGGATCCGCCCTCAGGTTCGCCACGTTCAGTAGTCTGACCGATCTCAACTATCCGACTGTTCGTTGTGCCAACAATCATTTCGCCCACTCTCGTCCGCCTGTCCGCCGACTCTCGTCCGCCTGCCCGCTCTGTCCCGTCCGTCCGACTTTTCCTCCCGGCTACGTCTGCTGTGCCGGTTGCCCATGCTGGCGATGTGGCCTGTGGGCTCGGTTTGTTCGGCACCTGATTGCCAGGACTATAATTGCACCATGCACGTTGTCTGGCAAGGGTCAATCGTCCCGAAGGTCGGTTGTAAAATCCCTACGCACGGTGAGTAAATCCCTACGCACGGTGTCGTCGTTTCGGCTGAGCGGCGGATTGTCGACAACTGGGGCACTGCGTGCTGGTCGCTAGCACGTCGAGTGCAACACGGCGTCGCGGTCTGTATTCTTCCTGAGAAGCAATTCATCTTGATGAGCCGATTCCCTGTCATCTTGATGAGCCGATTCCCTGTTGGTGAGCGAGGCGGTGGACAAGGATCCATGGGCATCAGAGAGAGAGCACGACGCGGAGTGTGGAAGCGCCGGGTCGCCACCCGAATCCGCGTCGGGACCGATCTCGTAGAAGTCAGCGACGTCGAACGCTCGGTCGCCGAGTTCGGCGATCGGTACCTCGAACGCGTGTATACGCCTCGGGAGATCGCACGTTGTTCCGCATCGGGCACCCCGAACTGTCGCAGCCTCGCCGCACGGTTTGCGGCGAAAGAGGCAGTCGTCAAGGCGCTTCGACCATCGGGCGGCGTCGCTTACACGGATCTCGAAATCGTCACTGATTCGACCGGTGCACCCGTGATGTCCTTCACCGGTTCCGTCGAGAGATTGGTGCAGACGCTTGGCCTGATCTCGTCGTCGTTGAGTCTTTCCCACGATGGATCCTACGCAACAGCGGTTTACGTCGCCCTCACGAGAGATCATCACGAAACGTCGCTATGACAGAAAACCGATTGGAAACGATTCGCAGCGTTGTGGCTCGATATGGCCGGGTGACGGTCGATCCAGCATCGTTGACCGAGGAACAGAGCTTGTACGACGTCGGCTTGACATCACACGCAAGTGTGAACGTCATGCTCGCGCTGGAGGACACGTTCGACATGGAGTTCCCCGAACGCCTGTTGAAGCGCACCACCTTTGAGTCGATGGCGAACCTTCGGCTTGCGCTCAACGCCGTTCTGGGGTCAGAGGCGTAGCGGTTGCTGATGCCGAGCCCCGACGATCTTCAAGTCAATGGCCCAGACGCCTTGGAGATCGTGCACCGCATCGGGTCCGACGTGGTCGCCCTTGCGGCCGACGATGTGGACCGCGAGGCGAGATTCCCGAGTGAGGGGATCGATGCGCTGCGCGACGCAGGCATGCTCGGTGCGTTGGTTCCAGAGCACCTCGGCGGCCTCGGCCTAACATACACCGACGTCGCTGCGCTTTGCCGTGCGCTGGGTCGCTACTGTGCCAATACGGCGATGGTGTTCGCGATGCACCAGATCCAAGTCGCGTGCATCGTCGAACACGGCCAAGGTGTACCCCACTTCGACGCCGTGCTGACCGAGATAGCGCGGTCCGGTACCTTGATCGCCTCAGCGACCAGCGAGAATGGCATTGGCGGCGACGTTCGCTCGAGCATTTGTGCAGTGGAGCAAGACGGAGATCAATTCTCCTTGATCAAGGAAGCGATCGTGATCTCGTACGGCAGCCACGTTCGCGACGTTCTGGTCACAGCCCGCCGCAACGCACAGGCCGCCGCGAACGATCAGGTCATCGTGCACGTACAGACACCGACATTGACCCTCGAGCAACGTAGCGACTGGGACACATTGGGAATGCGGGGAACGTGCAGCGTCGGGTTCTTGCTCACGGCAACGGGCTCTATCGACCAGATCCTGCCAACGCCGTACGCTGAAGTCTCCAGCATGACGATGTTGCCGGTGTCGCACATCACGTGGGCGTCGCTCTGGTTGGGCATCGCTGAACACGCGGTCGACAAGGCGCGCATGTATGTTCGGTCCGCGGCGCGTAAGACGCCCGGCACTCTGCCGCCAAGCGCCCGCCGTCTCGCTGACACCTACGCGTCCCTCGAGCAGATTCGATCAGTGATCGACGATGCAGTCGCGGAATACGAGCGCGCTCGCAACGATCTGGATCTTCACACATCCCTACGTTTCGCAATTCGCATGAACAACTTGAAGGTCTCGGCGTCGCAGGATGTCCTGGCGGTCGTTCAATCGTGTCTGCTCATCGTCGGAATGGCCGGGTATCGCAACGATTCTCCCTACTCACTCGGTCGGCAGCTCCGCGATGCCTACAGCGCCGTGTTGATGGTGCACAACGACCGAGTACTGGATCACAACGCCTCGCTGCTGTGCGTGATGAAGGGCAGCTGACGTGTCGCCGGAGGAACTTGCCACGGTGCAGCGCGACCTTCGCGACTCTTTGATCGAGGCCAACTTGCTGCTGCCCTCCGGAATCGACGGGCTGTACGGCAAAAGTGAGACGTTCGAGAGAGTCGTTGGTGGCGTCGACGCTCTCGTCAAGTCCGTCGGCGCGCCCGAACAGCCGGTCAAGCTTTCCTTCCCGCCGTTGATTCCGAAGACAACGTTCGACCGGATCGGTTATCTTCGGAACTTTCCGAACCTCGTCGGCACGGTTTTCTTGTTCGAAGGCGGTGATCGCGAACATGCCGATTTGCTCAGCCGTCTCGATAATGACGAGGCCTACGCTGAATTGATGACTCAGAGCGATCTGGCGATGACACCGGCATGTTGTTACCCGGTGTACCCGACGATGCGGGGGACCCTGCCAGCGGCCGGCACCGTCGTTGAAACCTCCAACTACTGCTTTCGGCGCGAACCGTCGATCGACCCAATGCGTCTTCAGGCATTCCGCCAGCTCGATCACATCCGAATAGGCACACCCGATCAGGTGCTCGATTGGCGTGCGAAGTGGAAGGTACGAGCCCCGGAACTGCTGGAGTCGCTCGGGCTGGTAGTGCGCTCCGAGATCGCTACTGATCCGTTCTTCGGCCGAGCGGGCAGGTTCATGACGTCGAGTCAACGCGAACAGGAGTTGAAGATCGAGTTTCTCGTCTCGGTCTATGATGACGAGCATCCGACAGCATGTTCGTCGATCAACGACCACCAGGCGCACTTCGGTGAAACCTTCGAAATTCTCACTGCGGATCAGCGCGACGCGCACTCCTCGTGCGTCGGCTTCGGTCTCGAGCGCTGTGCGGTCGCATTGTTCGCACGGCACGGGGTCGACGTCGACGCGTGGCCCTCCTCGGTGAGGAACCGCTTGTGGCCGTAATCGAACCGCCTGGACTCGTCCATCTCGAGCCAGAGGAGTATCAGCGCCATCCGCTCCACGACGATGATCGGATATGGCCGGAGACAAATTGTTACGTCGACCTCTGGGTGGAGCTGCTTCATTCCGAGCAGCTTGATCCCATCGCGCCACTGGCATTTCTACTGAGTTCGGACTTCGACGGAGAGCAGTGGGAGTTCTTCAAGTATCCACTCGAAGACCTGCGGGCGGTGTACGGCATCGACGTACACGAAGTGAACCTGTGGTTGCCGATCGAGGAACACGTCGAGCGTCATCTCCAGCTCGGACACCTCCTGACCCTCGAGGTCGACTCGTGGTACCTGCCCGACACCGTCGGGGTTTCGTATCGTCTGACCCACCAGAAATCGTCTCTTACTCCTCGAATGATCGATCGCGCGTCGAAAACTTTGCGCTACTTCCACAACCGGGGCTACTACGAACTGTCCGGCGAGGACTACGACGGGGTGCTCAGGGTTGGCCACGCCGACACGTCGCTGCCGCCCTACGCCGAGGTCGTGAACCTGTCGCGACGCGAGCGACCCGACTCGATGACGCTCCGGACACGGGTCGATGAACTGATCGTGCAACACCTCGAGCGACGGCCGACCTCGAACCCCATCGATCGACTGTCAGCACGGATCGACGCGGACGTCGAGTGGCTGCGGACTCAAGACCAAGAGCGGTTTCACGGCTACGCATTCGCCACGCTTCGGCAGTGCGGTGCGTGGGCAGAGATGGCCTCATCGTTCGCAGCCTGGCTGGGCGACGATGAGCTGCGTGTCTCGGTCAAGTCCTTCACTGAACTGGCGGAAAACGCGAAGATATGCCAGTTCAAACTCGCCCGCGCAGCACGGGGACGAGCGGCGGATCTCACCGGTGAATACCAGACGATGTCGCAGTGCTGGATCGATGCGTATCAACCGCTGATCGATCTCTACGGGAGCACATGACGTGGTCATTCTGGAATGGGAAGTCACGACGAGCGACGCTGGTGTTGTCACCTCCCCGACCGAGCTGAGCGCACAGGACTCGACGTGGTTTCCAGCCGAAGTACCCGGAACCGCCGCATCGGCGATGCGTCGTGCCGGTGAATGGACCGATGACGACGTGATCGACTTCGATTCAGGCGACTGGTGGTTTCGGACATCGTTTCCGTCAGCGGCGACGACCGGACGACTGAAGTTCGGTGGTATCGCAACGATCGCGACCGTCTGGCTCAACGACGAACTGGTGCTGCACAGCTCCAACATGTTCCATCGTCATGAACTCGACGTCTCGTTCATGCCAGAAAACGACCTTGTCGTGGTCTGTCGTTCCCTGCGCGCTCACCTCGCCGAGCGCCGGCCACGCGGCCGTTGGAAGACTCGATTGGTCGAAATGCAGCAACTCCGGTGGGCGCGCACGACGATGCTCGGCAGAATCCCTGGGTGGACCGTGCCAGCCGCCCCTGTCGGACTCTGGCGACCCGTGGAGGTCATCGTCGGCGCACCGATCCAGATTCGAACGCAACGCCTGGAGGCCCGTCTCGACGGTGTCACCGGCATCGTGACGTTCGAAGGATCGCTCACCGCCTCGGCGTCTCCTGGCAGCGCGCAGTTGCTGCTCGGCGATTCATCGGTTGATCTCGCCGTCGAAGCCGACGGCGCCGGAGCGTGGAAGTTGAGTGGACGGCTCGACGTGCAGAATCCGGAGCTCTGGTTCCCCGCAACGCACGGAGACGCCAAGCTGCACGATGTCACGGTGGCCGTCGCTGTCGATGGCGAGTCGCACGCGTTCCCGGTCGGGCCGGTGGGGTTTCGAACTGTCGAAGTCGACGAGCACGATGGACGTTTCGCGGTGTCGATCAATGGCGTCGACGTCTTCTGCCGCGGTGCCTGCTGGACCCCGGTCGACGTGGTCCGACTCTCCGCGAGTGAACCCGAACTGCGCGATGTGCTTCGTCTCGTCGTCGCCGCCGGTATGAACATGATCCGTGTCACCGGCACCATGGTGTACGAACAACCCGATTTCTATCACTTGTGCGACGAGATGGGAATCCTCATCTGGCATGACTTCATGTTCGCCAACCTGGACTATCCGATCGACGACGAGGCGTTCGCCACCAGCGTGGAGACTGAAGTCGAGCAGTTCCTGGCCGACGTCGCGCACCATCCGTCGCTGGTCATCCTGTGCGGCGGAAGCGAGGTCGAGCAGCAGGCGGCGATGATGGGATTCAAACCGAGCGAGTTCACCAATGATCTCGGTCGACGTGTTCTGTCGAGCATGGTGTCGACGCTCGAGGCGCAGGTGCACTACGTTCCGTGCAGCCCGATCGGAGGTGTGTTTCCGTTCTCGGTGTCGACTGGTGTGAGCCACTATTACGGAGTCGGTGCGTACATGCGCCCGTTGACCGATGCCCGACGGTCGGGGGTCAAGTTTGCGTCCGAATGCCTGGCGTTTTCGAACGTACCATGCCGCGAATCGCTGGACGATTTCCTTCGTGACGGCGAACGGCCAACCCACTCGCCACGCTGGAAGGCGCGCGTTCCTCGCGACCGCGGCGCGGGTTGGGACTTCGACGACGTTCGAGATCACTACGTTCAGACGATCTTCGGCGTCGACCCGAGCGTCGTGCGCTATGCGGACCCCGATCGGTATCTCGACGTCAGCCGCGCCGCCACGTGCGTCGCAGTCGAATCGACGTTGAACGAGTTTCGGCGAGCCGGCTCGCCGTGCCGTGGTGCCCTCTTGTTGCTGCTCCGCGATCTGTGGGACGGCGCCGGTTGGGGAATCATCGACGTCCGTGGTCGCCCGAAGTCCACGTATTACGCCGTCGCGCGTGCGAGCGCTCCACTGGCCGTGTTCGTGATCGACGAAGGGCTCGACGGTCTCATCGGACATTTCGCCAACGACACCGCCAACGATTTCCACGGCACGGTCCGAGTTCGATTGTTCGACGCCGCCGGCACGTCGATCGCGACCGGCATCCAGCCGGCCCACATCGCTGCTCGAGCCACCAAAACCGTCGTCCTGGAATCCGTCTTCGAGGGCTTTCGCGACATCAATCACGCGTATCGATTCGGCCCGGCGGTCTACGACTCGATGTCCATCGAGCTCATCGATCCGGACGGCATCGTGCGGGCCGACTCGTGTCACCTGCCCCTCGGTCATGAACGCCCCCTCGAACACGCGATCGGCTTGCAAGCGACAGCCGTACCGACGCCCACGGGTCTCGACGTCACCGTCCGCACCGAAAAGCTGGCCCAATTCGTGTCGATCGACATCGCTGGCCACGTGCCGGACCAGAATTGGTTTCACCTTGCGCCGCACAGTGAACGAACCGTCATGTGTCGCACGACTGGTGAGGTGTCGCTCATCATGGGTGAGGTGCGAGCACTCAACGCACGCGGTAGCCGTCCCCTGAAGATCGAGACGGTTGGTGCATCATGAACATCGTCGTCGTCTCTCCACATCTCGACGACGGCGTCCTGTCGCTCGGCGCAACGATGAACAGGTGGGTGCGCGAGGGGCACAGCGTGAAGCTGGTGACGGTGTTCGCCGGCAACCCTGACAACGATGGACCCCCTTTGTCGTGGGACGCACCTCGCGGGACTCGGACGGCTGGAGAGGTGGTCGCTGCTCGATGCGCCGAGGATGCGGCCGCCGCCCGGGTACTCGGGGTCGAAGCCACCTGGCTTCCGTTCGACGAAGCCCAACATCTCGTGCCGCGCGATCCGCATGCCATCTGGGAAGCCCTGGGTGATCAGCTCGTCGGAGCCGACCGCATCTACGTCCCCGGATGGCCACTCGGCCACTACGACCATTGGTACGCCGCGATGTTGACATTCCAGAAGCTCCGAATCGATGCGCCTCTCGGGCTGTACTGCGAATTACCGTATGCGGTGTCTCCGGTCGCCCGCGCGAAATCACTGCTGCGTGGCCGATCGGTCCCGTTTGTCGAACCAGCGGTCTCCCACGACCTGACGTGGTCCACCGAGCGAGCATCGCCCGCTGACCGCCTCTCAAAGATCGAGGCGCTCGAGTGCTACGTTGGCGAGGTGGCTGCACTCGGTTGGACTGTCCCGCTCTCGCCGTCCCAGCGCCGGTCGTTGCGTGTCGAACGGACGAGTGAATTGCTCATCCGAAACGCCCCCGACAGCGAAGAACCAGAGTCGCGGCAGGAGTGATGTACTTGTCGGTATTCCTCTTGCTGCAACAATCCATCCTGTCGCTCCGAACAGACTGTGATGAGACAGTCGGGGAGAGTTCGACCTCGGGTCGTCGATGTGGATTGCGAGAGAGAAGCGGGTAGCTCATGGAATTGTCGTTCATCGCGAAGGCGCTCGGTCGGTTTTGGTGGGTGGGTTTGCTGTGTGCGGCGCTTGCTTTCGGTCCCGTGTATGCGGCGAAGGGAG
>JBBKWQ010000080.1:0-2748 GCA_037969115.1 Ilumatobacteraceae bacterium
GGTCCGTGCCGGTTCGTCGAGCACACCGATCGATTCGTAATAGCGGATCGTTTTGGTGCTGACACCCGCCGTGCTCGCAAGTTCTCCGATCTTCATGCCAACAACGTATCGAGACCGACGTCACTTGACCTTGCTCTCGACTGGAATGTCTACGGTGGGGCCATGGACGACAGCCAGAGGGGCCATCTCATGAGCGATCACGACACACATACCGAACCGGCGCCGACGCCTGATCACGCCACCATGGACGCCAAAGAGCGCGCCGGCCACGACGAGCACGGCGGAAATGACGGCGGACACGAGGGTCACGCCGAGATGTTCCGCCTCGCCTTTTGGCGCAACCTTGCGCTCGCCATCCCCGTTCTGATCTTCTCCGGACAGATCCAAGACTGGTTCAACTACGAGCTCTCCTTCCCGGGATCGCAGTGGGTCGCCCCGGTGCTCGGCACGGTCATCTACTTCTACGGCGGCCGACCATTCCTCACCGGAGGCATCGACGAAGCGAGGAACCGCCAGCCCGGGATGATGCTCCTGATCGCCTTGGCGATCACAGTGGCGTTCGTCTCGTCGCTCGTGTCGCTGACCGAGGCGCTCGATCTCGAGTTCTGGTGGGAGCTCGCCTCGCTCATCGTCATCATGCTCCTCGGCCACTGGCAGGAGATGAAGGCGATCGGCCAAGCCCAAGGCGCCCTCGCAGCGCTCGCCGAACTGCTCCCCGACGAAGCTGAACGCATCACCGACACCGGTGACGTCGAAACCGTCGCCATCGGGGACCTGGTTGTCGGTGACCGTTTGCTCATTCGATCCGGCAGTCGTGTCCCCGCCGACGGCACGATCGTCGATGGTTCCGTCGAGGTCGACGAATCGATGTTGACGGGCGAATCGAACCCGGTCGCCAAGAGCGAAGGCGACAACGTCGTCGCCGGGTCGGTCGCCACGGACAACTCCATACGCATCGAGGTCACCGCGATCGGTGACGACACCGCCCTCGGCGGCATCCAACGTCTCGTCGCCGACGCCCAAGGCTCCAAGTCGCGCGCTCAAGCACTCGCCGACCGCGCGGCCGCAGTGCTGTTCTACGTCGCGATCACCGCTGCGGTCATCACCGCCGTGGTCTGGCTGGCGCTCGGTCGCACCGACGACGCGCTCATCCGCACCGTCACCGTCCTCATCATCGCCTGCCCGCACGCACTCGGTCTTGCCATTCCACTTGTCATCTCGCTCTCCACGGCAAAAGCGGCACAGAACGGCATCTTGGTCAAGGACAGGCTCGCGCTCGAGAAGATGCGCACGATCGACACGGTGCTGTTCGACAAGACGGGCACCCTCACCGCTGGCGAGCACGTCGTGGCCGAGCTCGCTGCGATCGACGGGGACACCGATCGCATGCTTGCCCTTGCAGCGGGAGTCGAGGGCGACTCCGAACACCCGCTCGCCCGAGCGATCGTGCGCAAAGCCGAACAATCGGGCGTCGATGCCGCACACGCCACCGACTTCCAGTCGTTGACCGGACGCGGCGTCGCAGCAACGGTCGACGGCCAGACCGTTTCGATTGGTGGCCCCTCGCTGCTCCGGGAACTCGACCTCACCCCACCCACCGAACTCGACGACAAGATCCGTGGATGGGAAGCACGGGGAGCAGCGGTGCTGCACCTCGTCGTCGACGGCCGAATCGTCGGAACCTTCGCACTCGAGGACGCCATCCGACCCGAATCCCGCCGAGCCGTCGACGCGCTCCACGATCGAGGCATCCTCGTCGTGATGATCACGGGGGACTCCCAAGCCGTTGCCGACAGCGTCGCCGCTGAACTCGGCATCGACGACGTCTATGCAGAGGTCCTTCCCGACGAAAAGGATGCTGCGGTCAAGGACCTCCAGAGCCAAGGCCGGACCGTCGCAATGGTCGGTGACGGCGTCAACGACGCACCAGCACTCGCTCGCGCCGACGTCGGGCTGGCGATCGGCGCCGGCACCGATGTCGCCATCGAATCTGCCGGCGTCGTCCTCGCCTCGTCCGACCCGCGAGCGGTGCTCGGGGTGATCACGCTGTCGCGCGCCAGCTACCGCAAAATGGTCCAGAACCTGGTCTGGGCGGCGGGCTACAACATCGCCGCCATTCCGCTCGCGGCGGGCGTACTCGCGCCGATCGGATTCGTACTCCCACCGGCGATCGGCGCAGCACTGATGAGCCTCTCGACGATCGTCGTTGCCGTGAACGCTCAGCTACTGCGACGTCTGGACCTCAGTCCCGACGCTCACTGATCAGGCGTCGACGCTCATTTCCCGGAGTACCGCTTCGACGTCACAGCCGCGGCCCTTGTTGTACGGGAGCCGAGCAAGAGCGTTGCCCATGGCGCACGTGTTGGTCACGGCGGAGAACGTGAGGCCCGTTGCGACGCCGCCAGCGAGCCACTTGGCCTTCGGGACGAAGATCGACAGCAGGATCCCGACCAGCGAAATGCTCCCGGCGACGAGGCGGACCTGTCGATCCATCGCCCACGTCTCGCTCGACCCCCGCACGGCGTCACCGCCGTCGGCCAGCCAGGCGTCGAGGCCTCCGTCGAGGAGGTGGAGCTTCTGTTTGCCTGCGGCCGACAGTTTGGTGCGTGCCTGATCGGCGCGACCGCCCGACTTGCAGACGAGCACGACCGGGTGATCGAGCCCGGCCAGGTCGCGGGCGTGCTCACCGAGTGTGTCCAGCGGAACGTTGTACGAACCGGGAATGTGGACGCTGTCGAACTCGCCGCC
>JBBKWQ010000081.1:0-5330 GCA_037969115.1 Ilumatobacteraceae bacterium
CGACGGAGTCGAGGCCTGGCCGTCATCGACCGAGGAGTTCGGTTGCGCATGATCAGTCGCTCATCTCATGACGGACCGCACCCGAACCGCCGCACGTTTCCGTTCGGGTAGCCACGCCGGTACGTGCCGATCTTGCGCAGTCTGCGAGCGCCCACCTCGGCGCGTTATGCGCTGGTGATCTTCGAGTCGTCGGCTACTCGTCGAGGGCGTCCTTGCGGCTGCTATCGCCCGCGAGGGGGATCGCGTGCGTGATACCGCGGAACGGGTCTTGCAGGGCGAGGATGGGCGAGTCGTACCAGGTGGTGATGTCGGGGTCGGTCGACGTGATGAGGGTGTCGATCGCTGTGCTGGTCTCGTCACAACCGTTCAGCTGGTCGACCGGCGCGTTCGTGTCGACTGTGCAGATGCGGCCGATGCCGTCTTCGACGACGAGCTGGGCGTCGAACAGCCGCCAGATCGGGCCCGATGACGACAGCGTGGAGAACTGTTCGGGTGTGATCGGCTCCCACAGTTCAGGTTGGGACGGATAGTTCTCGCCGTCGGGTACCTCGGTGTCGCCCTCGATGCGGGTGGCGTCGGAGTACAGCACCTCGACGTCGTCGCCGACCACCTGCCCGGCGTAGACGACGAGGTCGGAGCTGCGACCAGCTGTCAGTGCCCGCCCCCATCCGTCCCAAATGTCGCCATCGCTGGCGAACGACCCACCGGATTTCGACACGACGACGAGGTCCTTCAGCATCGCGACGCCTTCGTCGGCCGTTGGTCGTCGGTCGATCGTCGCCGGGATCACCGACACGTCACCGTCGTCGTGTTGCACGACGTAGAACATGCCGATCGAGGTGTTGTGCAACGCCGGCTCGCCGACGGGCGGCAACGCGACGACGACGTCGGTTGTAGTGAGCGTGACCGGTGCAGTCTCAGCCCCGTCGTCAAGGTCTCCCGTCGGCGCGGTGAATTCGATGATCTGCTCGGGCACGTCGTACACGTCGGCGGCGGGCACTCGGATCCGGGCCTCGTCGCCGAGCGCAGCCCGATCGATGGCCACGACGTGCAGCCATGACAACAGTGGTTGCCTGCACGCTTCCGTGAGCTGCTCGAACACCGGCACCCAAACCGCTGTGCCGTCCTGCTCGGTCACCCCGAACCGGGTGACGACGTCAGCACAAGCGTCGTCGGGGCGGGTCATCAGGAGCGCCACATCGTCACTGAAGTCGACCTCAGGTCGGTCGACGCCCGGGTTCCACTCGGCCCACAGCGACGCCAGTTCGTCGTCAGACGTCACCAGCTCGGCGTTGCCGAAACCGACAGTCGTCTCAGCCACGGTGATGACGTCGAAGTGATCCTCACCGGCGATCAGGGTCTCACCGGGTGCCGGGCGCAGTGGAGCATCGGGTTCGTCGGGCACCGTCGTGTCAGCCGGAGCCGCAGGAGCCGAGGCATCATCGGCCGCCACCAGCGCCAGGCCGACTACCCCGGCGACCACCAGCACCACGGCAGCAGCGGGCATCAGCCAGCGCCGTCCCGGCTGGGGCTGTCGGCGACGCTCGAACAGCGAGCGGGCGGCGGCCTCATCGACCTCGGGTGAGAGGCGGGCGAGCTGGGTCGCCAAGTCGGTCTGATCAGGCATCGGAAACCTCCATCACGGAACGCAGACGGATACGGGCGTCGTGCAGATTCGACTTCACCGTGCCAGCGCTGACCTCGAGTGCCACGGCCACCTCGTCAACCGGCAAGTCGGCCAGATAGTGCAGACAGACCGCCGCCCGCATCCGGTCAGGCAACGCGGCGACCGAGCGGCGAAGATCAAGCAGATCGGCGGCCAGGTCCGAATCGAGCGTCGGGCGAATCGTCTCGAGGATCTCTCGACGCCGTCGCCGGTTGCGCCGCCCGTTCAAGAGACGGTTCAACGCGACCCGGCGAACCCAGCCTGCGGGATCATCGAAGCGCGAGACCTCGCCCCACCGACGGTCAGCCTCGATGAACGCCTCCTGCACAGCATCAGCAGCGTCGACCGGATCAAATGCGACGCCGAGCGAACGCACAAGGCGCCCGTACTCCGCGTCGAACAGCATGCTCACATCCGTCATTTCACCCCTGACACCCGCCAGCATGTCATCCGGTTGGGTCGGCGGGCACGCACAATCTGAGCGGGCGCTTCCAACCCGATGTGCCGTTCAGGAGCGGGTTGATGACGCGAAGGCTGGCGTAGTTCTGATCGCCTCGCCTCTGTTCCGATCGGTGGCCGCCGCTCGCTCCACAGCGTCCTTTCGTCAGGGCGTGGCCTCGGAGAACGATGCCCGGTAGAGGTCGCGAAGCAGGGCAACTTCTGCACCGTGGTGGACGAGTTCGTTGCTGGCATGCATCGCCATGTCAGCGATCGAATGACGTCACCAGTACTCCCAGGTGTCGCCGAGTTCTTCCCACCAGTCGCGATCGGCAACGATGCTGCGGTACGCCAACCACTTGTCCTGGAGAATCTCTATCGCCTCGTCAGCGTCAAGGGTCCAAGCGGCTGAGGCATCGGCAGTGTCGCCGCGGAAGCGACGCGTGTAGTCATCGCAGCAGTCGATGGCGATGTGCCAGAGACGCCACGCAATTGTCGTGATCGGAGGCGGGTCAACGTCTCGTTCACCCGCTCCGTCGACGAGCGATATATCGCCCTCACGGGCTCGAACAGACCAGGTCTCAGCCACGGGTTCCCAGAGATATTCGTCCGTCGTCAGACCTTCGAGTCGCTCGAGGAGTTGGGCGAACATTCGATCCATCGAGTCGAGGATCACGTCTGAGACCTCAGTCGTCGGTCGAGTTGGAGACGAAGACATCGACACAGCCCACCATCTCGGCACACGACGGTCAACCGCACGTTGCGAGCGGGCGGGACCGATCCAACGTGCCGTACAAGCGCGGTGTCGGACCGAGGGTCCGCGGATCGATATCGAGTGGGTTTGGTGTCCTCTGGTCAGACGGGTGCCGGCTCTTCGGCGACGAGTTCGACCTCGAAGCCGTCACTGTTCTCGATGTATGACGCGTAGTGGTCTGGTCCGCCCGCGTGCGGGTGCTTGTCTGAGAAGAGCATGGTCCAACCGTGACCGGCGGCCGCTTCGGTGATCGTGTCGACATCGCCACGCGACCCAGCGAAGAACGCAAGGTGGTTGAGGCCGCCCGATGTCCGGACGTGGGGTCCGGTTCCGTCGGCCGATTCCTCGACCACGATGTAGGTGTCGGCGAGCTTCCAACTCTTCCCGGCCTTCCAATCTTGGAACGGCGCGTAGCCGAGCGTCTCGAGCAGCCAACCCCAACTCTTCGTTGCTCGGTCCAGGTTCGGGACCCAAATCTCGATGTGATGAACGAGTCCGGTTCGCATGGCGACAGGGTCTCACTCCGTGAACGGCGCCATTAAATCTCCCCGCGCGATCTCGCTCACCTGGCCGAGCGCCGATGTGCCGATCGCGCGCAGCTACTGGCGCTGGTCGTTCGGGACGATATTTACGGGCAGCCTCTGCTACCGCATGGGCTGTTTCGCCTGCTCGGGCCGCGAGACTGGTGCTTGTGCAGTCGTTGGAAGAACTTCGCGCGGTAGTTGAGATGCGGGGTGGCGAGATCAGGGCGCCCGATGCGCTCCTTCCGACATACGGGTTTTCGGAAGACTCCGCTCGCCCGCACATCGAGGTCTCAGCCGACGGTGCGATGCACTGGGTTGTGTGTGAGCGTGGCGTCGAACAAGATCGTCGAAGAACTCATGATCCGGACGAGCTCCTGTATTGGATCTTCGAGTCAGTGACGTTCTCGATGGCGTGCGACTTCGAGGTTTCGCACCGAATCGCCAACGAGGACTTCCGGCGGCAACTGTTTGCCCATCAACTCGGCCTGCTCGGAACGCTGCACGCAGGTTGGCGAGAGCGCCGAATCGAGGCGCTCGGCGAACGTGCGACCGTCTTCGTCGACATCAACGTCGACTGAAAGCTCGCCTTCACAGACTCTTCCTTCGCCGACAACGACCACTGCGCCCGGTTCCGAACCGGCAGCGACATTGACGTCCAGAGCGATGTCGCGCGTCACCGTTTTTGGGGCGCACCCGACGCCGAGTACGACCAGCAAGGCCACAGCGCCCGCGAAACGACACCGGTCAGGAAGACGCATGGTGACCATTGTGCCGTGCAGCCGCGCTAGGAAACATGCGTCCAGCCGGCATCCGAGACCAGCGCGAGATCCGGCAGCGGTGAGCGCTACGACCGGGCGGCGACCAACCGCATGATCTGATCGGGTGCCGGTGAGGAAGATGTGCCGACGTTGCGTGGGTCGTCCGGTCCCGAGGGCCGGATCGATATGGGTGACCCCGATCGACACCGGCGGGGTCACCCGTCGAGCCCGCAGTCTCAGACCGTGGAGATGACCTGATGACTTGCGATGCGCAGCTGACCGTTCTCCTCGACGATCACGAAGTGATCGAGGGCCCACAGCGGTTCGGGGGTGAACTCGTCGACCCGTTCGGCTCCAGCGACTTCGTAGCCAGCGCGAGTCTCGATAACTGTTGTCGGTCCGACCTGCGTGAACTCCAGATTGCCGTATTCGTCGACGTAGTTGTCGAGTTGCTCACCGGTGTACCCGCCTTGCGCGGTGTTGACCGACGAGAACCAGCCGTCTGTGGCCATGAGCGCGACCACGGCGTCGCCGTTCCCGGCGTCCCAACCGGCCCAGTAGTCGTCAAGAAGGTCGTCGATTTCGGCGAGGGTCGCCTCCTCGATCTCCCCACCCCACGTCGAAGGGTCGTCACCGTTACTTGCCAGCATCCATCCGCCGAGCAGGCCCAACAAGAGCATCCCAATGGCGACGAGGATCGCCAATACCCGCGCTCGGGACGACTTGACAGGTTCGGTGGCGGATGTGGCCGGCGGCGTCCCTTCAGCGTGGCCGGCCGTCTCTTCTTTGATGTTGCTCATCGAAGACCTCCTTTTCCGTGCGTCGGTTCCAGCGTGCGCCGCAGCGTTACCACCGCCAAGTGCCGAAGGGCCCAATCGACCTCAGCTCTGATCGGTCGGGTGGAGGTTCGGATTGGGACGGTCGGGCCAGTCGCACGATCTGAGCGGGACTGCCCGATCGGACGTGCCGATCTGCGCTACTGAGGCACGGTCGGGCGCAGCGGGTTATTGAGCTGTCTTCAGCCGTTCTGAGTCGGTCCTGGTGAGAGCGGATTCATTGCCAGAGACCACACGATGATCGAGGCATCGGCACAATCGATCGCGCCCTTGCCCCGGGCGTCGCCCGACCCAGTCGCAAGGTCAGGGTTGGTCCATGACATCTCGAAATCGAAGTTCACATTCCCGCTCTGG
>JBBKWQ010000082.1:0-11407 GCA_037969115.1 Ilumatobacteraceae bacterium
GGTGTACAACGGGACGCGGGTTGATGATCGAAGGGTCGGGCGGGCGAGGGGCGCGTGTGCGGGTGCCTTCGGACACCCCGGCGCCGGTTGCCGGTTCGACGGTCATGAACGCAGGGCAGTCACCGTCGAGGCACGACTCGTCGAAGTTGCAGCTCGCCTGATCGATCTGGGTCTTGCGGCCGAAAGGCGTGTCGACCGGCTGCACCGAGAGGCAATTGCTGACATCGCCGCAGTCACCGCATCCTTCGCAGATGCGTTGGTTGATGACGACCCGTCTCGTCGGGGTGGGAGCCCTGCCGCGTTTGCGATCACGACGCAATTCGGCCGCACATTCCTGGTCGTGGATGAGGATCGTCACGCCCGGTTCGGCGCGTAGCGCGGCCTGCACGTCGACGATGCGGTCGCGTGGGTGGACGTCGACACCCTGCGGGAGCTCGATGCCGTGGTAGCCCGACGGGTCATCGGTAGTGATGGCCACCTTGCTGGCGCCCTGCTGCAGGAGGATCGAGGCCAGGGCCGGCACGTCGACGCTGCTGATCGAATCCTGCCCGCCGGTCATGGCGACGGTGCTGTTGTAGAGGATCTTGAAGGTCATGTGCATCCCGGCGGCAATGCAGTACTGGATGGCGAGCTGACCGGAATGGAAGTACGTGCCGTCGCCGTAGTTCTGCACCAGATGATCGGTCTCGACGAAGGGCGCCATGCCGACCCACTGGGCTCCTTCGTTGCCCATGGCCGTGATGCCGATCGTGTCGCCGACCCGTTCGGGGTCCATCAGCAGGGTCATGCCGTGACAGCCGGTGCCGGCGCCCATGACAGCTCCGTCTTCGACCTTGGTGCCCCAGTTGTGCGGGCAGCCGGCGCAGAAGAACGGAGTTCGGTTGACCGACAGGGGGATCAGCTCGCGAGGGGGAGGCGGCAGTGGTGCGAGCCGCTCGCCGAGCCGAGGCGTGAGACGTTCGCGAAGACCGGGCAGGATCGTGTCGGCGTCGAGCCGTCCCCAGCTCGGCATGAGGGTCCGACCGTCCTCGTGTGTCTTGCCGACCACGTGCGGTCGGTCGGCCCGGGCGAAGAGAGCGTCCTTGATCAGCCACTCGAGCGTCGGGTTCTTCTCCTCGATCACGAGGATCTCGTCGAGGCCCTCGGCGAAGTGGTGCACGAGCTTCTGGTCGAACGGCACCGGCATTCGAAGTTGGAGCAGCCTGATCCCGCTGCCGGCGATTGCGTCGTCGTCGGCGAGACCGAGACGGCGCAATGCCTCGACCACCTCGTAGTACGTGAACCCGGTTGCGACGATGCCGAGCCAGGCATCGGACGGGTCGACACTCACTCGGTTGAGCCGGTTGATGACGCCGTACTCGTACGCGAGTTTGGCGCGCACCTCGCGGAATTCCCGCTCGACCGCAACCATCCGCGGTCCGAGGAACTCTGCGGATGGGTGCGACACCCACACCTTGCCGTCGATCTCGACCGTCGGGAGTTCGGGAGGTGCGGTGAGCACCGGGAGATCGACGGTGCCCGAACCGTCGGCCACCGCCGTGACGATCTTCAGCGACGACCAGAGCCCCGACGCCCGCGACATCGCGACG
Organism: Ilumatobacteraceae bacterium; assembly: GCA_037969115.1. Lineage (GTDB taxonomy): Bacteria > Actinomycetota > Acidimicrobiia > Acidimicrobiales > Ilumatobacteraceae > JBBKWQ01. Next base: position 1,590 of record JBBKWQ010000082.1, read on the forward strand.
CCGTGCAGGCCGAGTTCGAGACACTCGGCGATCGTGCCGGGGTACAGGATCGGCATGTGCAGGTCGACGAGCGTGGCGTCGGACGACGACGGCATCGTCGATGATTTCGCATCGGGATCGTCGCCGACGATCGCGATCGCTCCGCCGTAGGTGCTCGAACCGGCGAAAACGCCGTGCCGCAGCGCGTCGCCGGCCCGGTCGAGTCCGGGCGCCTTTCCGTACCAGAGCCCGACCACTCCGTCGTACAGAGCGTCGGCGCGGGTGGATGCGAGCTGGGAACCCATCACCGACGTGGCACCGAGCTCCTCGTTCACCGCCGGCTGGTGCACGATCGGCAATTCCGGCACGGTGTCGCGGGCACGAGCCATCTCGAGGTCGAACCCGCCGAGCGGCGAGCCGGGGTAGCCGGAGATGAACGCCGCGGTATTCAGACCGTGTTCGCGATCGGTCCTCAGCTGTTCGACGGGGATTCGAGCGAGTGCCTGGATCCCGGTGAGCAACACCCGTCCACGCGTCAGTTGATAACGATCGGCCAGGCTGTACTCGTCGATCTGATCGGTCATCGGCCCATGTTGGTAGCCCTGAGGTGTCGGCGCAATCCGCGCAGGCGGATCAGTCGGTGTACGCGAGCTCGACGGAGCCCTTGGCCAGCTCGCGGCGGACCGCGATGACCACGCCGAACAACGACAGCACGAGTCCGGCGATGATGTCGACGAGATAGTGATTGCCGGTCACCACGACCGAGATCGACATGAGCACGGTCGGCACCAACAAGACCGCTCGCAGCCAGGTGCGGCTGACACCGAGAATCACCACGGCGCTGGCCATGGCGACCCAGCCGACGTGGAAGCTCGGGAGTGCGGCGAACTCGTTGATGAGGCCTGCCGGATGCGCGATGAAGTTGCTCCGCGAGGTCGAGTCGACGGTGTCGACGAACCCAGGGAGAAAGCGTGGCGGAGCCACGGGATACAGCGCGAAGATCGCGAGTCCGATGGTGCCCGAGATCACCATCGCGTTTCGATAGATCACGAACAGCTCGCGCTTCCAGAACCACGTGACGACGAACGCTCCGATGATGAACGGCCAGTACGTCCACGCGTACACGAAATCGAAGAATCCGATCAGTGCCGGAATCTCGAGCGCTGCGTTCTGCGCAGCCTGCTCGATGTCGAGCCCGAATGCTTTCTCGAACTCGAGCACACGACGGGCGTTCTCGAAAGCGCCGACTTCCGAGCCGTTGGCGACCGAGCGGACACCGAGATACGCGAAGAACCCTGCGACGATGATCGCCGTCTGGCGCACGATTGCCGACGGCGTGCTCGCCTCGCGGACATCTGCGCCCTGGCGAAGGCGGGCGGTAACCGAGACTGCCTCGACGATTGTCACGGACACACCATGCAACATGTAACTGAGAAACGCCGGGGATTATTCTGATATCTGCGGAAATTGCGGTGCACTCGAGATGTGACTTCGGTCGCTCTGGAGCGTCGACCAACTGCCAGGATGGCTCACATGGACCGGCGATCGATCGACCAGACGCTGGTCGAGGTGACGCGACTCACCAAGCGCTACCCGGGCGTAACCGCACTCGACGGACTGACGTTGGAACTGTCGCAGGGGGTCGTCGGGCTGATCGGAGCGAACGGCGCCGGCAAGAGCACCCTCATGAAGATCTTGCTCGGGCTCGTCGAACCGACCAGTGGCGAAGCCAGCGTGTTCGGGTTCGACCCGATGGTCGATGGCATCCGCATCCGCGAGCTCATCGGCTACATGCCCGAACACGATTGCCTGCCGACCGACATCTCGGCAACCCAGTTCGTGATCCACATGGCTCGGATGAGCGGTCTTCCGGCGTCGGAATCGCGGGAGCGCACCGCTGAGATCCTGCGCCACGTCGGGCTTTTCGAGGAGCGCTACCGTCATATCGGCGGGTACTCGACCGGCATGAAACAGCGCGTCAAGTTGGCGCAAGCGCTCGTGCACGATCCCAAGCTGCTCTTCCTCGACGAGCCGACGAACGGACTCGACCCGCAGGGCCGCGAGGACATGCTCGGATTGATCGAACGCACCGGCAGGACGTTCGGAGTCTCGGTGATCATGTCATCGCATCTGCTCGGCGAGATCGAGACCGTCTGCGATTCGCTGGTGGTCATCGACGGTGGCGAGCTGGTGCAGGCCGGGGACGTGTCGTCGTTCACCAACCTGGTCGGTTCGCTGACAGTCGAGGTCGACCGTGATCCCGAGCTGCTGGCAACACGGCTCCTCGAACTGGGGCTCGAGGCGTCGGTCGGCGGGCGTAGCGTTGCCGTGCAGCTCCCCGAAGGCACGGCCGACGACGACCACTCGCTGAATCGCGTCATCGTCCGAGCCGTCGCCGATCTCGATCTGCCGCTGGTGGGCATCGTGCGGCAACGTCAATCGCTCGACGACCTCTTCAGGACTGCACCGCATCGCAGTGGTGAGGAGGTCGGCTGATGTCCGATGTCGGTGGCACGCGCGGCGAGATCTTCGATCTCGGCTACCGCCACTACGACGGACCTCGCCTTGGCCGGGGCTACGCCGTGCGCTCGTTGTGCGTGCTGAGCATCCGCAACACGTTCGGGATCGGACGCGGTGCGCTGCCGAAGGTGCTCGCGTTCTCGCTCGCGTTCTTTGCATTCGTTCCCGCGCTCATCCAGGTGGTGGCGGGTGCTCTGGCGGGTGGCGACTTCGAGATCTTGGAACCGCAGGACTACTACGGCCTCATCCAGGTCATCATCGTGCTGTTCGTCGGTGCCATGGCCTCCGATCTCGTCGGCAACGATCGCAGGAACAACACGTTGGTGCTCTACTTCTCACGACCGATCAGGCGAGACGACTACATTCTCGCCAAGATCGCGTCGCTCGCGGTAGCCCTGCTGTCGCTGACGCTGCTGCCTCAGCTCTTGGCGTTCGTCGGCAACTGGCTCGGCGCCGACGACAGCACCGATTGGTTCACGAGCAACACATCCGACCTTTTCGCGATCTTCGCGAGCGCCCTGCTCGTCAGCGCTCAACTGGCTGCCATCGGCCTCCTGATCGCGACGTTCGCGTCGCGCCGGGCCTTCGCGTTGGTGAGCGTTCTGACCGCGTTCCTGTTTTCGTTCGTGGCGACACAGATTCTGGTCGATCTGCTCGACCGCGGGTGGGCCGCTGCGGTCATGTTGTCGAGCCCGCTGTACGTGATGCGCGGCGCGACGCTCGTCCTGTTCGACGCCGTTCCCGCACTCGTGTCGGGTCCCGACGGCGATGCCGACGCCCAGATCGCGTACGCCGACCTCCCCGGCTGGGTCTGGGTTGCGGCGATCGTGGTTCAGACAGCGGTGGCCACTTGGTTCGCAACGCGTCGATATCGGAACGTGCTGTGAGCCCGTCGGCGGCGATTTCGCTGAGTCAGGTGTCGCGGTGGTACGGCGACGTCGTCGCGATCAACGACGTGTCGTTCGAACTGCGGCCGGGCGTCACCGGCCTCCTCGGACCCAACGGCGCAGGAAAGTCGACGCTGCTCCACATGATCAGTGGCATGTTGCGGCCGTCGGCCGGTGAGGTTCTCGTGCGGGGCGAGCCGGCGTGGCAGAACGTCGACATGTTCCGACACGTCGGTCTGGTGCCCGAGCGCGACTCGGTCTATCCGTTCCTCACGGCGTGGGAGTACGCGCTCGCGAGCGCCAAGTTGCAGCAGCTCACCGATCCGGAGGCGGCGGCACGGGCGGCGATCGACATGGTGGAGCTGGGCGATGTCATGCACCGCAAGATGAGCGGCTATTCGAAGGGCATGCGACAACGCGCGAAGGTCGCCGCTGCACTGGTGCACGACCCCGACGTGCTGGTGCTCGACGAACCGTTCAACGGCACCGATCCGCGACAGCGGTTGCAGATGACCGAGATGCTGACGGATCTCGGTAACTCGGGTCGCACGATTCTGTTCTCGTCGCACATTCTCGAAGACGTGGAGGAGCTGGCCGAGGACGTGCTCGTGGTGATCGGCGGTCGCCTCGCGGCGTCGGGCTCGTTCCGCCAGATCCGTCGGCTGATGACCGATCGACCCCACGCGTTCACGCTGCGTTCCAGTGACAACCGGGCGATCGCCGCCCGGCTCGTGGGTCGCCCCGAGGTCATCGGTCTCCACTTCTTCGATGACCGACTCGAGGTGCAGACGAAGGACTACGGCACGTTCACCGAGTCGATCGCCCATGTGCTCTCCGCGATCGATGTCGACCTCCGCGAACTTCGGCCCGCCGACGACTCGCTGGAGAACGTCTTTTCGTACCTGGTGGAATCGTGAATCGCGTCCTCGTTTCGCTCACCGCCCGCCAGCTGCTGGGCCGCCGCCGAACGTTGGTGATCGCGCTCGTGCTCGCACTGCCGGTGCTCATCGGGGCGATCTTCCGGTTCAGCGGCGATTCCGACTCTGCGATCACGAGCGAAGAGTTCGCCATCGGTCTCAATCGCTCGCTGATCTTGACCCTGCTGCTCCCACTGGTCGCCCTGGTCTTGGGCACGGCTGCGTTGGGAGCCGAGATCGAAGACGGCACGGTGGTGTTCCTGCTGTCGAAGCCGATCGCCCGATGGCGGATCATGATCGTGAAGACGGTGGTCGCCGGTTTCGTCACGATCGTCTTCGTCGTGCCGGCAACGATGCTCACGACGTGGATCGTCCACGACAGCGTGACGAACGACGGTCTCTTCTTCGGTCTCGGTCTGGGCGCGGCGGTCGCGTCTCTGCTGTATTGCGCGGTCTTCGTCGCGCTCAGTGCCGTCACGAGCAGAGCCCTCGTCATCGGGCTCGTCTACGTGTTCGTGTGGGAGGCGATCATCAGCAACCTGTTCAACGCGTTGCGTTGGGTCTCGATCCGCGAGTACGCAATCGGCACCAGCGACGCGTTCATCACGATCGCCGATCGCGACCTCTACGATCCGCGACTGTCGGTTGCTTCGGCGGTCATCGCCTCGATCGTGCTGACCGTGGGCGCAGTATTGCTCGGCATCCGCAGCCTGCGCAGTTTCGAGATCGGTGAGTGATGCCCACGGACGAGGTCGACTCGGCTCGAACTCGGGCCCACTGGTGAGATCGGACACCGACCTGACAACCTGGCAGTACGAAGTGGTCGCGCCTCCCTCCCGATCGCTGCCACCATCACACAGGAGATCTCACCCATGACTTCGGTCGATCACGCAAACAGCACAGCGCCGGAGGGCCCGTTCGACGCCGCCGAGATAGTCACCCGTCTGCGATCGGGTTTCGATCGCGGGGTGACCCGGCCGATGGCGTGGCGCGAACGCCAGCTCGATGCGATGGAGTCGATGTTGCGCGACAACCAGGATCGACTCGCCGCGGCGCTCAAATCGGATCTCGGCAAGGCGCCGACCGAAGCGTGGACCACCGAGATCGGATTCACTCTGGCCGACATCGCCCATCAGAAGTCGAACATCGGCAAATGGGCCAAAGATCGCCGGGTACGCGTTCCGCTCGCGTTCCAGCCCGGGAGCGCAAAGATCGTGCCGGAGCCGAAAGGTGTCGTGCTGATCATCGCCCCGTGGAACTACCCTCTCCAGCTCCTGCTGTCACCGATGGCGGCTGCGATCGGAGCGGGAAACGCCATCGTGGCCAAACCGTCGGAGTTGTCGCCGGCCACATCGGCGGCACTGGTGGACCTGTGCTCGACCTACCTCGACCCCGATGCCATCACCGTGCTCGGGGGCGGGGTCGAGGCATCGACCGCGTTGCTCGCTCAGCGCTTCGACCACATCTTCTTCACGGGTGGCACACGGGTGGGCAAGATCGTCATGCGAGCCGCCGCCGAGAACCTCACGCCGGTGACGCTCGAACTCGGCGGCAAGAGCCCGGCCATCGTCGCGGCCGACGCCGATGTCGAAGTAGCAGCCCGCCGCATTGCGTGGGGCAAGTTCGTCAACGCCGGCCAGACCTGCATCGCGCCCGACTACGTGCTCGTCGAACGGCCGGTTCGCGACCGGCTGGTCGCACAGATCGGCAATGCCGTCACCGAGTTCTACGGCAAGGATCCGCACACGAGCGCCGACTACGGCCGCATCGTCAACGACGACCACTTCAAACGAATCAGCAACCTCCTCGACGGCGAGCATGCAGGCACCGTGGAGGTCGGTGGGATCATCGACCCCACCGATCGTTACATCGCGCCCACCGTGCTCGTCGGCACGGCGCCAGATGCCGCGATCATGAACGAGGAGATCTTCGGCCCGGTGTTGCCCGTGCTCGCCGTCGAGAGCGTCGACGAGGCCATCGACTTCGTGAACGGTCGCGAGAAGCCACTCGCGCTCTACATCTTCTCGGGCGACGACGACACCGTGCAACACACGTTGGACACCACCTCGTCCGGCGGCGTCAGCGTGAACGGCACGCTGTTGCACATCGGGCCACCCGAGTTGCCGTTCGGCGGTGTGGGCCCGAGCGGGATGGGCGCGTATCACGGCAAGGCCGGGTTCGACACGTTCAGCCATCTCAAGTCGGTCTACGAGAAGCGGGTGAAGCCCGACCTGAAGGTGCTCTACCCGCCGTACACCGCCCTCAAGGAACGTCTGATCAAGCTGGTGCAGTAGCGCCTGCTGCTCAACACGCCGGCTCGAACTCCGCTTCCCAGGCGCGGAGGAACTTGTGGAACCGCTGGTGGGCATACGGGATGAAACGGATGCGTTGGATCGGTGCCAACGACAACGGCAGCGCAGCCATCGCGTACATGTAGTCGGACAGGAGCAGCGCCCGCCGGGTCTCGCCGACGAGACGGCGGAGTTCGGTGGCACGTGTCGACGGCGAGGCGAAGTCGGCGTTGTCGAGGTAGTAACCGACGAGCGCGGCGATGTCGTTTTCGGTGAATCGGGGCTCGGCGATGCGGAAGTGCGGTGTCTCGACCAGCCCGTGTTCCATCACCGTTTCGGCGAACAGGTTCGCGAAGTCGAACGCGATGTGGTTGCGGCACGAGAACTCGAAGTCGAGCAGCCGGATGCGACCGTCGTCGACACGCATCACGTTGCCGTGGTACGTGTCGTTGTGGCAGAACACCGGTGCGCCGTCGGGCAGACATCGCAGCACCTTTTCGGTCGTGCGGTCGCTGGTGATCTCGAGGAGATCGTCGCAGAGCGCCTGTTCATGCGGAGGAAACGCGCCGCTGTGTTCTTCGAGCACCGAACGTGCCATGGCGCCCCATTGCTGGTGGAGCAGTTCGAAGAACGTCGGGCTCGGCAGGTCGTCGGGTTCAAGCTGATGCAACTTGAACAGTTCGTCCGCGATGCCGCGCTGGGTGTCCGCGTCGAAGATGTCACCTGCCACGAGCGTCCGGCCGCGGTAGAACTCCTCGATGCGACAGGTCTCGTCGTAGTAGTAGCAGCGCGCCGCGATGTCGTGTACGCCGAGCAACAGGAACGTCGTTCGCTCGGCGCCGAAGTCGAGGATCGCGTTCTCCTTGCCGGCCAGATGACGGTAGAGCACGGCCGGTGGGTCGACGAGGCGCCGCGGCCGGACGCCCATGGTGAACGTCGAGAAGCCCTTCGGGTCGTCGAAGTCGACGTCGTGGACGGTGAGGTCGTGCCAGCCAGGAAGTGCGCGCCGACATCGTTCGAGCACTTCGTGGTGAACGTCGGCCATGTCCGATCATCGCGCGCAGCGATTCGTGCGTTTGAGCCCAGTCGCGTCGGCGATCCCGGCGTCGCGACTGCGACGATGGCGCGCAGAGAGGTTGCGGACTGCGACCACGCCCGTCGCCGAAGTCGAGAGCCAGGTCGGTCAGTCCACCAGCAGATCGCCCTCGTCGCCGACGATCGAGTCGAGGTGGCACCGAGAATCGCGGCTGACCGATGGTGGCTCGTGCCGGATGTCGTACGCGTAACCTCCACGAACTGGGGGCGCTGTCAGGAAGACGTTCACGCCCAGCCCCCCTGGATGGAACGTCGGCCATGGAGCGTCGGGGCCTTGGAGGAAGACGCCAGCCGTCACCCCGACGGTCACCCTCATCGTGAATGCGTCGGCCAACCTGAGTCGCGAGCGCTTCAGCGCGCGCACAGACAAACCGTCGTCGTTGCAGACGATCACGATGTCCTCCCAGTCGTCGTCGTGGAGCGCGCGGCCGTAGTCGAGGATGATCGAACGCTCGTCGGCATCGTCCGGCAGCCGGTACGAGCGAGCCACGAAGCTGTCGCGATCGGTGCCGATCAGCCAGACGTCCGAGCCGATCTCCTCGTGCGAGCTCACGGCGTCCTCGAACGACTGGCCCCGTGGGGCGACTGCAGGAATTCGCTCATCGCGCAGATGCTCGAACCGCCGCTCGTTTGACGGCCACACCACCGGGGCGATCAGGGCCAAGATCACAGCCGCCCCCACCACGATGCCGACGACCGACAACCAACGATGCCGCGAACGTTCGAGGTCGGCCGAGTCCATTGCATCCATGCTCCTCCATCGGCACACGAGGAGGACTCCTCCAACCACCGGGACGGCGACACTGGCAACGTGCTCGTCACGCCACGCACCACCGCCCCGACGCTGCACGTCGGCCGGAGACGGCAGTCCCCGCGATCGCCGTGACGGCTCCGCGTAGATCGAGGCGGTACGCCTCGAGGGTGGTCCCGGAGTAGCCGGCTAAGAAGCCGGCGATGGCGTGCTTGACCCGTTGGCGGATCGGGTCGGTCTCGATCAAGACGAGTTGGCCAACGACTTCGCATGAGTGACTGGTGGTGGCGTTCATGACACCCCACGCACTCGACGTCAGCACACTGACACACGGACACAACGCGGATCGCAGCTACCCGCTCAAGCACGCAGACCGCACCGTTTCGCCGCCCAGAATGACCGCCGCGGGAGCAGGAAGCGCACCACAGATCGACACGTACCGCAGAAGCGCTGCGTGTCGGTCTGAGCGATCGATCAAGGTCACAGCTCCCATCCGGCGGGGGATCGAGGGTCGGGCATGTAGGCGCAGTAGGTCCCCGTGCGGATGGTGCGACTGAAGTGCTCGCCGAGCTGGGGTTGGTGTTCAGAGATTCGGGTGATCGCGTGCCGGATGGCGCGGGTCACGCCGGCCCGGGCACGGTCTGACGCCGATGCGGCTCGTCGGTCTCGCCCGCTCAAGCCGACGGCGCGGGAGAGTTCTCGAATCAGGAAGTCGCGTTCGGTGTCGGCCTGCGCCGCCCGCTCGTCGTCGCCGATGGCGTGCGCCTGCTCGATGTCGTCGTCGATTTCGACGAGGCGCCGGCGGTAGGCGGCTTTTGCTTGGGCGTCGAGCATCGCCCCTGCGTCGCCGAGTGCCGAACGTGCTGGGCGGCCCGGAGCGCTGCGGTCGAGTTGGGCATTTGTGGCGGTCTCGGCGGCGACGAGATCCAGCACATGGAACTCCCGGCCCGGGTCGGCGAGGAGCCGGGCCAGGTAGTGGATGCCTTTGAGGTCGCGCACACGAACGGTGTGCCCGTCGAATCTCACCGTCCAGTAGTCACCCTCTCGACGGACGACGTTGGGGTACGCAGGCGGCTGCTCGTCGATCGCGTCATCGTGGGGCATTTCGCCTGCTGGGGGCACCGGGGCGGCTCGGATCCCGTCGAGGATCCTGCGGGCCGCGTGGCGCTCCAATTCGGCTCGCTGTTCGCTGCCGCTGGCGTGGTGGGCTTCGGCGAGTCCGATGCGTGCCGTCGCCGCCTCATAGGGAGCGCCGACTTCGTTCCAGAGCCGCACCGCCTCGGACAACGACTGTTCCGCGCCGGTCGCGTCGCCGTCGGCGAGGCGCACCCTTCCCCGCGAGTGGGCGGCGCCGGCGACCAACGCCGTGCTCTCGAAT
>JBBKWQ010000083.1:0-23554 GCA_037969115.1 Ilumatobacteraceae bacterium
GCGTCGTTGCGGCGCACCACGGGCTCGGCGCCCAGCTCACCCAGGTACTGCACGAGGTTGTAGACGAAGCTGTCGTAACTGTCGATGACGAGCACACGTGGCACGCTCGACAGCCTGCCTGCTCAGCCGCCGAATTGTCGAATGCGTTCCGGTTTGGGCGGTGACACGGGGCACAACGCCATAGACTCGTCTGCCGTGGCTCCTCCGAAACGCAAGACCGGCGGCCGGACAACTCCCAAGGGGACGCGTCCCGGCGATCGCCCCCTCGTGAATCCCGAAGAGAACAGAGACGGCGTGCACTCGTCGTCGCGGTACACGCCACCGATCACCCAGGAGATGCGCGTCGGCAAACCGTGGGTGCCCGTGTTGATGCTCGTGCTGCTCATCGGCGGCTCCGTCATCATCATGGCCCGCAACCTGGTGTTCTCGGGCAACAACTGGCTGACGCTCGTCGGCCTCGGCTGCATCCTCGGCGGTCTGTACACCGCCACGAAATGGCGCTGAGAGCGCTCACAGCAGCCGATTCGTCACAGGTTGTCCACATCGAGGGAATCACAGGGCTGTAACTTCGCACAGGTTGTCCACTTTCTGTGGATAACTGGGCGCCGCGAGCGGTTCCTTGGCCTGACAATGGACATCAGTCGTAGAGCGGCGCGACCACGTCCATGTCTTCCAGACAGTGTCGCGGAGGCGGCGGATCGTCGTCGGGAGCCATCGTCAACTTCAGCTCCACCCCGCAGACTCCGCACCGATACTTCATGTTCACCTTGCGCATCTCACCTGCCGGTGGAGGGGGTGGAACGGGCCGCGAGAACGAGCGCAACATGCCGATGCCGGTTTTCCACAGAACGACGCCGAGAAGTACACCCGTTATTATCCAGATGATCTCTCCGACGCTCACGAGCGCCACGGTAGCGGCATCCGCGCACCTGTTATCCCCAAGCCCGCGGGATTCACGGTGAGATAAACACAGGCACTTTCACGGAGAGTGCCGCAGCGTGCCGAATCGGTCAGTCGACGTCGACGCGCTCGATGATGGTGGCGTTCGCCAAACCCCCGCCTTCGCACATCGTCTGCAGCCCGTACCGCCCGCCGGAGCGCTCGAGCTCGTTGAGCAACGTGGTCATCAAACGGGCACCCGAACAGCCGAGCGGATGACCCAACGCGATCGCGCCGCCGTTGACATTGACCTTCGACATGTCGGGTTGATGCTCGCGTGCCCACGCCAGCACGGCCGACGCGAACGCCTCGTTCACCTCGAACAGGTCGATCTCGTCGAGGGTGAGCTTCGATCGTTCCAGCACTTTGGTGGTTGCCGGAATCGGTGCCGTCAACATCAATAGCGGATCGGCACCGGCAACCGCGAAGTCGACGAAACGAGCCCGTGGTCGCAGCCCGAGCCGGCCTGCCCGCTCCTCGCTCATGATGAGCAGGGCCGCGGCGCCGTCGGTGATCTGGGACGAGTTGCCCGCCGTGACCTTGCCGTCCTGCGACTCGGGACGGAACGACGGCTTCAACCTGGCGAGCGTTTCGAGGCTGGTGTCGCGAATGCCCTCGTCGCAGGTGACCATCGCGCCGTCGACCCCTTCGACAGGGAGTATCTCGTTCTGGAACCGGCCCTCGCGAGTGGCCTGCGCAGCCAGCTCCTGCGACCGCAATCCGAACTCGTCCATCTCCTCACGGCCGATGTTCCAACGTTCGGCGATGAGCTCGGCCGAGATGCCCTGGGGAACCAAACCACCCTGCGGCGCATATCGGGCCCCGACCTTCGGCCCGAACGGGTAGCCGAACTTCCCGTCGGCCATCGAGGCCCCCATCGGCACCCGTGACATCACCTCGACACCACCCGCGATCACGATGTCGTACGCGCCCGCCATCACGCCCTGTGCAGCGAAATGTGCCGCCTGCTGACCGGAACCGCACTGCCGATCGATCGTGATACCGGGCACCGAGTCGGGCCAACCCGCTGCGAGGACCGCGTTGCGAGCCACGTTCACGGCTTGCTCACCCACCTGCATCACGCAGCCCAACACGACATCGTCGACGAGTGCGGGGTCGAGACCATTGCGCTCGACCAACCCCGTGAGCGTCGCCGCCGCGAGATCGACCGGATGCCATTCACGAAGCTTTCCGTTGCGTTTCCCCAGTGGGGTACGGACCGCATCGACGATCACAGCAGTGGTCATATGACTCCCGGGCTCCTTGCTTTCACGGCGACGCACCCCGCACGTCACGGGACGACAGTTTGCTGTGTGGAGCCGCCTGGGCTCAAACCGGAGCGCCCGACGCCCGAGCGAAGCCCGTCGGCTGTGTGCCGCATGCCGGAAATGTGGTTGGCTGTGCCCGATGAATCGACACCAACTCTTTCTCGACGGCGAATGGACCGATGCCGTTGACGGCGCAACGTTCGAGACACGGAATCCGGCGACCGGAGAACTGCTCGCCGAGATCGCCGAGGCCAAGACGGTCGACGTCGACCGCGCCGTGCGCGCCGCCCGGCGGACATTCGACGAAGGTCCGTGGGGCATCCACGCGCTCTCTCGCGACATCGCGCGCATCCTGCTGCGCACGGCGGAACTGATCCGCTCGAAACGCCAGCACCTGGCCGAGCTGGAGTCGCGCGACTCGGGCAAGCTGATCGGCGACGCCCTCGGCGAGGTCGACGAGGCCGCATTCATCTTCGAGTACTACGGCGGTTGGGCCACCAAGATCGAGGGCTCGATCCCTGCCACGTCCGAGAACGCGATGTCGCTCGTGGTGAAGGAGCCTGTCGGCGTGGCCGGTCTGATCACGCCATGGAACTTCCCGATCGTGATGGCGTCGCAGAAGGTGGCTCCCGCGCTCGCTGCAGGCTGCACCGTGATCCTCAAGCCGGCCGAGCAGACGCCGCTCACCGCCATCGAACTCGCAGGGATTCTCGCCGAGGCCGGGCTCCCCGACGGCGTCTTCAACCTCGTCACCGGCGACGGAAAGACGGGCGCGGCGTTGGTCGAACACCCCGGTGTCGACAAGATCTCGTTCACCGGGTCGACTGCCGTCGGCAGTTCGATCGCCCGGGTGTGCGCCGACCGGCTGGCACGAGTATCGCTCGAACTCGGCGGCAAGAGCCCCAACATCGTCCTCGCCGACGCCGACCTCGACGCCGCCTTCAAGGGCAGCGCGTTCGGCGTGTTCTTCAATCAGGGTGAGGTGTGCTCTGCCGGATCGCGAGTGCTCGTACACCGGTCGATCTACGACCAGGCGCTCGATTCGATGACCCAGCACGCGGCCGCGATCAGACTCGGCGACCCGATGGACGAATCGACCACGATGGGACCGCTGGTGTCGGCCCGCCAGCACGAGCGCGTGATGGGTTACGTCACCGCCGGCGTCGAGATCGACCAGGCACGACTGGTGTACCAGGGAGCAATTCCGACCGACGGTCCGGTCGCCGACGGGTTCTTCGCTCCCCCGACGATCTTCGCCGACGTCGACAACTCGATGACAATCGCTCGTGAGGAGATCTTCGGCCCGGTCATGTCGGTGATTCCGTTCGATGACGTCGACGAGGCGGTGCGCATCGCGAACGACAGCGAGTACGGCCTGGCTGCGTCGATCTGGACCCGCGACGTCGGCACGTCGCTGCGTCTCGCCAAGGCGATCCGCGCCGGCACGATCTGGATCAACGAGTCACAGCCCGCCCCGTCTGAAGTTGCCTGGGGCGGCTTCAAGCGTTCAGGAATCGGGCGCGAGCTCGGCGTGCAGGGCCTCGAAGCGTTCCTCGAGACCAAACACATCTACATCAACATGGCGTGATCGACACGGCGTGATCGACACGCGTGATCGACACGGCGTGACGAACGTCAGACGAGCGCGCGGAGATGCGGCCACGCCGCGGCGAAACCGGCGTGCAAGGGCCGGGAGTCGACCTCGTGCAACGGCACCCAATCGACGGCGTCGGTCTCGAAGTTCATCGACTCGCCGAACATCTCGGCCACTTCGATCACGGACGTCACGTATCGCCAGTCGGTGGCCGGCACGAAAGCGTACTCGCCGAGCACGCTGATCGAACCCGGCGGGGCACCGACTTCCTCGATGGCCTCGCGGAGTCCGCCTTCGAGTGCCGTCTCGCCCTCGTCGAGAGCACCACCAGCGCACGACCACGTACCGCCCTCGTGCGCCATCATCGAACGCTTCTGCAACATCACGAGTGGCCCCCGATCCGGATGCCGGTAGACGAACACGATGCCCGCTGCGCCGAAGATGCCCCAGCGAACGTGGCCGTCGCTGCATCTCATGAACCCGTCGCCGCCCCGCCGAGACATCACATCACGCCCACATCGGTTGGTCGCTGGGATGGTCGAGGGCGACGGTCACGGCCGGCGCGAGCGATGCTCTGAGCACCTCGTTCAGGCCGATCACGGCGGCGATCTGATCGTCGTCGAGCAGCGAGGCGTAGTGCGTCTGCACAGAACGTCGGAAGGTGATGTTCATTTCGCGCCACAGGTTGCGGCCGCGGCGGGTCGTCTCGACCTCGACGATGCGGCCGTCGTACGGATCGACGGAGCGATGTCGCTGCACCCAGCCTTCCTCCTCGAGCCGGTCGAGCCGCCGACTCACGCTCGACGGCGGCAGACGCATCTGTTCGGCCACTGCACTTGGGCGGGCACGACCGCCGAGGTCACGCAGCGCCCCGAGTACCTCGAACCAACCGAGCGAGATGTCCCACTCGGCGCGCAGATCGTCATCGATGAGCCGCGTCATTTGCGCCGTGAGCGCACTGAGATGACGCCACGAGTCGAGACGAGTTGCGTCGAGACGCGGCATGCGGTCAGGCGGTCGCCTTCAGCGCCGAGGCGAATACACCGACCGCCTCCTCGACCTCGCTCGCGCTCACGATCAGCGGCGGCATCCACCGGATCGTTCGCCCGTACGTGCCGGCACTCATCAGGATCAGGTGTCCATCACGCAGGCAGTGTTCGAGGAGCGCAGGAACGCGGCCGTTGTCGGAGAACTGGGTGGCAACCATCAACCCGGGCCCGCGCACCTGGCGGATCTCGGGATCGATCGACTGGAGCTCGCGCAGCGCACCACGAAGCTGATCGCCGCGGGCACGCACGTTGTCCATGAAGCCCGGCTCGTTCATGACCTCGATGGTGGCCAGAGCGGCCGCACACCCGATCGGGTTGCCGCCGTATGTGCCGCCATGACTGCCCTTTGGCCACATGTCGTCGAGCTCGCGACGGGTGCCGAGCGCGGCGAACGGGAAGCCAGACGCGATGCCCTTGGCCATGCAGATGATGTCGGGCTCGATGTCGTAGTGCTCGACCGCGAACATCTTGCCGGTGCGCCCGAATCCGCTCTGCACCTCGTCGGCGATGAACAAGATGCCGTGCTCGCGACAGCGCTGCGCAATGCCCTCGATGAACTCGGCCGGGGCAGGAACGTAGCCACCCTCGCCGAGTACCGGTTCCAGAATCACGGCAGCGGTCTCGCCCGGCGCCGTCTGCGTGAGCAACAAGTGGTCGAACGCGCGCAACGCATGGCTGACGGTTGCAGTTTGGTCGGAAGCCAGCGGATCGGGGAACGGCGCAACGAAGATGCCACCCGGCAACGGATTGTGGCCCGCCCGGTAGATCGCCTTCGACGTGGTCATCGCCATTGCCAGGTGCGTGCGGCCGTGGAACGAACCCTGGAACACGACCGTGTTCGGGCGACCCGTCGCCTGTTTGGCCAGTTTGATCGCTGCCTCGGTGATCTCTGCGCCCGAATTGGCGAAAAAGAACGTGTCGATGTCGCCAGGAGCGAGTTCGGCGAGCTTGGCGGCGAGTGGCTCGAGAAGGTCGTGTGTGAACACGTTGACCTGGGCGTGGATGAACCGTTCGGCCTGGGTGGCGATCGCCTGGCTGACGACCGGGTGGCAATGCCCCGTGGAGTTGACGGCGATGCCGGCAGCGAAGTCGAGGTATTCGTGACCGTCCACCGTGGTGACCCTGCATCCCCGCCCCGTCGCGACCTGGAGATCGCTCACCTTGAACCACACATTCGACAGATGTGACATGGCCGAAAGCCTAATGCTCGGCCGCGCTACAGCGAGGCTGCCACGCCACCGTGGATGTGACGGTTGTCGCCAACCTTGAAGGAGAATTGACTGTCCCGCGAACGCAAGGCACCGATGAAAGGCGGTGCTGAGAAAAGAGATTGCGGTCGGTGGCATAGTCGCTGCGTTGCTCGTCACGAGTGTGGCCGCCTTCGGCGCGGCCACCGGCGGTGCATCTGCTGACTTCGGTGCCGACGTGGTCATCAATGAATTGATGATCAACCCCCGTGAGGTCTACGACTCCCGCGGCGAGTGGATCGAGCTCTACAACCGGGGCGACGAGACCGCCCACCTCGAGGGCTGGACGCTCGGCGACGAGTTCTACGACCGCTACCGCTTCCCGGACGTGTCGATCGCGCCGGGCGAGTTCCTCGTCATGACCCGGCTCGAAGACAAGTACGTGAACGGCGGCGTCGAGACCGACCTCGTCTACGGCAACGAGATCCTGCTGTTCAACAGCGGTGACCATCTGGTGCTGCGCGACACCGACAAGGTCGAGCGCGACCTCGTCGACTGGCGCAGCCATCCCGATATGGTCCCCAACGGCCAATCGGCATCTCTCGTCGATCCGTCGCTCGACAACAACAACCCGAAGAACTGGTGCGTCTCGACCACCGTGCTGGCGCGAGGCGACCTCGGGAGCCCCGGTCGAGCCAACCACTGCGACGCTGCCGCCGAGCCGCTGGTCATCACCGAGATCCTTCAGAACCCGAAGGCGACATCTGACTTCTTCGGCGAGTGGTTCGAGGTGTTCAACCCCGGAACCAAGCCGGTCGACATGGCTGGCTACACCGTCAAGGACGACGATCACGACTCGTTCGTGATCGACGCGTCCGTCGTGGTGCCGGCGGGCGGATACGCCGTCTTCGGCGTGCAGCCCGACAGCAACGGCCAGGTGCCGCTCGACTACGCCTACGGCAAGCAGATGCGCCTGTTCAACTCGCACGACGAGCTCGTGATCGCCGACCGGATCGGCGTACAGGTCGACCGCGTCAAGTGGGACGACGGACGCACGTTCCCCGACCCGAACGGTGCCTCGATGTCACTGCTCGACCCGGCCTCCGACAACAACCTCGGCCGGAACTGGTGCGAAGCGACCACCAGCTGGGCAACCGGTGACCGTGGAACCCCCGACGCCGCAACGTGGTGTCAGGCCCCGGGTCAGCACCCTCTCGTCGTGACCGAGATCATGTTCGATCCCGAGGTTCCCGCGTCAGAACGGGCGTCGGAATGGATCGAGATCAGCAACCTGGGCGAGGCCCCGGTCGATGTGTCCGGCTGGACGCTCACCGCCGGCGACTTCAAGACCCACACCATCGGAAAATTCGTCATCGAGCCCGGCCAGAACGCCGTGCTCGCCGCGAGCGGCGACAGCGCCGCCAACGGCGGCATCACGCCTGACTACGTGTACGGCACCAATCTCCCGTTGTTCAACAAGTCGGGTCGCATCATCGTGAAGTCACCCAACGGCGCCATCGTCGACCGGATCGACTGGAGCGCCGACGCCGGATTCCCGATCCCGTCAGGACGATCGATCACCCTCGGCTTCCCAACCACCGACAACGCCCTCGGGCCGAACTGGTGCGAGTCGTACGAACGTTTCGGCGACGGCGACTTCGGCACGCCCGGCACGCCCGGCACTTGCGAGTTGCCCGCAGATCCTCCCGCACTCAGGCTCAGCGAGATCATGCGGAACCCGGCCGCGGTCTCCGACAGTCGCGGCGAATGGTTCGAGATCCACAACCCGACCGGCGCCGACGTCGATCTCAAGGGATGGTCGTTCGGCGACAACACGAGCGACTTCCACTTCATCCGTGAGTCGCTGATCGCGCCGGCCAACGGCTTCGTCGTACTCGGTCGCTCCACGAACACCGAGACCAACGGTGGCGCCCGCGTCGACTACTCCTACGGCGGCTCGGTCGTGCTCGCCAACAACGCCGACTCCCTCGAGCTCTTCAGCCAGCACGGCCAACTGGTCGACTCGGTGGCCTGGGACGACGGCGAGGTCTGGATGCGACCGAACGGTGCCTCGATGGCAGTCGTCGACGGCAGCTGGTGCGAGAGCGGCCCGCAATACGGTCGCGGCGACCGGGGTACACCCGGCACCGCCAACGACTGCACGCCATTGGCCCACGCGCCGATCGTGATCAGCGAAGTGCACATCGACTCGGCTGCCGTCAGCGACACGGTCGGCGAATGGATCGAGCTCACCAACACGGGCACGGAGCTCATCGACGTCAAGGGCTGGACGCTCCGCGACGACGACTTCGACACCCATACCATCGCCACTTCACTCGTGCTCAAGCCCGGCCTTTCGGTCGTGCTCGGCCGAGAGACCTCGACCCGCATCAACGGAGGCGCCCCGGTCAACTACTCGTACGGCGCCGACTTCCCCTTGGTGAACGGTGCCGACGAGATCAACCTGCTCGACGCCACCCTCGTGCCCGTCGATCGCGTCACCTGGACCGAAACACGCCCACTCCCCGCACGAAGCGGCGCCTCAGCGGCCCTGCGTGACCTGGCCAGCGACAACGCCGCTCCCGAGAACTGGTGCACGTCGATCACGACCTATGGAACCCGTGGCGAGCTCGGCACACCCGGTCTGCCGAACGCATGCGAGATCGTCGTCCCGACCACCACGACCACGATCCCGGCGACCACCACGACAGTCCCGGTCACCACCACCACGGTCCCGGTCCCCGTGACGACCACCACGGTCCCGGTCACCACGACGACGGTCCCCGTGACGACCCCCACGATTCCCGTCGTCACCGGTGTGCGGCCACATACCGCCGGGTTCGGACTGCTGTCGCTCGGCGACGGGTCGTGCGACGACGGCCTGGAAGTCAAGGGCAAGACGGTCAAGGTGCTCGGCGGCGCTCGCTCGAACGGCGAGCTGAAGGCGAAGGACGACGCGACTGTCTTCGACGGTCCCGTGTCATACGCCAGCAAGGTCGATCTCGGCAAGAGCACCGTGCTCGGGTCGACAACGCAGAGTTCCGCGATGGTGCTCCCGACACTCCCCTGGAAGGCTGCCGATTTCGCCGCACTCGGTCCGTACTCGAACAGCGTCATCGTGCATCTCGGCGATTGGAAGATCGGGGACGAGAACGTTGCTTCAGGCATTCACTATGTAACCGGCGACGTCGACATCTCGAAGAAGTCACCGAGTCTGAACGGCGTGACCATCGTCGCCCTCGGAACCATCAAGGTCTCGATCGACGCGACCACGATGTCGCCGTTCAAGCCGGACCTGCCGCTGCTGCTCAGCGCGGCCGTGTCGTGCAAGAAGGACGTCATCGAGGTGAAGGCGAAGGATGCCTCGTGGACGGGCTTGATCGCAGCGCCGTTCGGCGGCGTCGACATCTCGGGCAAGAACGCAACCGGTGGTTCGGTTCTCGGAGTTTCGATCAAGGTCGACGGCTCCGACCTGACGATCGGGTGACACCCGTCTCGGAGCTCAGGTCGTTGGCGGCGGAGCCAACGCCTGGGCGACGGACGCGTCGAACGAAGCGCGCTGCAGGATCGCGGCGCGGTTCGACATCACCGCCCTCGGCATGTTGACGCCGAGTGCGCCGACGAGCACGCCTGCCCGGCCGTAGAGCGCGGCGAACTGACGGTCGTCTGGCGAACCGGCGATCACGGTGACCTCGTCGGCGCCGACGCCGTACCCGACGAACTGGATACGGCGGTCGTACTGCTCGCTCCAGAAGAAGGGCACCGGTGAGTACGGCTCGCCGGGCTCACCCCTCCCGACCGCCAACAGGTTCGCCGAGGCGACTACGCCCTGTTCGGCCGCGTTGGTCCAGTGCTCGATCCGCATGTCGGTCTGGAACAGCGAGTTGTGCCAACGCACGATGTCGCCGGCAGCGAACACGTTCGGCTGCCCCGTGAACAACGTCGCGTCGCACACCACACCATCGGCGACAGTGAAACCGCTCTGCTCGAGCCATTCGGTGACCGGCTCCACGCCGATACCGACCACGACGACGTCGGCCGAGATGTTCGTTCCGTCCGACAGTTCGACGCCGAGCTCGGTGAGCCGTTCGATGGTCACGCCGCATCGGATCTCGACGCCATGGTCCTCGTGCAACGCTGCGACGGCCGTTCCCATGTCGCCGCCGAGGCCCCGAACGAGTGGTGAGGGCGCCCCTTCGAGCACGAGCACCTCGTTGCCGAGCGTGCGTGCGGTGGCTGCGACCTCGAGGCCGATGAAGCCGGCACCGACGATGACCACCCGGCGGCCGCCGGCAGCGATGCGCCGTCGCAGGTCGAGCGAGTCATCCAGTGTTCGCAGCTCCACGACGTTGTCGAGTTCGAGCTGACCGGGAAGTCGCCGTGGTCGGGTACCGGTCACAACGATCAGACCGTCGTACGCGACGTCGGCCTCGCCCTCGCGGTGCACGACCTGAGCGGCGGTATCGACGCCGGTCGCCGGCGAACCGAGCAACCACTCGACGTGCAAACCCTCGACGTCGTCGGGTTTCCGCAGCGCGATCCGCTCCGCGTCCCAATCGCCGGCCAGGAACTTCTTCGACAGCGGTGGACGGTCGTAGGGCAGATGCGCCTCGGCGCCGATGACCGTGACCGTTCCCACAAAGCCTTCCTGACGCAGATTCTCCGCAGCGCGCATGCCGGCGAGCGACCCGCCGACGATCACGATTCTGTCCATCCTCAGCCCTCTGCTCCCCGAGATGCCCGCCGATCCGGCGTCCATCACTATCACGGTGCAACTGTGGCGGCACAGACCGCTCGGGTGACGATGGTGATCGGGCCGGCGACCGCACCTATCTTTCGGGAATGCCGAGCGAACTGACCGTTGCCACCGTCAATGAGATGGTCCGCACCGCGTTTCCCGGAACCGACAACTACTGCGTCGAGCTCGGCGACGATTACGCGGTCGCTGGTTTCGACGTGACCGAGAGCAGCATCCGTCCGGGCGGCTTCATCTCTGGGCCGACCCAGTTCGGGCTCGCCGACTGCGCGCTCTGGTTCCTCGCCTTCGTCGCGATCGGGCGAATCGAGCCGATGACGCTCACCTCGGAGCTGTCCATTCGGTTCCTACGACCGGCGACCGGCGCAGTCATGTTCGCCAAGGCCACCCTCGACGCGGTGAGTCGCCGCAGCGTGGTGGGCACGGTGAACATGTGGTGCGACGACGACGTTGCACGCATCACTTCGGTGGCGCAGGGCACGTACGCGCTGCCCTTGCCGCGTTGAACGTCGCCAACCTTGATTGACTGCACGGATGAGCGAGCACGACCCGTCGGTTGACGCGAACGTCCGACCGCGATTCCACATCGCATTCCCCGTCGACGACCTGGCCGCGGCGCGAGCGTTCTACGGCGACCTGCTCGGATGCCCCGAGGGCCGTTCGGCCGAGCACTGGGTCGACTTCGACCTCCACGGACACCAGATCGTGGCGCACTTGGTGGCCGAACGGTCGAACCACCACGCGAACCCCGTCGACGGCGACGACGTTCCGGTACCGCACTTCGGGTTGTTGTTGCGGCCGCCCGACTGGAACGAACTCGCCGAACGCCTGGTGGCGGCGGGCACGACTTTCGTGATCGAGCCGCACACGCGGTTCGCGGGCCAGAGCGGTGAACAGTCGACCATGTTCCTGCTCGACCCGGCCGGGAACGCGCTCGAGTTCAAGGCGTTCGCCGACGACTCGATGATCTTCGCCAGGTGAGGGTGCATTCGGTGGCCGCAGCCGACTGCTGACCGGTTTCTGCCGGCGTTCGGCTCTCCCTCGGGCGACCGGGACCGTCACAATGGGTCATGCCCGACGCCGTCCAGTTCACACCCCAGCTCACCGAGATCGCGAGCGGGCTGCGCTTTCCCGAGGGACCGATCGCGATGCCCGACGGCTCGGTGATCCTCGTCGAGATGTTCGGCCCGCGACTCACTCGCGTCCTCGCCGACGGCACCACCGAGACGATCGCCGAGATCGAAGGCGGTCCGAATGGCGCGGCGATCGGGCCAGACGGCGCGCTCTACCTCTGCAACAACGGCGGCACGTTCACACCCCTCGAGGTGAACGGCATGCTCGTGCCCGGCCCATTCGACCAGAGCCGGTACATCGGCGGCAGGATCCAGCGGGTCGACCTCGACAACGGCACGGTCACCGACCTCTACACCGAGTGCGACGGACGCCCACTGCGCGGCCCGAACGACCTCGTGATGGACGGCCACGGCGGCTTCTGGTTCACCGACCACGGAATCCGCGACGTCGTCGGTCGCACCAGCGACCTGTCGGCGATCTACTACGCCAAGACCGACGGGTCGGAGATCCGCGAGGTCGCCTTCCCCGCCGAGGCGCCGAACGGAATCGGGCTGTCGCCGGACGGGTCGGTGTTGTACTGGGCCGAGACCCACACCGGCCGCGTGTACCGACGCCAGGTCACCGCGCCGGGCGAGCTCGCTCCGACATCGATCGGTGATGCGTCCGTGGTGTTGTGCGGGCTGCCCGGCTACCAGTTGCTCGATTCCTTGGCTGTCGACGGTGACGGTTGGGTGTGCGTGGCCACCATCGCAAACGGCGGCATCACGGCCATCTCGCCCGACGGCGGGACCGTCGAGCATCACGCG
Source organism: Ilumatobacteraceae bacterium (assembly GCA_037969115.1). Classification (GTDB taxonomy): domain Bacteria; phylum Actinomycetota; class Acidimicrobiia; order Acidimicrobiales; family Ilumatobacteraceae; genus JBBKWQ01. The sequence continues at coordinate 12,674 of JBBKWQ010000083.1, forward strand.
ACCGGCGATCCGATCACGACCAACATCTGCTTCGGTGGCGGCACCGACCTGCGCACCGCGTTCGTCACCTTGTCGGCGACCGGCCGTCTCGTGTCGATGCCATGGCCCCGCAACGGCCTGGAACTCGCCCACCGATAGGCGCGAAGCATCGGGCGTCCGACGATGCCAACCGTTCATGCCGATCTCCCGCTCGGCACGGTCGACGCATCTGCGATCGCAGCTGCCGAACGGCTTGGCACCAACGACATCGCAACACTCGACTTCCGACACTTCAGGGTGTTCCAATCGAACATCGGGCCTCTCAACCTGCTCCCTTGAGTGGCCCGCGGGCCCACTCCAGAACGCGCGATCGGTGACCCGGTCGGACGCACTCTGATTGGTCGACCGTCCAAGATGGCCCTCGACGGGCGGTGGTAGTTGCGAAGATGGCCGATGTGGACCATGTCGAGGTCGTTCTTGCCAACAACGATCGCGTGACGTTGCGCGTCGGTGACACGTTCCTGAAGATCGATGCTGATCAGACGCGCACCGACGTCGAGGTCGCAGCGATCGCCATGGCTCCGGTGCCGACACCGGAGATCCTGTGGCGGAAGCCTCCGGTGCTCGCAGTTGCTGCCCTACCGGGTCGGGCTCTTGGTCGCCTTGGGGAACCGTCGACCGCGTCGCCCGCAGCGTGGGCCGCCGCAGGTGCGGCCCTCCGGACGTTGCATGACGCACCGCTCCCGCCATCGCTCGGCACAAGCGTCGACCAGCTCACATCTCGGTTGGCCGACGAGTGCGACTGGCTCGTCGCCAGCAATGTCCTTCCTCCCGACGTGGTCACGCGCAATCGCGATCTCGCCGAGACGGCGCTCCGGACGTGGACGCCGGTGTTCATCCACGGCGACCTGCACATCGAGCACGTCTTTGTCGACGGTGACGAGATCACCGGCATCATCGACTGGTCCGAGGCCCGCCAGGGTGACGCACTCTTCGATCTCGCCACGCTCACGCTCGCGCACGAAGAGCACCTCGACGATGTCATCGCCGGCTACGGCGTCGACGTCGACCGCGACTTGGTCCGCGCATGGTGGTCATGGCGATGCCTCGTTGTGGTCCGCTGGCTGTTCGAGAACGGCTACGGCTCGCCCGAGGAGTACCCCGAGGTTGCGGTGCTGCGATCGCAATCGTGACGACGGCCAACCCGAGCGGCCAATCGGGCACGAGCACCACGGCCGACTCGGAAGCAGCGCACGCTGTCAGACGAGTACCGGCTCCCGTTCCGGCTCAACGGTCGGCATCGCCTCGTACTCGGCTTCGGGCAACCCGGTATCGCCGTCGATGTCGATGGTCGGCAGCAGCCGGTCGAGCCACGCCGGCAACCACCAGTTGGCATCACCCATCAGCTTCATCGTGGCCGGTACGAGGATGATCCGCACGATGGTCGCATCGACGAGGATCGCCGTCGCCAGACCGAGACCCATCATCTTCAGAACCGGATCGTCACCGAGCACGAAACCGCCGAACACGGAGATCATGATCAATGCCGCCGACGTGATCACCCTCGCTGTGCTGGCGATCCCGGAGATGACCGACGCGTCGTTGTCGCCGGTCGCGAGATAGTCCTCCCGTACCCGTGACAGCAGGAACACCTCGTAGTCCATGGACAACCCGAACAGCACGGCGAACATGAACATCGGAATGAACGACACGATCGGCACCGTCGACTCGAGCCCGATCAGACCCTTGCCCCAACCCCACTGGAACACCATGACGAGCACGCCATAGGCGGCGCCGATGCTGAGCAGGTTGAGGATCGCCGCCTTGAGCGGTACGAGGATCGAACGGAACACGACTGTCAGCAGCAGGAACGACAGCAGCACCACGGCCGCGACGAACCACGGCAACCGATCGCTCACGCGGTCCGCGACGTCTCCGAAGTTCGCGGTCTGGCCGCCGACGTGAGCCGTCGCCCCACTGTCGTCGAGGACGTCTGGGAAGACGCCGGTGCGCAGCCGCTCGACCGTGGCGAACGTCGCGTCGTCCTGCGGTGCAGTCGTCGGAAATGCCACGATCGTCGCCACGCCGGCCTCCGCAGTGATCTCCGGGCGCGCCACTGCTGATATGCCGTCATCGGCGGCGACGGCGGATGCGAGCCGGTCGACGATCGAGGCGTCATCGGAACGGCTGATGTCGACAGCGATGACGAGCGGGCCGTTGCTCCCCGGCCCAAAGCCTTCGGCGACGAGGTCGTACGCCCCGCGCTCGGTACGCGAGTCGGGCAGGGTGCCCTCGTCAGGAAAGCCGAGTTGCAGCGCGAGCACCGGCGCCGTCAGCCCGACGAGGAGCACGGTCACCCCGATCGCGTACGACCAGGCATGGCGCGAGACGTGGCGCCCCCAGCGAGTCCAACCTTCGCTGACGCCGCTGGTGTCGTGACCGCGCCGATGGATGCCGAGCCGGTTGATCCAGTGGCCGCTCAACCCGAGAAAGGCCGGCAGCAGCGTGACCGACGCGACCACCATGATCAGCACGATCACGGACGTCGCCACGCCGGCAGCGGTCATGAACGGCAGACCAGCGACTGCGAGTCCCAGGATCGCGATGACGACCGTGCCGCCCGCGAACACGACCGCCTGACCGGCCGTTGCGACGGCTCGACCAGCGGCCTCGGGCACGGTCATGCCACGAGCGAGGTATTCGCGGTGGCGGGTGACGAGGAACAACGCGTAGTCGATGCCGACGCCGAGTCCGATCATGCTCCCCATCTGCGGCGCCCAGCTCGGGATGTCGATCAGGTACGTGATGAGCGACATCGCCGTGACGCCGAGCGCGAGGCCGAACAGTGCCATCAGGATCGGTAGACCCATCGCGATCAATGAACCGAAAGCGACGAGCAGGATCACCACGGCGGCGGCCAAACCGATCATCTCAGCGGCACCGTTCTCCGGTTCCTCGAGGTTCCAGAAGAGGTCGCCTCCAGCCTCGATCCGCAATGACGAGTCGACCCGTGCTTCCTCCAACGTGTCCTTGAGCCGTTCGAGATCTGCTCGGTCGAGGTCTTCGAGCACGGGGTACTGCACGTTCACCAGTGCGATTCGTCCGTCGCCCGACACCGAGCCCGACTCGATCGCGGCGTCCACGCCTTCGCCGAGCGCCGCGGCGGGATCGTTCACACCGATCACGTTCGGGAGCTCGCCAACCGCAGCTCGCAGGTCCGCGAGCTCCGCGACTGCGCTGTCGGATTCGAAGAACGAGGTTCCGTCGAGCGGAGTGGCGACCACTCGGGCTGTCACACCGGCCTGATCCGATTGCGCTGCGGTGAGGAGGTCGACTGCGTCCTGCGAGTCGAGCCCCGGCACCGCGAACGTGTCCTCGAGTTGACGACCGAATGCAACCGACGATGCGATCACCGTCGCGGCCAGGACGACCCACAATCCGATGACGGTCCAAGGTCGACGGGCGGCGAACCGGCCGATTCGGTACAGGGCTGATGACATGTGATGCTCCTTCACGGGTGTGCGTGTTCGAGTTGTCATCGTGCGGGAGAGGTGGCGCGACGGACATCGACCCATCGGCCGGTTCTCGATCGCCGATCGGGTGAACCGCGCTCGTCCTTTCGGCCGATGAGCCGGCGCCTTGCGTTCCCTACGCTGTCGGTCGTGGCCGCGAATCCGCTCCAGAGTCTGCTCGCCGAGCCGGCCGTCGAGAACCCTCCGGTTCGGGTATGGCGCGACTGGGCGGTGGCCGCCGCGATCGTGACCGGATCGGCCATCGAGGCGGTGTTCCGGACCGATGTGCCCTGGAAGATCCCGACCCTGGTCGTCAGCGCGATCGTCGCGATGAGCGTGCTCCGACGCCGCACGCAGCCGCTCACGATGCTGATCGCGGCGTTCGCATCGGTCCAGCTGCTGAGCATCGTCGTACGCGTGGTCGACGGAGGCGTCGCCGGCTTCTACTCGATGGCGTTTCTGCTCGTGAACGCATACGCCGTGTTCCGCTGGGGGTCAGGTCGACAGGTCGTCGCGAGCATCCCGATCCTGCTCGCCGCCTGGCTGGTCGGCATCACGACCGACCCCGGCACGCTCGGGGAGGCGATCGGCGGCCTCGTGGTGCTGACGATCGCTCCGATCGTCGGATTCCAGGTCCGACAGTTCAAACAGTCGCGGGTCCGTGCGCTCGACCAGGCGCGACTGGCCGAGCGGGAGCTGCTCGCGCGCGAGCTCCACGACACGGTGGCACACCACGTTTCGGCGATCGCGATCCAGGCACAGGCAGGGCGTGCCATCGCCGGGACGCAGCCCCAGGCCGCGGTCGACGTGCTCGCCGTCATCGAGGAGGCGGCGTCGCGGACCCTCGCCGAGATGCGGGCAATGGTCGGCGCACTTCGCCATGACGGCGACGATGCGGACCTGACACCGCAGCGCGGAGTCGCCGACATCGGTCGGCTCGCCGGATCACTGGCGATCGGCCCAGCGCTCGACGTGCGATTGAGTGGTGACCTCGGCGACCTGCGTCCATCGATCGACACGGCGCTCTATCGCATCGCCCAGGAGTCGATCACCAACGCCTCGCGCCATGCGGTGGGCGCCACACGCATCGATGTCAGCGTCATCGGCGAGCCGGATTGCGTCCGTCTGACCGTGACCGACGACGGACGAGGCACGGCCTCAGGGGTCGAGTCGGCCGTCGGTTTCGGGCTCGTGGGCATGGCCGAACGGGTGAAGCTGCTCGGTGGGTCGATCACTGCCGGACGCGCCGGAGAAGCCGGCTGGGTCGTCGACGCCGTCCTCCCCCGCGAACGGTCCGCATCGTGACGATCAGGGTGTTCATCGCCGACGACCAGGACCTGGTGCGAACCGGGCTCCAGATGATCCTCGACGCACAACACGGCATCGAGGTGATCGGCCAGGCGGCCAACGGACGCGACGCGGTCACCCAAGCGCGTCAGCTCCGGCCCGACGTGTGCTTGTTCGACATCCGCATGCCAGAGCTCGACGGCATCGAAGCAACGCGCCTCCTCGCCGGCCCCGAGGTCGACGATCCGATGGCCGTCGTCGTGATCACCACCTTCGACCTCGACGAGTACGTGCACGGCGCGCTCAAGGCCGGCGCTCGCGGCTTCCTGCTCAAGGATGCCGGCCCGCAACTCCTCGTGCAGGCCATCGAAGCGGCTGCCAACGGCGACGCATTGATCGCACCCAACATCACGGCCCGACTGCTGGCGACATTCGCAGCGAACGTCGACCCCACCGCTCGGCGGCAACCCGTCGAGCCGCTCACTGCCCGCGAGGAGGAAGTCGTGCTCACGGTTGCGCGTGGGCGTACGAACGCCGAGATCGCCGACGACCTCCACATCAGTCTGAGCACGGTCAAGACACATCTGGCCAGCCTGATGACGAAACTCGGTGCGCGCAATCGCGTCGAGATCGCCATGTGGGCGTACGAGACCGGTCGCGTCGACGCCGCTCGCTGATGCGACGGCCGACGGGTTTCGATACCGTCACCCCATGAAGACCGCCATCACGGAGATGTTCGGGATCGATGTACCCATCGTGGCGTTCACGCACTGCCGTGACGTCGTGGCTGCGGTGACGAAGGCCGGTGGGCTCGGCGTGCTCGGCGCCGTCGGCCACAGCGACCAACAACTCGAGATCGACCTCGACTGGATCGAAGCCGAGATCGGCGACCGTCCGTACGGCGTCGACCTGATCGTGCCCGCCAAGTACGCCGGATCCGACGAGGGCGGCATCAAGTTGGTCGACCTGATCGCGATGATCCCTCACGAGCATCAGGCTTTCGTCGAGGACATCCTCGCCCGCTACGAGGTTCCCGAACTCCCGGCTGACGCCGGGCGTGGCGGGCTCGTCGGTGGAGGCGGCGACAACGCACCGTTCTCGGCCGATCGCGCCGACGTACAGCTCGAGATCGCCCTCGCCCACCGGCCCTCGCTGGTGGTCAACGCGCTCGGGCCTCCGCCTTCACACATGATCGAGCGGGTGCTGGAAGAAGGCCGGCTCGTCGGTGCGCTCGCCGGGATGGCACAGCACGCTGAACGCCACGTCAACGCAGGCGTCGACGTGATCATCGCCCAGGGCTCAGAGGCCGGCGGACACACCGGCGAAATCGGCACGATGGTGCTGATCCCCGAGATCGTCGACGCCGTCGGCGACATACCGGTCCTCGGAGCCGGGGGTATCGGGCGTGGTCGACAGATGGCGGCAGCCATGGCGCTCGGCGCGCAGGGCGTGTGGTGTGGCTCGGTGTGGCTCACCACCGACGAAGCCGAGACCCACCCGGCGGTCAAGGACAAGTTCCTCGCGGCGTCGTCGGCCGACACCATCCGGTCGCGATCGCGAACCGGCAAACACGCCCGTCAACTGAAGACCGCCTGGACCGAGGAGTGGGATCGGCCCGACACTCCCGACCCGCTCGGCATGCCGCTCCAGCCGATCCTCATCGACGACGCGATCCGTCGGATCGACCGCGCCGCACATCATGAGGGCAGTGGCGCCAACCAACTCGCCAACTACTTCGTCGGACAGATCGTCGGCCAGATGAACGAATCGAAGCCCGCCAGTCGTGTCGTCTACGAGATGATCGAGGAGTTCATCGAGTCGGTCGAACGCCTCAACCAGCAAATGAACGCGTGAGCGACACCCGAGGACTGCTCGAGGCCATCCGCGCCGACCTCTCGGCGCGCGAGGAATCGATCCGTGCCGGGTCGCCGATGCCGACAGGCGGCATCTCCTTCGGCAAGCGCGTCGGGGAGGGCACCAGCATCGCGATCGAACGATTTGCCGACGTAGCGATCCGGCGCCAACTCCTCGATCAGATCAGGCTCGTGGATCAGGCGCTGGCCCGCCTCGACGAGGGCCGCTACGGCGCATGCGAGGTCTGCGGAAATCCCATCCCCGTGGCGCGGCTCGGTGCAACAGCCTCGAAGCGCTCATCGTGATGACTGGACAGGTCGAGATCGACATCGACGGTGGCGAAACGAGAACCGTGAGTGCCGGCCAATCGCTGATCTTCGCGGTCGAAGTGGCCCACGAGTACCGGAATGTCGCTGACCATGCTGCTGAGTTCCACCTCGCGGTCTTCGATCCGATCGACAGTCCCTCCAGCCGCTGATGCCCGCGCTTCTTGCCATCGCGGCTGCCTGCACGTTCGGCGTCGCCGACTTCCTCGGCGGACTCTCCACCCGCAAGGCGGCAGTCTTCGCCGTCACGTTGATCACGAACCTCTCAGGCGGAGCCCTTGCCGTCGTACTCGTCATCGTGATCGACGGAACCTGGACGGTGCAAGCTGTGGCGTGGGGCGCAGCGGGTGGACTCGCTGGACTCGTTGGATTGGTGCTGCTCTACCAGGGGTTGGCCGAGGGCCCGAACCGACTGGTGAGCCCGCTGAGCGCTGTGGTCGCCGCGACGGTTCCCGTAATCGTCGGCGTCGCGCTCGGTGACCGGCCCGGCTCGGTTGCGGTCGCCGGGATTTGTGTGGTTCCGATCGCGGTGTGGCTCGTCGCCGGCGGCGACATCGGCTTCGCCGGCGCATCCAAACGTCCGCTCGCACTCGGCATCGGAGCAGGCCTGGGATTCGGCACGTTCTTCGTGCTCCTCGCCCAGACCCCCGACGACGCCGGTGCCGTGCCGCTCCTCATGGCGCGCATCACCTCGGTCACGGTGCTGATCATCGCCACCGTCGCCACCCGACCAGCAATACCTGCGCCTTCAACGGTCGGCATCGCCATCGCAGCAGGCACGCTGGACATGACCGCCAACGGGCTCTTCCTCTGGTCGACCCTCGACGGCGACCTCGCCATCGTCGGCGCACTCGTAAGCCTCTTCCCCGCAACCACGGTGCTCCTCGCCGTCGCCACCCTCGGCGAACGCCTCGACCGCAAACAAACCGTCGGCCTCGCACTCGCTGTCACCGCAGCCGCCCTCCTCAGCTGAACCGATTCCCGCGAAGCCCGTGCCAACACGCCAGACACCGTTCGACCGATCTTGATCGGCACATCTCCGAGTGGGCATCCGCTCCAGAACCCTCCCTCGTTGGGTGCTGGTCAGTCGCGAGTCGTGAAGGCTTCTCTCCACGTTGCGACGCGTTCAGCGTCGCGGGACTCATACGCATCCATTGCAGCATCGAGCGCTGGATCGAAGTCTTCTTCGGTGCCATTGCCGATCGCGGTGAGCCGCATCGTGAACCACGCGGTGATCCCGCCGACCGGCGGCGAATCAAACCTCGGGAATTCCGGATCGCCCCCGTCCGGGTCACACCATTTCGCTGGCAGGTCCGGATCCAACGCCATCGCTCGTGCGAGCCCGACGACATCTGTCGCCCCGGATGAAACAGCGTCTGCGGCTTCACGTCGCGTCTTGAACCCGCCAGTCAGCATCAGCGGCACGTCGGTGACAGTCCGTGCCCGCCGGGCGAAGTCCAGAAAGTACGGTCCCGATGTTCGTCGATCAGAACTCGCCGGAGCACCAGGGAAGTAGGTCCCTCCGCTGATGTCGATCAGATCAACGGCCTCGTTTCCCAGCAGCGAGATCGCAACGATGGCATCGTCCTCGGTCAACCCGCCTTCGAGCTGATCACTGGAGTTGATCTTCACCGCGATCGCGAACTGTGGGCCCACCTCTACTCGGACCCGCCGCACGATGTCGACGAGCAACTGGCATCGGGCCTCGATCGTCCCGCCGAAGCGATCGGAACGATGGTTGAACAGCGGTGACAGGAACTGGCTCAACAAGAAGCCGTGCCCGGCGTGTAACTCGACACCACCGAAACCGGCAGCTCGAGCCTGGGCCGCTGCACTCGCGTAGACCGATGGCAACGCTTCCACGTCGGACCGTGTCAACGCATCGCACTGCAGACCCTCGATATCCAGCGCCGACGGGCCAGCAGGACGAGAAATCGGGAGATGAGCCAACGCTCCCGCATGGCCAAGCTGCGGCCAGACCATGGCGCCGTCAGCAGATCCGACATCGGCGAGACGAGCCAAGGGAGCAACGTCTGCGCCCGGTCCGAGAACGAGGTTTCCCGGCTTCTCCGGATATCGATGGTCGACTTGCACCTCACCAATGAGCGACAAGGCGGACCCGCCCGCCGACCATCTCCGATACAGCTCGATCTGTTCCTCGGTCGGATTGCCCGCACCGTCTCCGAGGGAATCGGACATCGCTGCTTTCACGAGCCGGTTCTTGAGCACGATTCCACACGGAAGTTCCATGGGCGCACTCAGAACACGTGCATCCGACTCGTTGTCACTCTGCTCCGACATCGCTCCCACGGTATGCCAACGGCGACCTACCGACGAACAAGCTGGACTCTCCGCCGCTCTCTGCATGCGCACATATCACCATCCGCACCGTGACCGCCCACCCGAGCGGGTGATGATCAGAACGTCGGTTCGGGCCGCGGCCCTCGCTGTGCCTCGAACCCCGACGACAGCCTGATGAGCATCGGTTCACTCCATGCGGTGCCCATGAAGGTGACACCGACCGGCATACCAGCCACCGCGCCCGCCGGCACGGAGACCAACGGATAGCCGGCCACTGCAGCCAGGGTTGCGGTGCTACCCGTTCGAGCATCGCCGTTGATCAGATCGATGGGTGTGGCCGGCGGTCCCGTTGGGGCCAGGATTGCATCGAGTCTGTGGTCGGTCAGCACCTTGTCGAGGCCGTCGACGCGCGATAAGCGGGTCGCTGTGGCGACTGCGTCGAGATACGCCTTTTCGGTCAAGGGGCCTCTGGTTTCTGCCATCTCGAGCAATTCCTGGCCGAAGTGCCGTAACTCCTGCTCGCGATGGGCTTCGTTGAAGGTGATGACCTCGGCGAGGGTCCGCGGCGAGCCCCTCGTCCGCCCGGCCAGATAGTTGTTGAGTTCGGCCTTGAACTCGTGGAGGAGAAGCTCGCGTCCCGCATCGCGCAGCTCCGGTTCGACACGCAGCTCGGGCACGTCGATCGTGGTGGCGCCGGATGCGCGCATCAATTCGAGTGCTTCGAACGCGATGCGGTCGGCATGACGGGAGAACCCGAACAGAGTGGTCGCGATCCCGATGCGGGCGCCGACCAACCCCTCGGCGTCGACGTACGCTGAGTAATTGCCGCACCTGGCGGCATGGGTGGCGGGGTCACGTGGGTCGGGACCGGCAAGTGCACTGAGAACGCCGGCGGCGTCAGCCACCGATCGAGCGAGCGGGCCGATCGTGTCGTGTGAAGATCCGATGGGGATGACACCGGCTCGGCTGGTGAGTCCAACGGTCGGCTTCAACCCAACCACACCGTTGGCGCTCGCGGGCGACACGATGGAGCCGTTCGTCTCTGTGCCGATCGTTGCTGCCGCCAAGCTCGCCGACGCAGCCACGCCAGAACCTGAACTCGAACCTCCGGGCGATCGGTCATGGTCGTAGGGGTTGCGCACCTGACCGTTCCGACCGCTCCACCCGCTGGTGCCTGATGTCGAACGGAAGAACGCCCACTCACTCATGCCTGTCTTGCCAAGCAGCACCGCTCCGGCCGCTCGCAGGCGGGCCGCGGTGGTGGAGTCCTCGGTTGGCATCGAGTCGACCATCGCCAACGAGCCGGCGGTGGTCAGCATCTCGTCGGCTGTGTCGATGTTCTCCTTCAACAGAATCGGAATGCCATGGAGCGGCCCGCGCGTCGTGCCCGCCCGGCGTTCATCGTCGAGTGCGGCAGCGATCCGCATCGCCTCCGGGTTGATTTCGACCACCGAATTCAGGCCGGGATCGATCGCGGCGATGCGATCGATATAGGCATCGGTGATCTCGGCTGCGCTGCACTCACCCGACAACATGAGTTGCTGCAATGCAGCGATCGACTGTTCGACAATCCACGACATGGCTGCGTCTCTCAGTTGGCGTGCCCGACAGGGTAGGCGAAG
>JBBKWQ010000084.1:0-5610 GCA_037969115.1 Ilumatobacteraceae bacterium
CCCGCTCGGGTCCTACGTTCTGCTCGCCTGTGAGCTTGCGGTGCTGCTCCAAGTCGCCCGGGAGCTGTTCCTCGTCGGCTGCATGGCCGGCATGCATCCCCTGTCCCAAAGCTTCGAGCTTGCCTTCAATGTCGTCATCTTCCTGTCGCCGTGGGCCCTCGGCGCAGCGGTCCGTTCGTCTCGAGCTCGCGAGTCGCAGCTCGTCGAGCGCGCCGGTGAGCTGGTGCGCGAGCGGGAGCGCAATGCCGCACAGGCGGTGTTCGCCGAGCGGGTGCGAATCGCCCGCGAACTGCACGATGTCGTTGCGCACCACGTCAGCGTCATGGGAGTACAAGCCGGCGCAGCGCGTCGGGTCATGGCGCGCCAGCCGAAACAGGCAGCAGAAGCGCTCGCTTCGATCGAGCTGTCGAGTCGCACCGCAGTGCAGGAGATGCAGCGCTTGCTTGGCTTCCTACGGAGCGAAGGAGACCAAGACGGATTCGGATCGCAACCGGGTCTGGACCGGGTTGGCGACCTCGTCGCCGAGTCCCAGCGGTCGGGTCTCGACATCACCCTCACCATCCAGGGCGAACGAAGGCAGCTGCCGCCGACGCTCGATGTGTCCGCGTACCGGATCGTTCAGGAAGCACTGACGAACTCCCGCAAACACTCCACGGGCCGGGCCGCGTCCGTACGAATCCAATACGGCCGCACCACGCTCGAACTCGAGGTGATGGACGACGGTGTCAACGTTGCGACGGTCACCCGGCCCGCAGGTCATGGACTGAACGGCATGCGCGAGCGGGCCGCGCTCCACGGCGGTCACGTTGAGACGGGACCTCTCCTCGGTGGAGGGTTCGGCGTTCTCGCCACCTTCCCCCTGATCGCGAGCGCAACATGACGGTGAGCGTCCTGTTGGTCGACGACCAAGCTCTCGTCCGAGCCGGCTTCCGCATGATCCTGGGCGCCGAGGAGGACCTGTGCGTCGTTGGCGAGGCCGAGGACGGCGACGACGCAGTCCGACTCGCACGATCTCTGAGGCCCAACGTGGTGCTCATGGACATCCAGATGCCGCGTCTCGATGGCGTCGAAGCCACCCGGCAGATCGTCGCCGAGCCCGGTACCCCCACCCGCGTGGTGATCCTCACGACGTTCGAACGCGACGACTACATCTTCGAGGCGCTCCGCGTCGGAGCGAGCGGCTTCCTGCTCAAGAACGCCCCACCCGAGGACCTGCTGCACGCCGTACGAGTGGTCGCCGACGGTAACGCGCTCCTCTCGCCGTCCGTCACCCGCAGAGTCATCGAGCAGTACGCAACGACGGCCCCCGTCTCGAAGCACGTCGAGGACAACCTGGGCCGCCTCACCGACCGCGAACGACAAGTGCTCTGCTCGCTCGCGTCTGGGAAAAGCAACACCGAAGTCGCCACCTCTCTCTACGTCAGCGAGGGCACCATCAAAACGCACGTCTCCCACATCCTCACCAAGCTGGCCTTGCGCGACCGCGTGCAGGCCGTGGTCTTCGCATACGAGAGCGGCCTGGTTACGCCTGGCGGTTGACGCAGAGCATCAACTCCTGTCGTCAACTTCGGCACAGAGTGCCCGACCATGACTGCATGGCGTTCGCCATGCAGTCATCAGCGCCGGCAACAACTCACCGACTCGGCCCGGCGCACTTGGCTCCACCGGTGTCGTGGGCAGAGACAGCTCGCATCTTGGCTACCCCCGACCCGACGGGGGATACCCACCGAGCCGTGGCCCGCCGTCGAGGGCGACGGTCAAGCGGCGCGCAAGATCAAGTCGATCGCATCGCTGTCCCCGGCAACGAGCAGACCACACCCGAACCGCGTTGACAAGGGCGATTCACGGTGCCGATTTCCGGCATCAGACCGGCAGAGGCCTGCTTTGCCAGCACGCGTCGCCGGTTCGATTTCCCATCGAGTTCTCGCGCGGGCGACCGGCCTCGCATCCTGAAAGCCGGCTCTTCGGATCAGTCACTTCCCGGACCCAACAACCAACGCTACGACCCTCCAGCCCGCCGAGCAAGAGGGCCAGCCTCAACGCGCCCGGAACGACCTAGAAACTGCCCCTTGACTGTGAAGAGGCTTCGTACCTGAGCTGGAGGCTGGCTGTGAGGCATGCGTTGTTCTGATCGGGTGAACCCTGTTCCGGCCGGTTGCCGCCGTTGCTTCACAGCGGTTTGGTCGTGAACTGGTAGAACGTTGCGGGGCGTCATCGGTTCCGATTGCGGCGTGATGCACTTCTACTCGTCAGCTCAGCCGGGCACCTTTCAGTACGACTGCATGAGCTCGCTGATGCAGTCTGGCTGGCCGACCTCGGTGCGCAGGCAACCTCGAGGCCCGAGGGAACTGCACCATCGTGCGTGACCAGCGGTACGTGGCCGACGGCAACGTGGCGAGCAGCCAGCGAGTCTCCGCCGACATCGACATGGTGCTGTCGCTCCTCGGGCAGATCCGCTCACCGGAGCTACATCCAGGACGACCCCGAACCGCCGTACGCGGACATCCGAACTCTCCATTCCCCCAACCGCTGGCGGCGCCCTCACAGATCTTCGATCGAACCGAGGCACCTCACATCGGAACCTGCGGCCACCGCGCCCGCAGGCACCCTCTGCGGAGCAACGTCGGCGAGTGGCGCGGTGACGAAGGGCCGTTCGGCGATGCGCGGGTGCGGGACGGTCAACTCCTCGGTGTCGATGCGTGTGTCATCGTGGAATAGCAGGTCGAGATCGAGAGTCCGTGGTCCCCAGCGGATCGTCCGCTGTCGTCCGGCGCGATGTTCGATGTCGTGCAAACGGTCCAGGAACGCCGCCGGCGACAGATCGGTGTCGACGACCACCACCATGTTCAAGAACGGTCCCTGGTCGTCAGGGCCGCCGACGGCGCCGGTCTCGTACACGTCGGACGCCAGCCGGATCGGACTCAATGCTTCGAGTGCGAATCGCAGGTAGGAGAGCCGGTCGCCGAGGTTGGACCCGAGTGCTACCACGGCCTCGTGTCGTACTGACGAGCGTGCTGGGACCGTCGTGCGTTCCTCGAACGCCGTGATGTCCTGCCAGATGCCCATCGCTTGGGCATGCGCGGCGACGTCGTGGGCGCGCACGATCGCGGCGCCACGCGAAATCGACCAGAGATGCGCCGCGAGGGTGCCAGGCGTACGCGCCGATGTCGCCGGCGCACCAGAGCGCTCTCCGATGAATCGCTTGCGTGACGCGCCAACCATGACCGGCGCCCCGAGTTCGATGACCTCGTCCAGCCGTCGCAGTATCTCCAGATTGTGCGCCGTCGTCTTGCCGAAGCCGATGCCCGGGTCGATAATCACCTGGTCGACACCTTCGGCGTTAGCGAGTGCCATCTGCTCCACCAGGAAGGCGCTAACAGTGGAGACCACGTCGTCGTACTCTGCGTAGCGCTGCATCGTCGCTGGATCGTCGACCGGCATGTGCAGGATCACGACCGGAACGTCATGATCCGCTGCAACGAAGCGCATCGCTGGATCGCGTAGGCCCGAGACATCGTTGATGATCGACGCCCCTGCCCGGATCGCACGATCTGCAACCACTGCGTGGCGCGTGTCGATGCTGACAACGACCTGCTGCGCCGCGAGCTTCTCGACAACCGGGACGACGCGCCGGAGTTCCTCGTCCACGCTGACCTGCGCCGCGCCCGGTCGAGTCGACTCGCCGCCGACGTCCACGATCCCTGCCCCCAGGCCGACCATCTCGACGCCACGGGAGACCGCTCGTTCGGCGACGAAATGTTCGCCCCCGTCGGAGAACGAGTCCGGCGTAACGTTGAGCACACCCATCAGCACGGGGACATCGAGACTCAGACGACGGTTCGGGAGTCGCAGATACATCGCGTCAGCATGCCCGGCTGCGCACGTGGTTCGGTGCAAACCACACCGAGCTCGCGCGGTTTCCTCGGTGTCGATCGATCACAGGTCACCGATCGTCGGCCACGGCGGACCGTCTCGGAGCAGGTCGATGATGACGCCGTGGCGGAGTCCGTCGGGAAACAACCGCTACTTCACGCTGTCGGAGGCCAATGAACCGGTGTATTTCGACTGACCGCATGCTCGCGATCCGACACGATGATTGGTTCTCGGCAATGGTCGCCGTCCGATGCCGCCGAAGGGGTTATCGCTCACCGCGCCAATCGCGTACGTGCCGATCAGGAGCGGGGCGGGCGGCCGTGTGCGAGTCCCCGCATGACCAGACCTAGCGAAAGAACCGGCACGATGCTCGGCTTCGGCGGGCCAGGGATGGTCGGGTTCTGCTTTGTTGACCGTCCGATATTGCTCGACTGGCCGGATCGGTCAGCCCCATGGCCCTCGCCTGGCGAAGCCGAGTCCGAGGAACAGGCGCTCGGACGCTGTGTTGCCATCGGTGATCGTCGCACCGACCTCGGTGAGCGATGTCGGCGACCGAGAGCTCGACGGCCTCGAAGAGTGCCACCGCGACCGGGTTCGCCGGATAGACGTGAAGGCATGTGTCCAGTGCCGCTGTCGCAAGTCAGGGTTTGGATCGCTGAGCAAGCGGCAGCGATGCGCCGGGGTCGCCAGCTGCCGAATACAAGGCGCCACTCGTCCCCGATGACCTGTCGACACGTGAGATCGCGAGCCGGGCGATGAGTGCGGTCACACCTCGGCGTCGACGGCGAGCGCGGGGGCGAGCAGTACCGCCGTAGCCAGGTCTCCGGCGTGGTCTGGCTCGAGGTTGCGGCCTTCGTCCAATCGCCGCTCGAAGATCGTCGCTCCCAGCCGCTCGCGTGCCGTGTCCTTCGCGCGGTCGTGCCAGACGCGATCAGCGGCTGGAGCGGGGGCACCGACGTGATCTCGCCGATGTGCTTCAGCCGAGCCCAGCAGAAGTACCGCCTGTTCCGTGTCGCCGTGGTGCAGTGCCCACATCGAGACATGATCGAGGCAGTGTCCGAAGCAGGTCACCGTGAAGCTCGCCTGGCGATAGTTCCGCACCGCCTCCAGCAGATGTCGGCGCGCATTGTCTGCGTCGTCGGTGAAGTGGGACCGGAGGCCGAAGACCTCCGATGCGTGGGCCTTGGTGATCGCGTCTCCGGACTCCGCGCCGAGCAGGCCGAGGCGCTGGGCGAACGGCTCGGCTTCGGCATGGTTGCCGTGCTGCAGATCCCAGAGGTTGAAGTAGAAGAGGCTCATCCAGAACTGCCAGGGTGATTCCGCGCCGTGATCGAGCGCAGCAATCGCTGAGAGTAGGAGGTCGTGGGTGCGTCGTGGGTCCTCCCAGACCGCGGTAGCCAGATAGAGCTCGGCAGGCGCCCGGCCGGTGGTGTCACCGCACAACTCGAAGAGGTCGATGCTCTGTTCGAGTACCTCGGTGGCCGCGAGGTCGTTGCCTTGGAGCATGAGGAGAACCCCTCGAATCGACAGCATCGGAGCGAGCACTGTGGGCGGCACCTCCCCCGCGCTGACGAGTCGCTCGAGCCAGGACGCTCCGTCGACGACGGCGGTCGTGGTAAGGAAGCCTTCGTGGTCACCGACCTCGACGAGAAACGGTTCCATGGCCGTGAGCAATCCCAGCCCGGTCACCGAGTCCGCATGATCCTGGCAACGCTCGAGGACGGCGCGAAGGTCATC
>JBBKWQ010000085.1:0-2892 GCA_037969115.1 Ilumatobacteraceae bacterium
TTCGATCACCAACCCGCGTCCCGTTGTACACCTCCGCCTGGCGGGAATCGGCGGCACCGGCGTCGTCACGGTCGCCCAGATCCTCGCGACGGCGGCGATGTTCGATGGATGGGACGTGCGCGGGCTCGACCAGACCGGACTCAGCCAGAAGGCCGGACCGGTCGTGAGCGACCTCACGCTGGCGCGAGGGTGTGGCGCATCGAACCTCGTCGGCGACGGCCAGGCAGACGTGATCGTTGCGTTCGACCAACTCGTCGGCGCATCCGACCAGACGATCCGGGCGCGCGGTGCCGACACCGTGGTGATCACGTCGAGTCCGCGAACGCCGACGGGAGCGATGATCAGCCACCCCGAGATGCCCTATCCCGACCGCGAGCTCCACGAGCGATTGTCGCAACCCGACGAGCGCAGCAGGATCGACGTCGATGCGATGGCCATGGCCGAGCGGCTCGTCGGCTCCCCCAGTTCCGCGAACGTCCTGCTCCTCGGCGTCGCAGTACAGACGGGCTCGATCCCGGTGAGCGTCGCCGCGGTCGAGCGGGCGATCGAGCTCAACGGCGTCGCCGTCGCAGCCAACCAGGAGGCCTTCACGTGGGGCCGCGCATGGCAACACGATCCTGGCTCGGTCGATGTCGGCGCGTCCGGCGGGGCCGACGACGTGATGCCCGACCCGATCGAGCTCCCGGCCGGGCTGCGTCGCCGCGTCGACCAGTTCACCGATCGGCCGCTGCACGACCTCATCACCATGCTCACCGCCGACCTGGTCGACTACCAGGACGAGGCGTATGCGGGCCGGTTCCTCGACACCGTCGAGCTGGCACACCGCTGCGCCGACGCCGGCGAACCGGCAGGGTCGTTCGTCGATTCGGTGGCGCGCAGCCTGCACAAACTTCTTGCCTACAAGGACGAGTACGAGGTCGCTCGACTGATGCTGCTGCCCGAAGCGAGAGCGGCCGCCGAGGAAGTCGCCGGCAAGGGCGCAACCGTCACCTGGCGACTCCACCCGCCCGCGCTGAAGGCCATCGGGCTTCGTCGCAAGATCGCCGTCCCTGCCGCGACCCGACCCGTGTTCGCGGCGCTCAAGCGCGGCAAGCGGCTGCGCGGCACGAAGCTCGACCCGTTCGGCAGGGCATCGCTGCGACGAATCGAACGGCAATTGCCGGTCGAGTTCGAAGCGGCGATCGGCGAGATCTGTCGTACCTGGTCGCCCGCCAAAGTCGACCTGGCACGTTCGATCGCCGAGCTCCCCGACCAGGTACGCGGCTACGAAGACCTGAAGCTTCGACGCGTCGCCACGTATCGCTCGGTCCTTGCCGACGCAATGAACGAGTACCGAACCCACGCGAATTGAACGAACGCCCGAAACGACCGACATTGTCGTGACGGGCGCGTTACATTTCGCGCGATGTTCCGACCGACCATGCTGGGTGTCAGCGCCGTCCTCGTCGCCGCGACCATCGCAGTGCCGACCGTCTCACCCACGCAAGCTGCGACTCCGACGTCGGTCAGCTGCACCGCGCCAACCGGCCCCCCGGCGAGTTCGAACGTCAGTGGCGGGTTCCACGGGCTCACGCCCGACCGCCTCGCCGACACCCGCTTGGGTGCGCTCGTCCCGGCAGGTTGTTGGCTGAGGGTCGACCTCCCGAGCTCCGTTCCCGCCGCGGCCGAGGCCGTGGTCGTCACGGTCACGGCAGTCGATGCACCCGATGCCGGTTTCTTCACCACACACTCGTGCGACTCACGCCGCGACGGAACGTCGAACCTCAACGTGCACGTGGCCGATCCGACCTCGAACATGGCGATCGTGCCGATCGGTTCGAGTCGCGAGCTGTGCATCTACACCGAACAGGCAGCGCACGTGCTCGTCGACCTCTTCGGTTGGATCGGCCCGGGTGGATCGGAGTTCCAGTCGATGGCGGGCTTCCGGGCCCTCGACACGCGCAGTCCGTTCATCCGGCCACCTGCGGTCACGGGGATCGTCGCACCGAATCAGCGCGTCACGCTCGACCGCGCCCGTCTCGGGGTGCCCGCGGACGCCACCGCAGTGATGGTGAACCTCACCGTCACCGATGGCACCGACTGGGGTTTCCTGACGGCATTCCCGTGTGCTGGGTCGAAACCCGGCACCTCGAACGTGAACTACGACGTCGGTGTCACTCGGGCGAGCACGGCGATCGTGGCACTCGACGCGGCCGGAATGCTCTGTCTCGAGCTCGGAGAAGCGTCCGCCCACATCATCGTCGATGTGGTGTCCTGGCTCGGTGGAAGCGGCGGGCTGGAGTTCGACACTGCACTGGCACGTGTCGCCGACTCCCGTGACGGCACCGGCGGTTGGAGCGGCACGTTCGCCGCGGGCGAGACGCGTGTGCTCGACGCCACCGCCGATCTCCCGGCCGGCACCCAGGTCGCCACGCTCGGCATCGTCTCGACTGGTTCGACCGCGAACGGGTTCGTTCAGGTCAGCCCGTGCGGCACCACGACCGAGACGTCGAGCCTGAACTTCGTTGCCCGCGTCGACATCACCAACCTCGTCGCAACCCCACTGGCACCCGACGGCACCGTCTGCATCACCGCCTCCGCGCCGACGCATCTCGTCGTCGACGTGTTCGGCGGATTCGGCAACGGTGGCCTGTTGCAGAACCTTGCCGTCGGTCCGGTCGAGGTGTTCCCGGCCTTCGACCCCGAACAGACCGACTATGTGGCGTACTGCACTTCCAACGGTGCGAATGCGCTCACGGTGAGCACACAGGGTGCTCCCGGAGTGACCGCGGCGATCGCCGGTGCCGGTTCGGCGACAGGCGTCCCGGTGTCGGCCAATCGGTCGGTGGCCGCGAATGACGCCATCGTGGTCGATGCATCGCTGCGCTCGGGCGAGTCGGTCGAGTACTGGGT
>JBBKWQ010000086.1:0-3117 GCA_037969115.1 Ilumatobacteraceae bacterium
TCCCTATCCTCTACTCGATCGGAGTGATCGTCGCGATCATCGGCGTCGTGCTGGCCGTGCTCGGTTCGATCGGCCGCACCGTCGGCGGCCGCCGGCACTACTACTGAGCACCCGGGCGCGCCGAGGTGAGCCCGCCGGTAGCGCATAGCGACGCGCAACGAGTGCCCGCGGACCTGCGCGAGTACGGCACTACGCGAGCGTTCACCCGCTCGGAAATGTGCGGCTCGGCCAGCGGTCGATGCGACCGGGGCTGTACCCCCCTCTTCTCAGGCAGTGCTGCCGGTGTGCTGGAGTGCGTCGATGAGTTGTTGTCGCGACATCGACGATCGGCCAGCGATGTCGTGGTGTTTCGCTCGTTCGTAGAGCTCGGCTCGTGTCATTTCGGCCAGGACCGATTTTGGTGTTGTGGAGCTCGCTGAATCATGGTCGAAGACCACGATCTCGACGAGGCTGGCAATGTCCTCGATCGCGTCGCGGCGGCCTGTGCCAAGTCCGTGGCGAGACACGTTCAACGCGCCGGCCGCCGCGGCGATGCGGAGTCCGTCCTCGAAGGCAAGGCCCCGTGACGCCGCGACTGCGAGCGCAGCAGTCATCGAGTCGCCACCACCGCGCCCGTCGAGCACCTCGAGCGCCGGCGAACGAACCTGGAGGATGCGTCCTTCGTGGCCCGCGACAATGGTGCGGGCCTGTCGCGAAACGACCACAGAACGAGCACCAGCCTCGTGCAACCGGCCGATTCCATCGGCGATTGCAGCAACCGAGCTGCGCTTCGCCCACCCGTCGGCGATGAGCTCTTCGTGGCTCAGCTTGACGATGTCGACGCCGCTGTCGAGAGCGGATCGAAGTGGTTGGCCGCACAGGTCGACGATGACGGTGACATCGTTGTGTCGCAGGTCGGCGACGAGGCGACGGAACGTGTCGGGATCGAACATCGGGGCGAGCTGGGTGCCGGCGAGCACACAGACCCCGGCGAGCATCGCCGCGCCGACGATCGCACTGTACAACTCGTCGACCTCGTGTCGACCCAGACTCGGGATCGGGGTCTCGGCAAGCAAGACTCGTTCGCCGTCGCGACGATCGTCCATGACGACGGAGTTCGCATGGGCCATGTGCGTGAGGCGCGCATCGAGGCCGTCGGCGTCGACGATCGACCGCAACGCCACACCGGCCTCCCCACCAACCGCAGCGCACGGGATCGGTCGCGAACCGAGCGCCTGGATCATCCGCGAGATCCAATAGCCCTGCCCGCCCGCATGCAGATGAACCTCGTCCACGCCGTCACCGTTGCGATGAAGCTCGATCGAGAGCAACATCGCCGGGGCAAACACGGCTATCGCCGTGGAATCTGGAGCGGATGACGTCGTCTCGATCTCCATCAATTCCTCCCAGGGCTCGTCAGCAAGGTCGGCGAGGATGACGTCGAAACCATTTTGGTCCGGGTTGGCGCCGGTCCACCATCAGTCGTGCGAGATCCGCTCCCTTGGACTCGCGACGCGACCTGAAGCGACCCGGCCGAATTCGACGTTCTCGTCGAACCCGCACCTCTGGGACATGTCCGCCGCGATCCGCCTGTGCGCCCTCCTCGTCGCCCCAGGATACTCACCACAGAGCGAGTTCAGCTCCCTCGAACTGCGTTGCGGATTCCGACTCGTCACATGCGGTGCAAGGCAGCTCTCCAGCGCCGATCGCGATCGACTAAGCCTCGTATCCTTCGACTTGGAGCTGCTGAATGACGTCGACCACAGTCGTGTCGCCACGGTCGGGGTCGCTGGTCACATCCATTTCCATGGCATAAAGTATTGCTCGACCGCAGTCCGGTAGTCGTGGTCGGTGTCGAGCCCGCTCTGGGGCACGTAGTCGGGCGCTTCCTTGACTTCGTCCTTGCTCAACGCGATCTCGACGACCTGGCGATTGTGATCGATGGCGGTGATCGTGCGGGCCGGCAAGATCCGCTTCTTGTCGAAGATCCAGAAACCGGTGTCGACCACGATGTGGCTCGCGTCAACGTCGACGGCGTCGTCGGTGATCTCACCGATACTTCCGTCGGATGCTTCGACGTCGTAGCCGAGAATGCTCGACTTGTCGCGGATCACGCTGTCTCGGTAGTTCCATACGTTCGTCATGACGCATCCTCCTCAGGATGGGTGAACCGCCCGCTCACCACCCAATGTAACCCAGGCGCAGACGACCGCAAACGAGCCACACGATCGACCTCGCCAGTGTCGATGACCAGACCCAGCGAACGGACCCGCCTGTCGAACCTGAGCGCGCGACATGCCCGAGCGCGAGATGGTCCGTTGCTCGGACGTCTTCGAGGGTTTGGTGGTTCACCCGGACGGGTACAGCAATGTTACGAACACATTACGAAGAGAAGGGACAACGTTATGGCAGACGAACACACGAACTACATCCATCACGAGGTGATCAACCAGAATCTGGACACGATCGGGACGGTCACCGACGTGCTCTACGACGATGACGCCAACGAACCCAGATGGCTCGTCGTGAAGCCAGGCATCTTGCAAGCGGAGCGCTACGTGCCGATCGAGAGGTCGTACGAAGACGACGACGGCAACATCGTCGTCCCGTTCGACAAACGATGGATCAAGTCCGCCCCCAAGGCAGGTGACCACATTCTCACCGCCGAGGTCGAAGAAGAAGCGGCCGAGCACTACGACGGCGAGGCGTGACTTCACAACGTGGCCTCGGCACCACCCAACATGTCCCCTCGGCTCTCAACGTCGACGGGCAAACCTGAAAGGAAAGGGTCTGCCCCCGGTCTGGTTGACATCTCACTTGCGAGGATTCGTCCTCGCTCGAAAGGATGTTTGCCATGCCGAAAGCCCACCCACAAGAGTTCCGTGACGAGGTCGTCCGGGTCGCTCGCAAAGGTGACCAGCCGTTGCGTCACGTTGCCCGCGACTTTGGGATCTCCGAGTCGTGTCTGCACCGCTGGCTGTCACTCGATGAGATCGAACGCGGCGACCGGCCGGGTCTGACGAAGGCCGAGTCGGCCGAGTTGCGCGAGGTCAAGAAGCGGAATCGGATCCTCGAGGAGGAGAACCTGATCCTGCGGCGGGCGGCCGCGTTCTTCGCCAAGGAGAGCCTCCCAAAATG
>JBBKWQ010000087.1:0-2953 GCA_037969115.1 Ilumatobacteraceae bacterium
GCACGCGACCTCGCCAGAGAGACAAGCCGTCATCGAGTGTTGCCCTCTGCCCGCTCAGGTCGACGGTGTCCGACCGTCCGGCATCGTTGACGAGCCGTTCGAAGTTGGCAACATCGACCTGTTCGTCGGCCACATCGAGCACGTATCCCGCCGGGTGGGTCCTGATGACTCCGCCGTCACCCGGCGTCCGGGTCGGGTCGAGTGTGTCACGCAGTTTCGAAATGTGGAACTGCAGTGACTTCGGCCGCGGACGTGATCCGTCGTCGCCCCAGATCTCCTCGATCATCCGGTCGGCCGACAACACTTCGTTGCGGTGGATCAACAGCAACGCCAAGATGGCACGCTGAGTGCGCGAGGTCACCTCGATGGCATCACCATCGATACCGACCACCCTGATCGGCCCCAGTATGCAGAAGTGCAATTGCGGTCTCATGAGCGAAACGAGGCTCCCCTTGGAACCTACTCCGTAAACGGGGTCGGCCCCGGCAAGACCCGTCACGGCCATCGCCACGTCACCCAAGAGGAGAGGTCGGCGACAGTGAGTTGGAGCCAGGTCCGTGTTGTGGGGTTGCCCAGGGCGTTGCTGTCGACGTTGCGTCGGTCGGCGACAGTGAGTTGGAGCCAGGTCCGTGTTGTGGGATTGCCCAGGGCGTTGTTGTCGGTGTTGCGTCGGTCGGCGACAATGAGTTGGAGCCAGGTCCGTGCTGCGGGGTTACCCATGGCGTTGCCGCGCCGACGTGAACGGCCGGACGACTCGACCCGTCGGTTACGGTCGCCGCCGTGATGGCGATCGCGAGCGTGACCGAGAGGGCCGCAAGTGCGGCCAGAAACACCGTGCGGCGCTTGTGACCGTTCTCGACGACGGGAATGGCGGTGGTGTGAAGTGTTGTTTGCATAGCCACATCATCGAGATGGCCGCTTTGGGTTCGCTGAGGGATCGCTTAGGTCGCCGCTTCGCGTCCGCACGACGCGCGGCCGGAGCGCCTGTGTCTTCGCGTCGACAGACGCTGATGTTCGTCGGCCGGAGTTCAGTAGGCATCCCTCAGGTGGCGGAAGGGCGAATAGCGTCGGCGTCGAGCGTGCAGTGCCGATCTGCTTTGCTCGGCGGAGTTCAGCCACACGCGATATGCGTGGCCCGCTGCCAGTCGGGCCCGGTCCGAGCGAGCAGGTTGAACGATGGGGGCTCAGTCGACCGCAGGCTCGAGCAGTCGGAACCGTTGTGCGTTGGGGTGGAGTTCTGCGGTCACGCCGAGCGGGAGGATCCACTGTGGGTCGGTGTGCCCGAAGTCCATGTTGGTCGCGATCGCCACACTCGCTGCGCCGAACTCCTCGATGACGACCGAGTGGACGGCGTCGTCGAGGGCACGCTTCTGGTCATCCGTGTAGCCGCGGGCGCGGCCCACGATGATTCCGCTGATTCGGTCGAAGACACCTTGGACGCCGTAGTTGAACAGCCAGGAGCGGACCTGCTCGACCGGCGGTTCGTCCTCGGACGTCTCAAGGAACAGGATCCGGCCCGCCCACCATTCCTCGGGTGGCCAGAATCGGGAGCCCTTGAGAAACTCGAGGACCTCGATGCATCCGCCAACGAGCGGCCCGCGAACCGGGTCATGACCGTTCAAGAAGCGCCAGCCGCCATCGGATCGCAGCTCACCGACCGCGGTGGGATCCTCGGTCAGGTCCCAGTCGGCGTAGCCGTCGACCCAGTGCGGGTACGGAACGTAGTCGTACGTCGGTGTCGGCTCGAACAGAATCGCACGGACGTGCTGTTCGAACGTGGGAAACCAGGCGGACTGCGCGAAGCCGGCCATGACCGCGGGTCCGTTGAAGGTCACCAGACCGAGTTGATGGGCAAACAGCAGCTGGGTGGTGGTGTCCGAGTACCCCATGAACAACTTCGGGTTGTTGCGTATCAACTCCGTGTCGAGGTAGGGCAGGATTCTCGCCGAGTCGTCGCCACCGATCGACGCAAAGATCCCGGCGATCGAGGGGTCCTCGAATGCGGCGTTGAGGTCAGCCGCCCTTGCCCGCGGGTCCGCACGGAGCTCGACAGCCGGCCGGCGAGTGCATGGGTATTCTCGAACGACGAGCCCCAGCCGCTCCAATGCAGCGATGCCCGCCTCGTGGACCGCAGGAAACGCGTGCGGGCCTCCCCACGATGTCGACACCACGACGACGTTGTCGCCGGGCTTCAGTCGAGGCGGTCGCGTAGGGATGCTCGCCAGTGTCCCACAAGCGCTACTCCTGCCACGGAGGACTTTCGCAGGAACCAAGGGCGCCCATAGCGACCCTCGCCGGCGGAGGTGGAACCCGCACAGTTCCGGCAGGGAGGATCGTTGGTGGGTGCACCGGATGTGCGTGGGGCTCGATCACCGTCGGGTTGTTTGCGTAGGTTCGGCGTCGTTCCCGACCTGGTCTGACTCGCGAACCGGCTGACGCTTGGCTGTCTTCAGAATGACTGGTCGGCCGTGTTCGGGAACGGCACCCACCGGTCGGGCGACGACTGTGACTCGAGGACTGCGCCAACAGTTCTCGCAGTGATGCCGCCGTCCCGGCAGGTGCGTGCCAGCCCATTTCACAGCTACTGAAAGGGATGGCAATGACCATCGTAGAGAACCATTTGTTGACCGTCACGGGCGGGATCGACACCCACCTCGACTTCCACGTTGCCGCCGTCGTCGATTCCAACGGCGGTGTGCTCGGTGTCGAAACGTTCGACACCACCACCGGCGGCTACCGGCGACTCGTCGCGTGGCTCGCCAGCTTCGGAACCATCAGCTTGGTCGGTGTCGCCGTCGCCAGTTGCGCCGTCGAGGACTATGAGCGCGGCCTCAATGAGCCTGTTGTAGATCACGTCCGTGGGATCGGTCACGTTTCCTTGACCCAGCGAAACCCGGCGGGCATGGTGGGTTGAGACGAACTTGGGGGTTCGTCACTTACCGTGCGGCTCGAT
>JBBKWQ010000088.1:0-18834 GCA_037969115.1 Ilumatobacteraceae bacterium
GGCCGGCACCCAGGCGACACCTGCCGCCACCAGCGCAGGCGACGGGCCGCCGGCGAAGAAGGCTGTGGCACGAAAGACATCGGCGAAAAAGGCTGCTGCCAAGAAGACGCCCGCGACGAAAGCCCCGCCGGCGAAGACTGCGACGAAGAAGGCTCCGGTCAAGCAGCCGCCGGCCGGGAAAAAGACGGCGGCAACCACTCAGACCAAGAAGGCGCCGGCCAAGAAGACCGCTGCCAAGAAGGCGCCTGCGCGGCGGTCCCCGGCCAAGAAGACGGGCACCAAGAACGCGGGCGCCAACAAGGCGTCAGCGACGCGTGCGTCGGCCGTGAAGGAATCAGCGAACTGATGAGACTGGTCACCTGGAACGTCAACTCACTTCGAGCGCGCCTCGAGCGCGTCGAGGAATGGATCGCCGAAGTGCAGCCCGACGTCGTGTGTCTCCAGGAGACCAAACTCGCCGACGACGCCTTTCCGGCACTCACGTTCAGCTCGATGGGTTACGAGTCGGCGCACTTCGGGCAGGGCCAGTGGAACGGCGTCGCCATCTTGTCGCGTGTCGGCATCGACGACGTCGTGAACAATTTCACCGGCGATATCGAGCCCGACCCCGATGCGCGCCTGGTCACGGCGACGTGCGGAGGTGTTCGCGTCACCAGCGTCTACGTGCCCAACGGCCGGTCGCTCGACGACGATCATTACCAGTACAAGCTGAGTTGGCTGGACCGCCTCCGTCGGCATCTCGATGTCGACACCCGGCCCACCGACGCTGTGGTCGTGGCCGGCGATTTCAACATCGCTCCTGACGACCGTGACGTCCACGATCCGGCGAAGCTGGTCGGTGCGACCCATGTGAGCGAACCCGAACGTGCCAGGCTCGCCGAACTTTGCGACTGGGGGCTCGTCGACGTGTTCCGCGAGATCCATCACGATGACCGGATGTTCTCGTGGTGGGACTATCGGGCCGGTGACTTCCACCAGGGCCGCGGTATGCGGATCGATCTGCTCCTGACGTCGAGGTCCGTCGCAGAACGTGCCGAGTGGTGTGTGGTCGATCGCAACGCGCGCAAGGGCAAACTGCCCAGCGATCACGCTCCCGTCGTGCTCGACATTCGCGACTGATCGGGGGCGCCGACGTCGTCGAGGGCGTCGCGGACGCCGGCGAAGAGTCGCTCTGCTGTGAGCTCGCCGATCCCCGTGAGCTCAGCCAGTTCGGCCGGCGAACGCGGCGGCGAGTCGACGATGCGCCGCAATGCCGCATCGGTGCACAGCGCTTCGGGCAGGATGCCGGCTTTGCGGGCTGCGCGTTCTCGCCAGTCGTGGAGGTCGTGGATCGCGTCGCGACGGAGGCGACGGGGGTCAGGCATGGGCGCCATCTCTTCCGGCACTCGTACGAGCGGCGGCGTGGTGCTGGTGAAGCCATCGAGGAAGGGGCTGAGCTTTCGCCCGTAACCGCCGCGCCGTCGCGCCCAGGTGACGACGAGCCGATCGGTCGCCCGGGTCAACGCGACATAGAGCAGTCTCGCCTCTTCCGCCCTGTTCGAGCTCGTGCTCGCCGAACGGTGGGGGACCAGGCTGGTCTCCACGCCCGACACGAACACGGTGTTCCACTCGCGACCCTTGGCGGCGTGGAACGTGAGCAACTCGACGCCCGGGCGTTCGTGGTCGTCGAACGGCCTGGCGGTCGAGACCCACGAACGGAAATCGGCGCCATCGCCGATCGGATTCTCGCGAAGGAACTCGAGCACGGCGTGAGCGACCAGGTTGTCGGGGTGGTCGTGCCCCAGCGCAGACTGCTCGGGGTCGTCGAGGATGTCGTGCGCCCACGCACGGAGACGTCCTGCGGAGTCGAGCCGCCCGGCGGCCGACAACGGTGGGTGCAGTGGCGACGTGGCGCCGGTGACGGTCTGGCGGACGGGCACATGGTGCTCTGAGAGCGCCCTCGCCACTGCATCGAGCTGTCGGCGCGTTCGAGCCAGTACGGCGACGCTGCTCGTTCGCACGAGCGTGGGATCGAGACGTTTCGCACTGATCGCGATGTGTGCGGCCTCGTCGTCCTCGTCGGTGCAGCTCGACAGCATCACGGTGACGCCGTCGGGCCGGCCCGAGATCAACGATGCCGGCTCGTCGTGTTTCAGCACGTGTAGCCCGACCTCGACGATTTGCGGACTGCACCTGTGGTTGGTGGGAAGTCGGATCACCTCGATGCCGGAGAAGTGTGTCTCGACCTCTCGCAGCATGGCAGCGTCCGCTCCGTTGAATCCGTAGACCGCTTGCGACGGGTCACCCACGAGGAACAGGTCGTCGCGCCCCGCACGCAGGAGATCGATGAGGCGATGCTGGAGCGGGTTGAGGTCCTGCGCCTCGTCGACCAGTAGGTGCCGGAACCTCCAGCGCATGGCCTCCGCGTACTCCGAATCGCGTGCCAGCGTCTGGCCCACCATGTCGAGCACGTCGTCGAAGTCGATCACGCCACGGCGCTTCTTGGTGAGTGCGTAGTCGGCCAGCGCCTCCGCGACTCGCGTGGTCGGTACGGAGCTCCGCCGACCCGCAGAACGCACGGCTGCGGCGTACTGATCGGGTCCCAACCCGCGAGCACACGCCCAGTTGACCTCGCCGATCAGCTCGTCGAGATTGCCGCTCTGTGTCTCGGCGAGGAGGCGCCGACGATCGTTGTTCACCGTCGGTACTCGTCGCCCTCGCTCGGTCAAGTACTGGCGGTACAGACCAAGCATGACCGAGTGGAACGTGCCCGACGTGACTCGTTCCGTGAGCCCCAGTCGGGGAAGTCGACGCCAGAGTTCGCCTGCGGCTTCACGAGTGAAGGTGAGCACGAGCGTGTGTCGCGCGTCGGCATCGCCGACGGCGATTCGGTACGCAACCCGGCGCGTCAACACCCGCGTCTTGCCCGAGCCAGCTCCCGCCACCACCGCGACGAGCGACGACGTCGTCGTCACCGCTGCGCGCTGCTCGGCGTCGAGATCAGCGATCAGGTCGTCGGCGTCCACACCCGTACGTTAGGGCGTGCCGACGGTGACCGTCCTCGGGTACTGTCACCCTCTATGCCGTACCCGAAGAAGTTGCTCAACGACTACGAAACCGTTGCGCTCGACCTGCACCCGCATTGGTGGTTCTTCGCCGGCCCTGCCGTCACCCTGATCGCCTCGATCATCATCGGAATCGTGTCGCTGACCAGGAGCGACGGAAATGCCACGTCGGCGATCCAGACGATCGCCCTGGTCATGATCCTGGTGTCAGCGGTGTGGCTCGTCATTCGCTACCTGCGGTGGTCGACGACGAACTTCGTGATCACCAGCGATCGCATCATCTACCGCAGCGGCGTCATCGGCAAACGCGGCATCGAGATCCCGCTCGAGCGCGTCAACAACGTGTCGCTGAACCAGACGGTGTTCGAGCGCATCGTCGGTGCCGGCGATCTCTTGATCGAATCCGGCGGCGAGGCGGGTCAGCAGCGATTCACCGACATCCGCCGACCCGGGCGCGTCCAGAACCTGATTCATGCGCAGATGGAGGTGAACGAGACGCGGCGGTTCGCCAACCGTGACCCCGCAGCAGCGCCCGTACCCGTCGACGTCGCGAGTCAACTCGAAAAGCTCGAAGGTCTGCTCCAACGCGGCACGCTCACGCAGGAGGAGTTCGACGGGCAGAAGCGCAAACTGCTCAACAGCTGACGTCGAGCGCGCCCAATCCAGAGTGAGCCGACGCCCCGCCGAGAGCGTCTCCCGCCGGTTCCGCCCACCCAGATCGGCAGCCTGGCCGCTGTCGTACCCTGACCCGTCGACCGGCGGGACTTCGTGGCACACTCGGCGGATGGCTCGCGCAACGCTTCCGTCCGACATCGAGATCGAGTACGACACCTTCGGGTCGCCGACCGATCCGACCGTGCTGATGATCATGGGCTTCTCCGCCCAGATGACGGCGTGGGACACGAGCTTCTGCGAGATGATCGCTGGTCACGGACGCCATGTGGTGCGGTTCGACAACCGCGACTGCGGTCTGTCGACCAAGCTCCACGATGCTCAGGTCGACATCATGGCGGTGATGGGCGCAATGTTGTCGGGCGGGCCCCTGCCAGAGGTGCCGTACACACTCTCCGACATGGCCTCCGATGCAATCGGCCTGCTCGACCACCTCGACGTCGAGCGAGCGCACATCGTCGGTGCGTCCATGGGCGGCATGATCGTGCAGACGCTGGCGATCGAACACCCGGATCGTCTGCTGAGCGCAGCGTCGCTGATGAGCACGGTCGGCGACCAGGCGTACGGCGCGCCGACACCCGAGGCGGTGACCACCTTGCTCACACCACCGTCTGCCGACCGGACCGAGTACATCGAACGTTCGCAGAATTTCGCCGTCTGGTCGTCGAAGAAATACTTCGACGTCGAGCGCACGAAGGAATATGCGGCAGCGTCGTACGACCGGTCGTTCTACCCCGAGGGTGCACCTCGGCAACTCGGCGCCATCGCTGCATCGGGCGATCGGTCCGTGGCATTGCAGGACGTCACCACGCCGATGCTCGTGATCCACGGACTCGACGACACGCTGATCAGCCCGAGTGGTGGAGAACGCACCGCCGAACTCGTGCCCGGCGCCCACCTCCTCAAGGTGGCCGACATGGGCCACGACCTGCCCGTGCAACTGTGGCCGCTGTTGACCGGAGCGATTGCGGCCCACCAGTCGAGCGTCAGCTCTGTTCTGGGTGCCTGACCGGTGGCAGGACCACTGACCGGTCTCCGGATCATCGAGATCGCTGGCATCGGACCCGGTCCCTTCGCCGCGATGATGCTCGCCGACATGGGTGCCGAGGTCATTCGCGTCGACCGCCCCGGTGCGGTCCGCACGCCGTTGCCCGACCGTCCGAGTGGCGACCTGTTGCTTCGCAACCGGCGTAATGTGGCGCTCGATCTGAAACATCCCGACGGTGTGGCGACGCTGCTCCGACTGGTCGATGACGCGGACGCACTCATCGAAGGGTTCCGGCCTGGAGTGATGGAGCGGCTCGGAGTCGGACCCGACGTGTGTCTCGAACGTAATCCCGAATTGGTGTTCGGACGGATGACCGGCTGGGGACAGACGGGGCCGTATGCGCACGCGGCCGGTCACGACATCAACTACATCTCGCTCGGCGGAGCGCTCGCGCACATCGGCCGGGTGGGCGAGGCTCCCGTACCACCGTTGAACCTCGTCGGCGACTTCGGTGGGGGTGGCATGTTCCTCGCGTTCGGTGTGGTGTGTGGCATCCTCGAGGCGCGACGGAGCGGTGCCGGACAGGTGGTCGACGCTGCGATGGTCGATGGCACGGCAACGCTGATGACGATGTTCTGGTCGTTCCGGGCGATGGGCATGTTCGACGAGAACCGCCGCGGTGGTTTCATGCTCGACACGGGCGCGCATTTCTACGACGTGTTCGAATGTGCCGATGGTGAGTTCGTGTCGATCGGCGCGATCGAGCCGCAGTTCTATGCCGAGCTGCTGCGGCTCACCGGTCTCGAGGGCGACGAGGCGTTCGCAGCCCAGATGGACACCGACAGGTGGCCGGCGTTGAAGGAACGTCTGCGCGGCGTGTTCGCAGCCAAGACTCGTGCCGAGTGGTGCGAGATCATGGAGCACAGCGACGTGTGTTTCGCCCCCGTGTTGACCATGGGTGAAGCCGCCGGCCACCCGCACAACGTGGAACGCGGCACGTTCACCGAGGTCGCGGGAGTTTCTCAGCCGTCACCCGCTCCGCGGTTCAGCCGCACACCGGGAACGCTCGAGCGTGAACCGGCGCACGCCGGTCAGCACACGCGCGAGGTGCTCGTCGAGTCGGGTTTCACAGCCGACGAGGTGGACGAGCTCGTTGCAGGTGGCGCGGTTCGCCAGGCATGATGTCGAACCGCTCGCCGAATCGTCGTCGAGCGAAGCCCACGACGTAGGAGAGTTCTCGCCGATGAGCACCTTGGTGTGTTTCCACGCCCATCCGGACGACGAGGCGATTGCGACCGGCGGCTCGATGGCTCGTGCTCACGCCGAAGGTCACCGCGTCGTGCTCGTCGTTGCGACGAACGGTGATCACGGCGAGGTTCCCGACGACCTCGCCGACGGAGAGACGCTGGTCGATCGCCGGCGAGCCGAAACGGCAGCGTCCGCGGAGGCGCTCGGTATCGACCGGGTCGTCTACCTCGGCTACGCCGATTCCGGTATGACGGGGTGGGAACAGAACGCAGATGCGAACGCGTTCCTCCAGGCGCCCCTCGACGAAGCTGCCGGTCGTCTGGCCGATGTGCTGCGAGAGGAACATGCCGACGTGGTGACCATCTACGACTGGCACGGCAATTACGGACATCCCGACCACGTCCAGGTACACCGCGTCGGCGTGCGGGCGGCCGGACTGCTCGAGGCTGACCTGCCCGGATTGCGTGTGATGGAAGCCACGGTGAACCGCGACGCGATGGTCAAGATGATGGTGGCCGCAGCGGAGGCCGGTGAGAGCTTCGGGCCGGACGACGACGGTGCCGAGGGGTTCGATCCAGAGGGCGGCATGGACGATGGCAATCCTTTCGGGATGCCCGAGTCCGAACTCACGCTCGAGGTCGACGTGACCGACTATGCGAATCTCAAGCGTACGGCGATCGGCTGCCACGCCAGTCAGGTCTCCGACTCCAGCTTCTTCCTCCAGATGCCGGAGCAAGCGTTCGCGGCGGCTTTCGGCCACGAATGGTTCATCGAGCATGGTGTCGAACCGGGGATGCGTCGCGGCTGGCTCTTCGAGTCGTGACACACCGGGACCGCAACGAGTTCGACATCCGTTGAATCGTCCGATGCTCGGGCCAGAATGAGGCCCATGCTTTCAGGTGGGTCCAGATTCACATCGGGGGCCGGTCTCGTCCTGGTCGCGGTGCTCACGCTCGCGGCCTGTTCGCGTTCAACGGAGATCTCATCCGACACGAGCACCGCCACGACCGAGGGCGGGACCACCACCACGACCACCACCGTTCCGCCGACGACGACATCGACCACCACGACGACCTCGACGACCACCACGACCACGACCACCACATCGTCGACCACCACCACGACCACCACGACCTTGCCGCCGTCGGTTTCGTCACTCGACCTGCGCCCCGACGGCATCGGCACAGCGAACCTCGGCGCCGAGCCCGAAGGGGTCATCAACTACGTCCGATCCATCCTGGGCTCACCGACTGCAGACACCAACTGGGTCGATCCGTTCACGTTCGCGTCGTGCGACGGCGATGAGGCCCGCCGCGTCGACTGGGGTGTGTTGTCGCTGTTGTTCGCCGACGCGTCGTCGATCTCCAGAGGCCGACGCCACTTCATCGGCTGGGAGTACGGCAACCTCGGCGTGATCGGCGACGAACCGGCCGGACTTCGGGCAGAGAACTCGATCTCACTCGGGTCGACCGTGGTCGACCTGCGGGCTGCGTTCCCCGATGTCTCCGTCAACGAGGGCGAGGAAGGCAGCTTCTTCAATCCCCCGAACTTCTACGTGAGTGACAACTTCCGGGGTCTGGTGACCGGGACGTTGGACACCGATGTGGTCACCGTGATGTTCGGCGGTCCGGGCTGCGCAAGCTGATTCGCCGGTGGACGCAGCCGACGCACTCGAGCTTCACGAGCTGACCGGGTGGATCCTGATCATCGTCAATGCCGTCGCCGGGGGATGGTGTCTGGCAGCCCACCGCTTCGACGCGCTGCGGGGCCGCCCGATGTGGAGTGTCCTGATTCTCGGCCAACTCATGGCGTTCGTGCAGGCAATCATCGGGGTCGTGCTGGCGACTCGATTCGAATTCGAGATCAACGACATGCACGCGTTGTACGGATTCTCGGCGATCATCGCCGTCGGCATCCTGTACAGCTACCGGACGAGTCCGTTCATGAGGGGCAAGGAGTTGGTGCTGTACGGCCTGGGCTCGTGGTTCATCATGGGACTCGGTCTCCGGAACCTCGCACTCTGACTCGGGGCGGCCGCGATCTAACCTGAGGCGCTATGGGCGGGTCGGTCGAACCAGATGTGGAATGGCTGGCGGCGCGGATCGCGCATTGGGTCGACATGGGGCTGCTGGCCCCCGACGCCGCAGCCAAGATCATCGAACACGAGCACGACAGTCGGTCGGATGGCGAGCCGGAGGAAGACGCCGACACGACGGAGCCGATCGAGATCTCGACGGGCACCGAAGTCGCGGTCTATGTCGGCGCATCGTTGGTGATCATCGGCATGGCGGTCGCGCTCGACGGTTCGTGGGACGCACTGCGTTTCGGAGGGAGGCTGCTCCTCGCGATTCTGATCATGGCGGTTGGGCTGCTCGGCGGGTTCTCGCTGCACCGTTCCGTCGGTGCGCCCCAGAAACGATTGGCAGGATTCTTCTGGCTCCTGGCAACCGCTGCTGCGGCGTTGGTCGCAGCGGTCATCGTCGATCAGGCAGACCGGTTGAGCGATGCGGCGACGGCCATGGTCGTCGGTGCAGCGGTCGCGGGCACCGGGGGAGCGCTGTGGCAGAACCGTGCACGACCGTTGCAGATGTTGTCGTTCGCCGTCGGTGCGGTTGTGTTCACCCACGGACTCCTCACGGTTCTCGAGGTCTCGCCGAAGCTCAGCGCGCCGACCACGGTGGTGATCGGCCTGGCTGCGATGGTGCTCGGCGCGGGAGGACATCTGCGTCCGGAAACCGAGGTCATGGCGGCGGGCGCGGGCATTGCGTTCCTGGGCGTCGTCAATGTCGGCCAGTTCACGACCGATGTGAACTCGATCCTCGGCGTGGTCGTTTCGGTCGCGGTGATCGCCCTGGGCGTTGCGATGAAGCGCATCACGATCGTCGTCATCGGTGCGATTGCACTGCTCGTCTGGATGTGGCGGGTGATTCAGGAACGCGTCGACGGTCTGGCCGCCTCGCTCGTGATGACGCTCATCGGGATCGTGGTACTCATCGCGATTCTGGTGCGCCAGAACCGTCACCGATGATGCCGACCGTCGGATCCGCCTACGTTGCCATCTCGGGGTCCGACCCCGCGCGGTAACCGGCCGCGCCCGACGAGCGCCGGGAATCCTCGTTCAGGCGAGGGCCGACTCGAGCCGATCGACCGCCTCGGTCAATCGTGACGGCAACTGATCGCCGAACTTGCTGTAGTGGTCGCGGATCTGCGGGATCGCCTGCGACCATCCTTCGGCGTCGACCCGGAGGATCTCGTCGAGGTCTGACTGGTCGATGTCGAGACCGTCGGTGTCGAGCGACTCCATGGTCGGGATGTGACCGATCGGTGTCTCGATGGCGTCGGCGGTGCCGTCGACCCGCTCGAAGACCCACTTGAGCACTCGGCTGTTCTCGCCGAATCCTGGCCAGAGGAATCGCCCGTCGTCGCCGCGACGGAACCAGTTGACGAAGAAGATCTTGGGCAGATTGTCGCGGTCGGTCGACTCGCCGATCTTCAGCCAGTGAGCGAAGTAGTCGGCATAGTTGTATCCGCAGAAAGGCAACATCGCCATCGGGTCGAAGCGGAGCTTGCCAACGGCGCCCTGCTGGGCAGCGGTGGTCTCCGATGCCATGATCGATCCGAGGAACACACCGTGGTCCCAGTCGAATGCCTCGGTCACGAGTGGCACGGTGGTGCGACGGCGGCCGCCGAACAAGATCGCAGAGATCGGCACGCCGGCGGGGTCCTCCCACTCGGCTGCGATCGAGGGGCACTGCGACGCGGGGGCAGTGAAGCGGGCATTCGGGTGCGCTGCGGGTGTCTCGACCTCGGGCGTCCACATGTTGCCGCGCCAGTCGGTGGCGCGAGCGGGTGGTGTGTCGGACATGCCCTCCCACCACACGTCACCGTCGTCGGTGAGAGCGGTGTTGGTGTAGATCGAGTTGCCCCAGAGCGTTTCCATCGCGTTGGCGTTGGTGTCGAATCCGGTGCCCGGTGCGACGCCGAAGAATCCTGCTTCCGGATTGATGGCGTACAGACGGCCGTCGTCGCCGAACTTCATCCAGCAGATGTCGTCGCCGACGGTCTCGGCCGTCCACCCCGGAATCGTCGGCACGAGCATCGCGAGGTTCGTCTTGCCGCATGCCGACGGGAACGCAGCAGCGATGTACTTCGATGAGCCCGCGGGGTTCGTCAACTTCAGAATGAGCATGTGCTCCGCGAGCCATCCGTCGTCGCGGGCCATGACCGACGCGATGCGAAGCGCGAAACACTTCTTGCCGAGGAGTGCGTTGCCGCCGTATCCCGATCCGTACGACCAGATCTCTCGAGAGTCGGGGAAGTGCACGATGTACTTGTTGTCGGGGTTGCATGGCCAGGGCACATCGGATTCGCCGTCGGCGAGCGGCGCTCCCACAGAGTGCACGCACGGCACCCACTGGGCGTCACCGAGGACGTCGAGTGCCTTCTGGCCCATGCGGGTCATGATGCGCATCGACACGGCGACGTAGGCCGAGTCGGTGAGCTGGACGCCGATGTGTGCGATGGGGGAACCGAGCGGCCCCATGGAGAACGGCACGACGTACATCGTGCGACCCTTCATGGCACCGGAGTACAGCTGCCGCAGCTCGGATCGCATCTCTGCGGGCTCGCGCCAGTTGTTGTTCGGGCCGGCGTCGACCTGTTCGGCCGAGCAGATGAACGTGCGATTCTCGACACGGGCGACGTCGCCCGGGTCGGAATGTGCCCAGTAGCTGTTGGGCCGCTTGGCCTCGTCGAGCTTGGTGAAGGTCCCTGAATCGACGAGTGCTTGACACAGACGCTCGTATTCGTCGGCGGTACCGTCACACCAGTAGATGTCGGCGGGTTGCAGGATCTCGGCCCACTCCTTGACCCACTGTTTCAGGGGTTCGTTCTCCGATGTACCGCTCATGACACGCTCCTCGTTGAGGCTTGACATCCAGTTTGACCGAACGAGCGGCCACGAGACGAAATCGACTCGCCCGATCCGATGAACTTGTGACGATCGCCGTCATCTGGTTTTCAGATGACGGCACCGGAGCACTGATCAGCAGAACCGATCGAGTACCGGTGTTGGCAGGCCCGTTCGGGCGGAAGAGCTCAGTAGCCGGGGGTACCCATGTCGACCTCGGAACCGAGGCGAAGATGTGTCGCCCGTCCGGCATCATCGAGGTCGAACACGACACGCTGGCCCTGGCGGACCATACGGAAGATCGAGCCGGTCAATGCGTCGGCAGAGAGATCGTAATCGGCCAGATCGGTATCGCACATGACGACACCGTCGCCGGTACCCGGATCGTAAGCCTTGATGACGCCTTGCATGACCGGGACTCTAGTCAACCCATCCGGTGAACGGAGGGGTCAGCCGGCCTTGACGATCTTGCCCGACTTGATGCAGCTCGTGCAGACATGGACCCGCTTCGGAGCGCCGTTGACGACCGCTCGAACACGCTGAATATTCGGGTTCCAGCGACGCTTGGTGCGACGGTGGGAGTGCGACACCGACATGCCCCACGAAGGACCTTTGCCACAGACTTCACACTT
Source organism: Ilumatobacteraceae bacterium (assembly GCA_037969115.1). Lineage (GTDB taxonomy): Bacteria > Actinomycetota > Acidimicrobiia > Acidimicrobiales > Ilumatobacteraceae > JBBKWQ01. The sequence goes on from JBBKWQ010000088.1 coordinate 11,494, forward strand.
CGATGCCATAACGATTCAACGATTCCCTTGGACGATGTTCTTCACGAGTGAGGTGTTCCGTGCCGACAACGACCGAAACAGCCATGAAACCTTATCGGAGGTTCGGCAAAGCGTGACTGCGGATCAGGCCATAACTGACGGCCAGCGTTACGATAACGCCGTGCCAACCCTCGAACGGCTCGATGTCCGTGCCCTCCGTGAACACGTCACGACCTTCCGCGATGCGGTGCGGGCCCATGCCGGCCACCTGAACCGGTTGAACGTGTACCCGGTGCCCGATGGCGACACCGGCACGAACATGGCCCGAACACTCGACGCAGTCGTCGACGAGATGGACGAGGCCTCCGAGGAGCTCGGGCCGACGTGTGACGCCATCAGCCATGGGTCGCTCATGGGCGCTCGCGGGAACAGCGGTGTCATCCTCTCTCAGATCCTTCGGGGTTGGGCTGCCACCATGAAGTCGAGTGAAGTCCAGGTCGGTGCCGCCCGGGTCGCCGACGCGTTGACCGCTGCCGCAGCGGGTGCGTACCAGGCCGTGCTCAAGCCGATCGAGGGAACGATCCTCACCGTCGTGCGTCAGAGTGCAGAAGCTGCGCGGCTGGCCGCTGACGACGATGCCACGCTCGTCGAGACGCTCCGTGCCGCACGCGACGCTGGGAAGGTATCGCTCGCCAACACTCCGGAGCTGCTTCCCGTCCTGAAAGATGCCGGCGTCGTCGACGCCGGTGGCGCCGGCTTCCTGCTCTTCCTCGATTCTGCGCTCCACGTCGTCGCCGGTGAGCCGCTGCCGGAACCCGAGCACGTCGATGAGTTGAACAATTCGCACTTCGTCGATGTGGCCCGGCGCGCGTCCGGTGTCGAGGGCGAACTCGATGTCAGCGAGCAGCGTTACGAGGTGATGTACTTCATGGATCTGCTCGACGAGCGGATCGACGAGTTCAAACAGGGTTGGGGTGAGATCGGCGACTCGATCGTCGTGGTCGGTGGCGACGGCATCTGGAACTGCCACGTGCACACCAACGACATCGGCGCAGCGATCGAAGCCGCCGTCGCGCTCGACGGCCGTCCCAAGCAGATTCGGGTCACCGACCTGTTCGAGGAAGTCGCGGAGGAGCACGCCAAGCGCGAGGCGACCATGCGGGCCGGGCATGTGCAAGTGCGTGCCGGTGGTGGGCTGCCGCCTGTGACCTGCGCCGTCGTCGCGGTTTGCAGCGGTGATGGGCTCGCCGAACTCTTTGCGAACCTCAAGGTCCAAGGTGTCGTCACCGGTGGTCAGACGATGAACCCGTCGACCGCCGAACTGCTCGACACGGTCGAGCACGTCAACGCCGATCAGGTCATCATCCTGCCGAACAACAAGAACATCATCCCGGTCGCCGAGCAGGTCGACGCACTCACTGCCAAGAACGTCGTCGTGGTGCCGACGCGTTCGATGCCCGAGGCGCTTGCGGCGCTCATCGTGTACGACCCCGAGGCCGATGCCGAAACGAACGGTGCCGAGATGACCGAGGCGGCAGAGTCGGTCGCGACCGGCGAGGTCACGCAGGCCGTACGCGACTCCGGTAGCGATGTCGGCGACGTCACCGCCGGCGACTGGATCGGACTCGTGCGTGGCGATGGCATCGTGTCGGTGGCCTCGACGGTGACCGAGGCGTCGACAGCGCTCCTCGACCATCTGATCGACCCGAGCCGCGAGATCGTCACGATCGTCACCGGCTCCGGCGCCAGCCCTGGCGACACCGCATCGATCGAGGCGTGGGTCGCCGAATATCGCGCCGACGTGCAGATCGAAGTGCACCGGGGTGGGCAGCCGTTGTACCCCTATCTCTTCGGCGTCGAGTGAGCCAGGCGCCGCCCATCACCCTGCGGGAACTGGCCGACATCGACGTCGGCGTGCTGAAAGGCGTGGGCGACAAGAAGCGCGCATCGCTGAGCGACGTGGGCGTCGAACACGTCCTCGATCTCGTCACCACGTACCCGCGCCGCTGGGTCGATCGCACCAACGAGGCGCGCATCGCCGACCTCGTACCTGGCGAGGAGGCGTTGGTCCTGGTCGTGGTCCGCTCCGTGTCGAAACGCACCACACGCAATCGTCGGACGATGGTGAATGCCCACGTCGGTGACGGATCCGGCCGGATGGAGGTCGTGTTCTTCAACCAACCGTGGCGCGAACGCCAGCTCCGGGACGGACTCCAGATTGCGCTGTTCGGCAAGGCCGACACCTATCGCGGCGGACTCCAGATGACCAACCCGATCGTCGACCTGATCGGTGACCGCACGGGCCGAATCGTGTCGATCTATCCGCAGAGCGAGAAGGCACAGCTCAACACATGGGAACTCGCCGGATGGGTGGAAGAGGCGCTGCGGCGGTGCAGCGACCGCGGCATCGCCGATCCGGTGCCCGCCGACGTCCTGGCTCGTCTGGGGATGATGGAGCGCGCCGCTGCCCTGCACTCGATCCATCTCCCCGAATCGATGAGCGAGAAAGAACTTGCCCGGCGGCGCCTCGCGTTCGACGAACTCCTCCGCGTTCAGCTCGTGCTGGTTCTGCGCAAGCGAGCGCTCGAGTCACAGTCGAGAGGTGTGAGTCACCTCCTCGACGGTGAGCTGGTGCAGAGGTTCTACGACGCGCTCGACTATTCGCTCACCGGTGCGCAAGCGCAGGCCATTCGCGAGATCGAAGCCGACCTGGCCGCGCCGCACCCGATGCACCGACTCCTCCAAGGCGACGTCGGGGCCGGCAAGACGGTCGTGGCGATCGCGATGCTGCTCACGGCCGTACAGGGTGGTCACCAGGGTGCCCTGATGGCGCCGACCGAGGTGCTCGCTGAGCAGCACGCGACCGGTGTTCGACGTTTGCTCGCCGGCATCTCGGTGCCGGACTCGGGCAACTTGTTCGGCGATCGCCCGCTGCGTGTGGAACTCCTCACCAATCGAGTCACCGGCAGCGACCGGCGCGACGTGCTGAGCGGCCTGGCGGATGGTGCTGTCGACATCGTCATCGGTACGCATGCGCTCATCCAGGACGGGGTCGACTTCGCGAGCCTCGGCGCCGTCGTGGTCGACGAGCAGCACCGGTTCGGCGTCGAGCAGCGCTCGGCGCTGCGTGACAAATCGGGTGCGGCGGTGCCGGACGTGTTGGTGATGACGGCGACGCCCATCCCGCGCACAGCTGCGATGACCGTGTACGGCGACCTCGACGTCAGCGTGCTCGACGAACTCCCCCCTGGTCGCATCCCGATCGCCACACGTTGGGCAAACGGTCCGCTGCTCGAGGCCGAGGTGTGGTCCGACGTCCGGAACGAGATCGAGGCCGGCCGCCAGTCATACGTCGTCTGCCCGCTCATCGACGAGAACGAGAAGCTGGAGGTGGCGTCTGCCGAAGAGACGTTCCGGCGACTCGCGAGCGAGGAGCTGACCGGTCTGCGTCTGGGCCTGCTCCACGGTCGACTGACATCAGCGGAGAAGGAGTCGACGATGGACGACTTCCGCGCCGGCGCGCTCGACGTGCTCATCGCCACGACGGTCATCGAGGTGGGCGTCGACGTGCCGAACGCGACGATGATGGTGATTCTCGACGCCGATCGGTTCGGTATCGCACAGCTCCACCAGCTCCGTGGTCGAGTGGGGCGCGGCGAACACGCATCGCGCTGCTGGCTCGTCACGCAGGACTGCCCGGACGGCAACCCGCGCATCGAGGCACTCGTGGCCTCGACGGACGGATTCGAGTTGGCCGAAGTCGATCTCGATCTTCGAGGTGCCGGCACGTTGATGTCGACCGCTCAGAAGGGTCGGAGCGATCTGAAACTCGCCTCCCTTCGGCGTGACCGCGAACTGGTGAAGCTGGCTCGCGATGCGGCCTTCGACATCGTCGATCACGATCCCGGACTGGCCCGTCACCCCGACCTGCTCGACGAGCTCGATCTCCTCTTCACTGACGAAGACGAGTCGTTTCTGACGAAATCCTGAGCTATGTGCGTCGTGGTCGCGGCCGTCGACCACCGGGAGTGAACGTCAAGCGCTACCTGATCCGATCGTGACCCACTCTTGATCGAGTTTCAGTAATGGTCCGGCCGCACCGGGCGATATACCTCGCACATCAACGAGGTGACAGGAAGGTCGAGGCGGGCGTGCTGGACATGGCGGAACATCGAACACTCAGACGGAACGCGAGCGCGCTCCGCCAGAGGAAGACCGCGCGCGGCCATCGGATGGCTTCCGCGCTCGCACTGACGGGTCTGTTGGTGGCGGCAGTCGCAACCGGCACGGGAGCCGGCTCGACCGGCGCACCGACCTCGCAGGCGAGCGAACTGGCCGATGACGATGCGCTCGTGACGTTTGCGATGTCGGTCAAGCCCGGCTCACCAGTGCCGCTGCGCATCGTCACGGAGAGGTCGGAGTCGGAGTTCGCCGGGAAGAACGCAACGGGCCAGGGCATCGACGTCGCACTCGTCGACTCGGGGGTCACGCCGGTGTCAGGACTCGATCAGCGCGGCAAGGTCGTGTACGGACCCGACCTCTCGAACGAAGGGGGTCAGCCCAACCTGGCCAACCTCGACACGTACGGTCACGGTACCCATCTCGCCGGCATCATCAACGGTGAGGAGGGCGATGTCTTGGGTGTCGCCCCCGGCAGCCGCGTGGTGAGCGTCAAGGTCGCAGGAGCGACCGGCGAGACGAGCATCGCCCAAGTCATCGCCGGAATCGACTGGGTCGTCGAGCACAAGAACGACAACGGGCTCAACATCCGAGTACTCAACCTGTCGCTCGGTGTGCCCGGAGTGAAGACCAACCAGGGCGACCTGCTGTCGGCCGCGGTCGAGCGTGCGTGGAACGCCGGGATCGTCGTCGTCGCAGCTGCCGGCAACCGTGGCAACGACTTCGGTGGCATCGACAGCCCCGCGGTGTCGCCATACGTGATCGCGGTGGGCGGCATCGAGTCGTTCGATTCGTCGGGCGCTCAGGACTCGATGGCTTCTTGGAGTTCGGGCGGAAACGAGTACCGCACCCCTGACATCGTGGCACCCGGTCGTTCGATCATGAGCTTCCGCGTGCCGGGTTCGATGCTCGACCAGTTGTATCCGCAAGCCGTCGTCGACGAGAAGTACTTCCTCGGCTCCGGTACATCGCAGTCTGCGGCAGTTGTCAGCGGTTTCGCCGCGGCGCTGCTCTCGCGGCAGCCCACGCTGACGAATGATCAGGTCAAGTTCCTGTTCGAACGACCCGCTGTCGATGTCGCCCGCGGCAATCTTCTCGACGGCAGCGGCAAGCTCGAAGCCAAGCAGTCGGCCCGCTACGTCGGGTCCGCCGGCAAGGCGCCGGTCCAAAACTTTCCCCTGGCGATCCCTTCGATGGATTACAGCGGCAGATTGCTACAGACCGTCGACGGGCAAAAGCTCGACGGGCAGGTTGTGAGCAAGACCGACGGCGCGCTCACGGGTGCGACGTGGTCTGGCGGAACCTGGAACGGTGCCACGTGGTCAGGTGGCACGTGGTCGGGTGCGACGTGGTCGGGTGCGACGTGGTCCGGCGCGACGTGGTCCGGCGGAGTCTGGTCGGGTGCGACGTGGTCGGGTGCGACGTGGTCGGGTGCGACATGGTCGGGTGCCACGTGGTCGGGTGCCACGTGGTCGGGTGCCACGTGGTCGGGTGCGACGTGGTCGGGTGCGACATGGTCCGGGATGAGCTGGTCGGGGATGAGCTGGTCGTGAGCGCTCCGTCACGAAGCACTCGGAAGCGCTTCGCTGCGGTCGTCGTATCGGCCTTGATTCTGGGTCTGGCACCCGGCATCGGCAATAGCGTCTCGGCCGCAAAGGGAGGCAAGAAGCAGAAGAATACAACGACGACGACCATCGTCCCTCTCACCACCGCCTCCCCGGCGACGACGACATCGACGACCACGACGACGACGACCACGACGACCACGACGGTCCCTTCCGCCACCGCACCGATCGCGGGGGCACCTGTCACTGCGTCTTCGTCGTCGACCAACACGAAGTACGGGTCGCTCTGGGGTGCCAACAACTGGTCCCGCACCACGTTCGAGAGCCTCACGAACACGTCGGTCGGCGCCAAACAGCCGACCAGCATGACCGACGTGGTCGCGCAGGTCGGCGCTGACGACATGTGGGCCGCCGGGTACACGGGCGCGGGTGTCGACGTTGCAGTCATCGACACCGGAGTCGCCTCGATCTCCGAATTCTCGACCACGAATGTCTTCATCGGACCGGATCTGTCGTTCGAGAGCGGCATCGACGAGGTCGCTGGCTTGGACACGTACGGCCACGGGACCCACATCGCCGGCATCATCGCCGGTCGCACCCCAGGGGCCGATCCGCTGGACCGCCGGCCCGGTGACTTCATCGGAGTCGCTCCGGACGCTCGTATCGTCAGCGTCAAGGTGGCCGACAACACCGGCGCGGTCGACGTGTCGCAGGTGATCGCGGCGATCGACTGGGTCGTCCAGAACCGACACACGGGCGACCTCGACATTCGGGTGCTGAACCTTTCGTACAACACGAACGGGACGCAATCGGCGACGCTCGATCCGCTGTCGAAGGCCGTCGAGAACGCGTGGAAGCACGGCATCGTCGTGGTTGTGTCGGCGGGGAACGAGGGAATTTCCTCGTTCGGCCTGGCCAATCCGGCCACGAATCCGCACGTGATCGCAGTGTCGGCCGCTCAACTGAACCCGACGTTCGGCTGGACCAACCCGATCTGGGCTCCGTCGGGCAACGGCAAGCGGAATCCGGACGTCCTCGCGCCGGGAGTTTCCATCGCGAGCCTGCGTAACCCGGGCTCACGGGTCGACGTCGAGCACCCCGAGGGCCGGGTCGCGAGCGATGCCCGTCTGTTCCTCGGGTCGGGCACCTCGCAGTCGACCGCAGTCGTGTCGGGCGCGGCAGCGTTGCTCCTGCAGCAGCGACCCCACTTGACGCCGGACCAGGTCAAGAAGATCCTGACCGAGACGGCGACCAACACGTTCCAGTTCGAGATCATCAAGGGCAACGGCGTCATCGATCTCTCGGCAGCGATGCTCCGCGACGTGGGACCCAGCGTCCAGACATGGAAGCCGGCAACTGGCCTGGGTTCGCTCGAATCGGCACGCGGTACCGATCACGTCACGATCGGCGACCACGTGCTCGTCGGCGAGTACACGGTGACCGGAGCGCGTTGGGAACCTGTGGCCTGGGTTGCCGCGAGCGAATCAGCGACCGCCTGGTCGGGCGATGACGACTGGTCGGGTTCGACGTGGTCGGGTTCGACGTGGTCGGGTTCGACGTGGTCGGGTTCGACGTGGTCGGGTTCGACGTGGTCGGGTTCGACGTGGTCGGGTTCGAC
>JBBKWQ010000089.1:0-42745 GCA_037969115.1 Ilumatobacteraceae bacterium
TCGAGCGCGACGCGGCGCACCGAGTGCGTCTTGGTGTCCTTCTCGACGAGTCCGTTCGGGCCGACGACGATCGCCCTGCGAATCGTCATCGATGCGTGCTCGAGGTCGATGTCGGTCCATCGCAGCGCGATCACTTCGCTGCGGCGGGCGCCGGAGATCGCCGACAGCATCAAGTAGGCGGCGAACTCGGGGTCATCGGCGACGGCACGGAACAGGTCCGCTACCTCGTCGGGGCGTGGCGGCCGGATCTCGGGTGCGTTGACTCGTGGCGGGCTGGCCGATGCGGCCGGATTCGCCCCGATCCATCCCCAGCGAACCGCTTGCTGAAGTGCGCGACGCAGGATGCCGTGAATGCGTCGGATCGTCGCCGGAGAAAGCGGCTGGCCGGCCTGGCCACCGTTCTTCAGCAAGCGCGTGTAGTAGCGGTCGAGATCGGCCGCCTTGAGACGAGTCAACGGAACCGTGCCGAGGGCTGGCCTGAGGTTGCGATCGATGAAGCCCCGAGTCTCGACCACCGTCTTCGGCGAGAAGTCCTGCGACGCCTGATCGAACCACGCGTCGAGCAGCTCGGCCACCGTTGTGTTCGTACGGGACAGCTTTCCGCGTTGGGCGTCCGCGGCAAGTTCGACAAGCGCCCGCTCGGCGTCACGCTTGCCGCCGCGAATGCTCTTGGTGGCGTAGCGCTTCTTCCTGGTGACGGCGTCGACGCCGACGTAGACCCGAAGCTCCCAGGCGTCGCCTCGCCTGCGGATGTGGCCCTTCATGACACCTCCCGGATACCAGAAGAGTAGCAAAGGAGTAGCAGACGCATCCGGAAATGGCAAGAGGCCCTCCGGAGAGGGCCCCTGACCTGGTACTTCTTGGCAGCCCGTACGGGATTCGAACCCGTGCCGCCACCTTGAGAGGGTGGTGTCCTAGGCCACTAGACGAACGGGCCAAGTAGCGGACGGAACGCTACCAGGACGGCCCTCGAACTGCACCCCTCGCTCTGCCTCGCCGATTGGGCGCTCTGGCTCTGAAACACCGATGAAATGGGCCGAAAACGACAACCGCCGGCGACGAGCCGGCGATTGATTCGAGTTGGGGTGAGAGGAATTGAACCCCTAATAACAGTACCAGAAACTGCTGTGTTGCCGATTACACCACACCCCAGCGTGCGGCGACCCGTGATGATGCTCGGGCCCGTTGCGACGCTCGATTGTATCGGCCTCAACCGGTGAGACCACTCAACCGTTCGAACCCCAGAATCCGGCCCACCGTCACCCCGCCGGCCTCGAACAGGTGTCGGCGGAGTGCCGTCGATCCGGTCACCACGCTGGTCGTTGTCGGCGACACGTGCGCATCGAGACCGAGCCCGTTGGCAATCAGCTTCGAGCGCAGCGAGTGGTACGGATCGGTGACGATCAGCACCGATTTCAAACCGCGTTCCCGAAGCAACGCCGCGACCCGATCGAGCGACTCGAACGAGGTCGTCCCCTCGTTCTCCATCACGATGGCCGTCTCGGGCACTCCCCCGTCGACCAAATACCTCGCCGAGGCTTCTGCCTCGGTGAATCGGTCGTCGGGCAGCTTCCCGCCGGTGACCACCACCACCGGAGCTAGCTCTTCCGGCCACAACCGAAGCACCTGGTCGAGCCTCGCAGCCAACTGTGGCGACGGGGTTCCGTCGTACTGGGCCGCACCCATCACCACGATCGCATCGACAGGACGCGACTCGTTGCTCCGTCCGGTCGACCACACCTGGAACAACGTCACCGCGTAGTAGCCGACGAGCAGCAATCCCACCGCACAGAGCACCAGCAACACCTTCACGACTGCTGGCCGGCGTCGCACGGGCGGCGCAGCCGACTCCGCGCGGACCTCCGCGCCCGACGAGTCGACATCACGGTCGATCGACTCGACGATCTCGGTCAGCGACCTGTCGGTGTGATCGCCTGACATGTGATCATCCTTCGAGACGTTCGAGAGTGGAAGACAGGCGGCGGAGCGTCTCGTCTCGTCCCATCACTTCGAGCGCCTCGAACAGCGGCGGGCCGACCGTGCGGCCCGTCACGGCGACGCGCACAGGCGCCTGCGCCTTGCCGAGCTTCAACTCGTACCGCGCCATCACGTCTTCGAGCGTGGCTTTCAGCGCATCGGGATTCCAGTCGGCCTCGCCGTACGCACCGATCGTGTCGCGCAACAGGGGCAACGCGTAGTCGGTCGTCATGGTCTTGTCCCACGACACCTCGTCGATTTCAGGATCGTCCATGAACAAGAAATCGACCACGCCCGCGGCATCGGCCATGGTGACCAAGCGCTGCTGGATGTGCGGAGCGATGTCGGCGAAGCGCTGACGGTCCCACTCGGCCGGGATCCACTCGTCGCACGCAGCAACGAACGCGGTGGCATCCATCATGCGGATGTAGTCACCGTTGAACGCTCCGAGCTTCTTCACGTCGAAGAACGCCGGCGACAGGTTCACGTCCTCCAAGGCGAACGCCGCCTCCATCGTCTCCCACGGCGCGATCTCGCTGTCGCCGGGCGGCGACCATCCCAACGTCATCAGATAATTCACCATGGCGGCCGCGAGATAACCCTCGTCGCGGTACTGCTCGAGCGCCACCTTGTCGCGCCGCTTCGACAGTTTCTTGCGCTGTTCGTTCACGAGCACCGGCACGTGTGCCCAAACGGGCGGCTCGTGACCGAGCGCCTCCCACATCATCTGTTGCTTGGGCGTGTTCGGAAGGTGCTCTTCGGCACGTACGACGTGGGTGATGTCCATCGACATGTCGTCGACCACGTTCGCCAACAGGAACATCGGCGCACCGTTGCCACGGACCAATACGAAATCCTCGATCACGGCGTTGTCGAACTCGACGTCGCCGCGGACGAGATCGTGCACGGTCGTCTTGCCGTCGGGCACGCGGAACCGCAACACGTGGCCGGGTGCTGGGCCGAGTCCTCGGTCGCGCGAATACCGGTCGTACCCGGAGGCACCGGTCTGCTTCGCTCGCTCCTGAATCTGGTCGCCGGTCAGGTCACAGTAATACGCGAAGCCGCCGTCGAACAGACGTCGGGCGGCGTCGAGATGACTCTGCGCGTTGCTGCTCTGGAAATGCGGACCCTCGAAGTGCGGGTCGTCGGCGCCGATGCCGATCCACGTCAGTGAATCGATGATCCCCTGCGTCCATTCTGGCCGGTTGCGCGCCTCGTCGGTGTCCTCGATGCGCAGGACGAACGTGCCACCCAGGCGCCGCGCGAGTGCCCAGTTGAACAGTGCCGTGCGGGCACCGCCGACGTGGAAGAACCCGGTGGGCGACGGAGCGAATCGAAAGCGTGGAGTCGGAGCCATTGCCCCGACGACGCTACCGCTCGCGGACCGACGTGAGGTTCAGGTTGCGGAGCTGCCGCAGTGCGACCGACAGGTTCGTGAGGTCGTACGTTTCGGCTCGGCGGATCTCGGTGAACATCGTGGTGACCCGACCGATCGCCCGCACGTTGGCGTGCGACCAAGCCTCGATCGTGCCACCGCCCGAGGTCAGGACCGTGTTCGTCAGATCCGCCAACACGGTGAGCAGGTCGTCGCGCAACGCAGCGCGAGCCTGCGTCTGCCAGCGGTCGGAGCGCGGCAGTGCGCCGATGCCATCCCACAGCCACATCACGTCGAGTCGGTCGAAAACCTGCCAGTACACCGCCGCGACGTCGGCCGGCTTCAGGTTGAGTGGCCTTGCGATCTCGATCACGTCGAACGCGGTGTGCACCAGTCGCCAGCCCACCGAGCGCTCCGCAAGTGCGTCGGGCACGCCCGCAACGATGCGTGAGGCCGTGAGCGAGAGCAGCGACGCTCCCATGTCGCCGGTGACCAACGAGGGCAACGCCGCAGCGACCTCGGCCATCGGCTCACGAAAGTCCTGCACGGTCGCCAGTACGTCGAGCGGTGGGTGCCGATGCCGTAGCAACCACAACGAACAACGCTCAGCAGCCCGGCGGCAATCGAGGAACAGATCGAGCTGCTGACTGCCCGACACCGACGCCCCGAGCGCGTCGATCTCTGCCCACTGCTCGTCGAAGCGGAACACATCACGAGCCGCCAGCCAACCGCGAGCGACGTCGGAGACGCCGGCCCCCGTCTCCTCGGTCATCCGATGGTCGTACGAGATGCCCGACAGGTTCACCATCTGATTGACGAGACGGGTGACGCCGATCTCGCGTCGTAGTCGATGCCGACGAATCGCATCGGGATAGCGCTCGCGCAGCACCTTGGGGAAGTACGACATGACATCTTCTTCGAGCGCCGGGTCGTCGGGCAGGTCGCTCGCCATCATCTCGGCGAGGTCTGCGTTCTTGGTGTACGCGATCATCACGGCGAACTCGGGGGTTAGCAGGGCATGGCCGGCCAACTGCCGTTCGGCGATCTGCTTGTCGGTGGGAATGAACTCGAGGCTCCGGTCGAGCCAACCCTCTGACTCGAGGAGGTCGAGATAGCGGGCGTGCACATTCACCATCGGCATCGCCTGCTCGCGCGCGATCAGCAGCGCCAGCGTCTGCGCCTGGTTGTTGTCGAGCACGAGCTCGGCGACCTCGTCGGTCATCTGCTCCAACAACGCGTTGCGCTGGATCTCGGTGAGTTCGCCGGCCTGCATCACGTCGGCGAGCAAGATCTTGATGTTGACCTCGTGGTCGCTGCAGTCGACGCCGGCAGAGTTGTCGATGGCGTCGGTGTAGATGAGACCCCCGGCGAGTGCGTATTCGACCCGGCCGAGCTGAGTGAAACCGAGGTTGCCACCCTCACCCACCATTCGGCATCGCAGCTCGGAACCATTGACCCGCACGGCGTCGCTCGCCCGGTCGCCCACATCAGAGTGAGTCTCAGAGGTCGACTTCACGTAGGTGCCGATACCGCCGTTCCAGAACAGGTCGACCGGCGCCTTGAGGATGATTCGGATGAGCTCGACAGGTGTGACCGCCGCAGACTCGGTACCCAACGCACGCTGGGCCTGGGGACTGAGCTCGATGGACTTGTCCATCCGCGAATAGACGCCGCCACCTTCGGAGATCTTCGCCGGGTCGTAGTCGGACCACGACGAGCGGGGCAGGTCGAACAGTCGCTGACGCTCGTCGAAGGCCAGTTCGGGATCGGGTGTCGGGTCGATGAAGATGTGCAGGTGGTTGAACCCGGCGACCAGCTTGAGTGCTCGCGAACGGAGCATGCCGTTGCCGAACACGTCGCCCGACATGTCACCGATGCCGATGGCCGTCAGCTGATCGGTGTCGGCATCGCGGCCGAGCGATCGGGCGTGACGTCGGACGCTCTCCCATGCCCCACGTGCGGTGATACCCATGGCTTTGTGGTCGTACCCTGCGCTTCCGCCGGATGCGAAGGCATCGCCGAGCCAGAATCCGTGAGCAACCGCGACCTCGTTGGCGATGTCGCTGAACGTCGCAGTGCCCTTGTCGGCGGCCACGACCAGATACGGGTCGTCGCCGTCGTACACGACCACATTCGGCGGACGCACCACCTGACCATCGACGACGTTGTCGGTGAGATCGAGCAAGGCACCGATGAACTCCTTGTAGCACGCAACACCAGCAGCACGGAGTTCTGCCATGTCGGTGGGCGGGCCCTTGATGACGAAGCCGCCCTTCGACCCGACCGGTACGATCACGGCGTTCTTCACCATCTGCGCCTTGACCAGGCCGAGTACCTCCGTACGGAAGTCCTCACGACGATCGCTCCACCGCAGGCCACCTCGGGCGATCGGCCCGCCGCGCAGGTGGACCCCCTCGACGCGGGGCGAGCAGACGAAGATCTCGAACATCGGGCGGGGTGCCGGCATGTCGGAGATCTTCGTGGGGTCGAACTTGAACGCGATGGTCGACGTTTCGAGGTACACCGTCGTGCGAAGCGTGGAGTCGATCAGGTTGAGGAAACTGCGGCAGACGCGATCGTCGTCGAGCGTCGCTATGCCATCGAGCACTTCGAGTGTTCGTTCGCGTGCCGACGTGACGAGCTCGTCCCGGTCGGTGTCGTCGATCTTGAACCGGGCCTCGAACAACTCGACGAGGTGGGTCGCCGCGTCGGGCAGCCGGACCAGCGTGTCTTCGATGTATGCCTGGCTGAACACGAACCCGATCTGTTGGAGGTACCGCGAGTACGCCCGCAACACCTCGACCTGGCGTCGACTCAAGCCGGCCACCGTGACCAGACGGTTCAACCCGTCGGCCTCGATCTCGCCCTGAGCGAGTGCCTCGAACGTCGCCCTGATCTCGGCGTGGCGTCGGGCGTCGATCTCGACCGACGGGGGAACGAGCACTCCGATGTCGTAGACGTGCACCCACGTTCCGTCGACGCGAAAGTCGTAGGGATGCTCGTCGAGGGCTCGCAGACCGAGATGACCGAACAGGGGCAGCAGATCGGCCAACGCCAACGGTGCCTCACGGCGGTACACGCGGAAGCGCCATTCGCCCGGCCGAGCGTCGACATCGCGGGTCATCGCGGTGGTCAGGTCGTCCTCTGACCGCATCAGTTCGTCGATTCGACGGAGATCGCCAGTGGCGACGCGCGCGGGAACGCTCGCTTGGAAGCGCGCCGGCGCAGCAGCGCCGACACCTGACATCACACGTTGCGCCTCGGCGACACCGACCTCGTCGACCAGCAGCTCCCGGACTCGTTCCGCCCACGATGTGGTGGCCTCGTCGATGATCTCGCTCACATCGTCGAGATCCGGGTTGACACCGGGAGTGTGCCCCACCGTGAGCGCTATCCGCGCGAGCGAACCAGAGCTCACGTGGGCGTCGAGATCGCGGGTCTCCGACCCGTACTGCTCGGCGATGATCGATGCCACCAGGTCGCCGGTCTTGGCCGTGTACCGGGTGCGCGGCATGTACACGAGCACCCACGAGGAGTGCCCGATCGGCTCTCGCACCTCGATGGCTCGCACGACCTGCCGTTCCTGCAACCCGACCACGCTGATCACGAGCTTCGCGAGCGTGTCGGCGTCGACCTCGAACAGCAACTCCCTCGGCAGTGTCTCGAGGACGTTGCGCATCGACCGCCCCGTATGACTCTCGGCACCGGATTCGGCGAGTCCGAGTACGGCCTTTGCCCGCGCGCCGATCGTGGGAATCGACAGCACGCTCTGACGGTACGCAGACGAGGCGAGCAGGCCGGCGAATCGATGTGCAGTACCGTCGCCCGGGAACACGGTCACGGCGGTCTGCCGGGCAGGTCTGTGGATCGACGACTCGCCTTCCGACCTGCCGACGACGACAGCGACCTTGTCGTCGCCCCCGGCCGGCCAGACCAGAGGCGGATCGGGCTCGCCCCCGTTCGCTCCGTGCCCGAGCACCGAACCCGGGCGTACGACCGCCTTTCCCGACTCGTCACGGTCGAACACGGCGGCACCGAGAAATACCAGGTGGCCGTCGACGAACCACTCGAGGAGCGGATCGATGTGTGCGAGCGATTGCATCCGTTCGCTGATCGCGGGGAAGTCGCGCACACTACTGCGCACGTCTTCGACCGCTGCCTTGACCGCTGCACCGATCATTTCGGCCTGTTCGTCGGTGCATGCGTCGATCTCGATCTGCGTCCAGGCTTCGGGGATGTCACCGCCGATGCCGCAGATCATGCAGTCGGCGTTTCGATCGACGTCGATGAGCGGGTGCACGAGCAGATGGGTCGCCCGATTCGCGCGTAACAGCACCATCCGGACCGTGTCGACCAGGAACGGCGAATCGTCAGTCACCAACATCAGCACCGAGTGCGGCGAACTCCATCCGTCGCGGTCGCGGTCGGGGTTCACCACGCGCACGAGCGTTTCACCGGCTTGACGCTCCTCCCCCAACCGGTAATGCGCTGCTGCAACCGCATACATGTCGTCGATGCGGCGTTCGTCGATGCCGAACTCCGGCATCTCGGCGTAGTACTCCTGGATGAACGGAACGAACACATCGGCGTCTTCTCGCCGCTCACGCGCCATCGTCACCAGCCGCTCGACCGCCGCGGCGACATCAGGATGGGTCCATACGTTCGTTGTTGTCACGATTCTCCCCGGCGACACCGCTGAGAGGCCCCGTTACCTCGGGTAACACGTGCGGAGTTGATGCACCGAACGTTAGTGGACAGGGCCTGCGGTCCGCGACCCGCCCCGGTAGCGTCGGTTCGGTGACCACTCGACAGCCGCACCCGGGCCATCGCTCCGTCTCCGGTGGGCTCGCTCGCGCAGCTGTGTTCGGCGCCAACGACGGGCTCGTCTCGAACGTTTCATTGATTCTGGGGTTCGCCGGTTCCGGCGTCGACTCCACGGTGGTCCGCCTGGCCGGTCTTGCCGGCGCTGTCGCCGGCGGGATCTCGATGGCAGCAGGTGAATGGGTGAGCGTGTCGGCACAGAATGATCTGATTCGACGTGAGCTCGCCATCGAGCTCAACGAACTCGAGATGAACCCCGAGTTCGAGACGGCGGAACTGGCCGAGCGCTACGAGTCGCACGGAATGGCCCCGGAGCAGGCCGCCCAGGCGGCAGCAGAGGTGATGCAGAGTCCACTGGACGCCCTTGCGGTGCACGCCCGCGAAGAGTTGGGCATCGACCCCGACAACCTGGCGTCACCCTGGATGGCCGCCGGGATATCGCTCGTGTGTTTCCTGTTCGGTGCGCTCCTGCCCGTTGTCCCGTGGTTCGTCGGTTCGGGCAACGGAGCTGCGTGGGCATCGTTGATCATCGGCATGGTCGCCGCAGCCATCGTGGGCGGCATCGTCGGACGATTCGCCGAACGATCGATCTCGTGGGCGATGTTGCGTCAGGTACTGATCGTCATCGGTGCATGCGGGGTCACGTACCTCATCGGCGAATTCGTCGGAGTCAACCTCGGTGATTGAGCTGCCTGCAGCCGGCTGAACCGGTGGTCAAGACGCCGCCGGCGACTGGCCGAGCGCCGACCGGGCACCGGTCACGGTCATCTCGGCAGCTTCGGGACTCGCAGCCCAAGCCGTGAGATGACCCATCTTGCGTCCGGGGCGTGCGATCGTCTTGCCGTAGAGGTGTAGAGCGACGGTCGCGTGGTCGAAGACCCTCGCCCAATCGGGCTCGGAACGGTCCCACAGGTCGCCGAACAGGTTGGCCATCGCCGCGCCGGGTGCGGTCATCGACGTGTCACCGAGACCCAGCCCGCACACCGCCCGAATCTGCTGCTCGAACTGGCTCGTCTGCGACACATCGAGCGTCCAGTGCCCGCTGTTGTGAGGGCGCGGGGCGATCTCGTTCACCAGAACCTGACCGTCGACCACGAAGAACTCGACCGCGAGCACACCGACGTAACCGAGCGCATCGGCGATCGCCATCGCCAATCCCACAGCACGGTCGGCGATCTGGGGCCGCACCGACGACGGCACGACCGTGAGGTCGAGAATGCCGTTCGCATGTACGTTTTCGGCGACGGGATACGACACGAAACCGCCGCGCGCCGTCCTGGCGACCACCACGCTGATCTCGGTCTGGAGTTGCAGCTCCGACTCGACCACGCAGGGTGCCGCTCCGAGCAGGCGGTACCCAGCTCGCAGCTCTGAGAGGTCGACGCACCTGCGCTGACCCTTGCCGTCGTACCCCAGGCGCGCCGTCTTCACGATTGCCGGGTACGACACCGCTGGGGTCGCTTCCACGTCGTCCATCACGGCGTACTCACCGACGGGCATCCCGATGTCGGTGAGGAAGGCCTTCTCCCTGATTCGGTCTTGCGCGATCGCGACCGCTTGTGGCGACGGTGACACGATCGTTCGCCGCTCGAGTGCCTCCAACGAAGCGGCCGGCGGGTTCTCGAACTCGGTCGTCACGACCTCGCACGAATCGCCGAGCTCTCGCAACGCTTCGTGATCGTCGAATTCGGCGACGAGATGCTCATCGGCCAAAGCTCCTGCCGGAGCGTAAGGGTCGGGGTCGAGCACCATCGTGCGATAACCCATCGTTCGCGCAGCCATCACCGCGTACCGGCCGAGCTGACCGCCCCCGAGCATGCCGATCATCGCCGGTGGAAGAATCGGTTCCATCTCGCTACTCACTCGGCGGCAGAGTCGATGAAGCGGCCTGATCGCGGCGAGCCGTGCGATAGCGCTGGAGCGACGCAGCGATCTCAGCATCGTCGGCTGCGAGCATCGCCACCGCGAACAGCGCCGCGTTGGTGGCGCCTGCAGTTCCGATCGCAAACGTGGCGACGGGTATCCCGGCAGGCATCTGCACGATCGACAGCAGCGAATCGTTGCCTGCCAGATGACGGCTCGGAACGGGAACACCCAAGACCGGCACGATCGTCTTGGCAGCCAGCATGCCGGGCAGGTGCGCCGCGCCGCCGGCGCCGGCCACGATCGCCCGCAATCCGCGGCTTGCCGCCCGTTCGGCGTAGCTGAACATCTCGTCGGGCATACGGTGAGCACTCAACACCAGCGCTTCGTGGCCGACGCCGAACTCGGTCAACACATCGACCGCGGAAGACATCGTCGGCCAGTCGCTCGATGAACCCATGACGACGCCGACGAGCGGGTTTCGTTCAGGCATTGCGCAGAGCTTTGGGGACCGCAAGAGACATGATTGGCAATCTACGTGGTTCGATGGAGCCATGCAGCAGATCAATGTGCTCGGAACCGAGCTCCAACCGTGCTCTCTCGATCCTGTCACCGGCTTCTACCGGACCGGATGCTGCGAGAACCGCGGCGACGACCCCGGCATGCACGTGGTGTGCTGCCGGGTCACCGACGACTTCCTCGAGTTCAGCAAGGAGCATGGCAACGACCTGTCGACACCAATGCCTCAATACGGCTTCACGGGGCTCACCGAGGGCGACCAGTGGTGCGTCTGCGCGGCTCGCTGGGCGGAAGCATTCGAGGCCGGGCGTGCGTGCCCGGTCATGCTCGAGTCGACACACGTGTCAGCGCTCGAGTTCGTCGACCTCGACCATCTCAGGTCGCACGCCGTCGGGAGCTGATTCCGAATGGCACCGATGTGACGAGTCAGCGAATCCTGGAGGGCCGATACGTTTCGGCAAGTCCGTCACGCGACAGCACGAGCTGCCACAACTGGTTCGACCGGGCACGGAACGCGCCGGCCGAGACCAGGAGGTAGAAGTTCCACATGCGCCGGAAGCGGGCGTCGTAACGGTCGCTCAGGTCACTCCACGCGCCGTTGACGTTGGCGTGCCAGGCCATGAGGGTGCGGTCGTAGTCGGGTCCGAAGTTGTGCCAGTCCTCCAGGACCAGCCGACCCTCGTACGCCGTCGTGATCTGGCCGGCAGAGGGCACCATCGAGTTCGGGAAGACGTACTTCGCGATCCAGGGGTCGACGCGAGTGGTCGTGGTGTTCTTGCCGATCGTGTGCAAGAGCATCACGGAGTCGCTGTCGGCAAGACACCTTCGGGCCACCTCCATGAAGGTCCGGTGGTTCTTGTGGCCGACGTGTTCGAACATGCCGATCGACACGACACGGTCGAACTGATCATCGACCTTGCGATAGTCCTGCACTCGGATCTCGACGGGCAGATCGGCACAAATCCGCTCGGCGTAGTTGGCCTGCTCGTGCGAAATCGTGAGCCCCACCACGTCGCAGCCATAACGTTCGGCGAAGAACCGGGCCGCTCCACCCCAGCCACAACCCACGTCGAGAACGCGCATCCCGGCCCGCAGATCGAGCTTGCGGGCGATCAGGTCGAGCTTGTCGACCTGCGCTTCCGCCAATGACTCGGCAGTCGCCCAATAGCCGCAGCTGTAGATCATGAGCGGATCGAGCATGCGCTCGTACAAGTCGTTGCCGAGGTCGTAATGCTGCTCGCCGACACGCCATGACCGCGCCCCCGCTTGCAGGTTCACCACGTGGGCACGAGCGACTTGGATCAGTTCAATCGGTGCACCGAGGCGGCCGACGATCTGGTTTCGGGTCGCCCTGCAGACGAGTTCGTCGATCGCGTCGCACGACCACCAACCATCCATGTACGCCTCGCCGAATCCGAGCGTGCCCGTCGCCAAAACCCGTTTGAACAGCCGCTCGTCGTGGACTCGCACGTCCCATGGCCGATCTCCGTCGATTCGAATGTCGGCAGGATCCAAGATGCGTTGAAACCGGCGCCGTAGACCAATCATGCGAGCCTCATGCACGCCATTCCACCACAAACTCGGCATCCGGCCGTCGGCGAAGCCCGTGCTCCACTCGTCACGTCGGCTACTGCTGCTCGTCGCTGGCGTTCGCGCACATCGCTCGTGCGCGAGCATTGGTCCGATCGGGCGTCAGGTTGGTGGAGGGGTCCACGTCGCGCCGTCGAACGCTGCCGTGTTCGATGCAGCAGATTCGGCTACACCGCCCCACACGATGAGGCGATCGCCCGTCCACACCGTGTTCGGCGCCTCGACGCCGGCAATCGGACCGGCGTCGTGCCGCCTCCACGTACCCGACGGCATGTGCACCGTGACCGGCGCGTCGGTCGCCGAGAACAGCACGATCCAGTCCCCCGCGCCGGCGACGGTGACCGTCTGGAAATCACCGACCGGGATTTCCGTGTCGACCCACGCCCACTCTCCGTCGACCATGAGGGCGAAGTCGACCCGAGAACCCTCGGCATCCTCGACATCGACCACCGCGACCAGTCCGGCGGACGTCATCACGGCCGTGCTGTCCCGGACCGAGCCCGACGGCGGACCGGGCGGCCCGAGCGGCCGCCACGTGTCGGACGACGGATCGAACGCGACGCCGCCGGCAGCCCCGTTCCAGACGACGATCTCGGACCCTGTCCACAGCACCGGGCCGTCGAGTTGGAACAAACCCTGGACGATCGGGCCCGTCGTCTCGTCGCTCTCGTACACCGGGCCGTACACCCAACGGTCAGCCGCGTGGTCGTATCGGGCGATTGCCAGGTCGGGCTGACCGGTCGGATTCGCGCCGGCAGGCCCCAGACCCCAGATGGCGTCGTCGGTGGCGACGGTCGCTGCGAGGAACATCGTGTCGACCAATGGCAGATCGACCCAGGTCCCGTCGACGGGATCGAATCGCGATCCGCCCCCCTTCGCCAGCGCGTAGATCTCGCCGTCGAGGTAGGCACTGGTGAGTCCCGGGTGTCCCCACCCGGGTACCACGAGTGTGCGCCATGAATCGCTGATCGGGTCGTAGGCCGCACCGTCGGTGTAGGCGAATCCGCGACTCAGACTCGACCCAGCCCAGAACACCGCCTCGGTCCCCGTCCATGCAGACACCGCGTACGGGCGGGGGCCGATGGGGGCCTCGGCCATCGGCGACCACGTGCCGAAGGGAGCGCTCCGCTCGGGCGCAGTGGTCGGGTCGGCCTCGACGGGAGCATCGGCAGACTCGGGCGCGGCGGTCGGGGCGACCTCGACGGGAGCATCGGCAGACTCGGATGCAGGGTCGGGATCGACCGCAACGGGAGAGTCAGATCCCATGTCGGTGACGCTCCGAATCGCCACCACACCACCGGTGATCGCCACCGCCGCAGCAGCGGTCAGAGCGACCGTCGGCCACCGCCGTCGACCACTGGACGATCTGGGCGACAGCTCGGCGTCGTGATTCCGAGCCGGCGAACGTCGCGCCGCTACGGGCGCCGATGTGGACTCGTGCGAATCGACGAGCGCGTCCGCGAGTCGCGGCAGGTCCCGACGGAGTCGATCTTCCAACGTGGTCAGTTCAGACATGAGAGCTCCTCTCGAAGTACAGCCAGGGCGCGGCGCGCCAACGACCGAACGGTTGTGGGTCGAACATCGAGCACCTGGGCGATGTCGCGGTCGGTCATATCGACGAAGTAGCGCAGTACCACCACGATTCGCTGCCGGTCGCTGAGCCGATCGAGTGCGTCTCGAAGCTCGACGAGCAGGGTCGGCAGCTCCGCCACCGGTTCGACGGGCTCGGGGCGGTGGCGGTCCTCGAGCTGGCGACGGCGCAACACTGCGGCACATCCGTTCACGACCGACTTCCTGAGATACGCACCCGGTCGTTCGACGCGATCCCATCGCTCGCTCACGCCGAGGAATGCCTCCTGAACGACTTCCTCGGCAACTGCACCGGACCCGACGAGCAACGTCGCGAGTCGCACCATCGGGGTCTGCTCGCGGGCGAAGAGCTTCGTGAAGTCTGCATCGGTGCCGGCGCTCGGGCCCGATCCGGATCGAGACGATGTACCCATCTACGAACAACGATGCACGAAACCACTCACATGTTGCACGTCTTCTGACGATCGGTTCGCTGCCCGCATGTATCTCAGGGCGCGGAGTTCGCTCTGAGTTGGCGACGGGAGGATCTGAAATGCATCCGACGAACACGACGCAGACCGGCAGGACGAGCGGATCTCATCCGAGCCCAGCGATGCCCGTGGGCATCATGGTCCACCTGCCCGGACGCGGCGACGTCTTCGTCCGCCATCTACCCGGACCACCCGACGCACCGGTCGTGGTGCTGTTACACGGTTGGACCGCGACGGCCGATCTGAACTGGCACAGCAGCTACTGCGAACTCAGTCGTCACTTCCGAGTGATCGCATTCGATCACCGAGGCCACGGCCGCGGATTGCGAACCGGCACGACATTCGAGCTCGAGGACTGCGCCGACGACGCCGTCGCAATTGCTGCGGCATTCGGCGTCGACCGCTTCATACCGGTCGGTTACTCGATGGGCGGCCCGATCGCTTCGCTCGTGTGGCGTCGCCACCGATCGGTCGTGCAAGGGCTCGTGCTCTGTGCGACGAGCCGTCATTTCGCCGACACGCGCCGACGGCGCGCACTTTTCTCGATGCTCAACGGCACCAGCGCCCTGGCCACGTCGACACCGCTTCGAGCGATCGGTCAGCTGTCGTCGACAGCGTGGTCACGTCGACTCGAACGACGCGGCGACGCCCCCTGGACCGTCGAGCAAGTCCTCCTCCACGACTGGACCCAGATCCTCCAGGCCGGCCGGGCCATCGGCAAGTTCGATTCGCGTGACTGGGTCGGCGACATCGACGTGCCCACTGCGGTGCTGGCGTCGCTCGCCGACGAGATCGTGCCGACGCAACGCCAACTCGAACTCGCACGTGCCGTGCCCGGCGCGTCGCTGCACCTCGTTGCGGGTGGGCACACCGCCTGTACCGATCGATCCGGCCGGTTCGCATCGATTCTGCTCGATGCATGTCATTCGGTGGTCGAACGCTCGACACCCTTCCGCCTCGCCGCGTAAAAGCCGCGACGTCGTCAGGCCCGATCAGGCCGCGAGCACGCCATCGACGATGTGCACCGTCCGGTCGCAGTACCCGGTGATGCGTTCGTCGTGAGTCACCACGATTGCCGACGTTCCACGCGACTTCATCTCGTCGCGGATCAGCGACATGACCTGGCCACCGATCTCGGTGTCGAGCGCCGAGGTCGGCTCGTCGAACAGCACGAGCCGGGGTTCGTTCATCAGTGCTCGACCGATCGCGACACGCTGTTTCTGGCCGCCCGAGAGCTGTCCGGGCAAGTTGCCGGCCCGATCGGTCAGACCCAACTCGGCGAGCAGACGGTCGGCTCGGTCGCGGGCCGGCCTTCCCTCTCGGCGACCCATTTCGTCGACCACGAGCAGGTTCTCACGCGCCGTCAGGAACGGGACCAGATTCACCGTCTGGAACACGAACCCGACCTGACTCTGGCGAAACTTCGTGAGCTGCTTGTCGCTGTAGTGGGTGATCTCCTCGCCGCCGACCTCCACCGACCCTTCCGTCGCACCGAGGATGCCGCCGGCGATCGAGCACAACGTCGTCTTGCCCGAACCGGACGGCCCGACGAGCGCAACGATCTCGTCGGCGTCAACGGTCAGCTCGGCGTGATCGAGCGCGACGACATCGGTGTCGCCCATGCGGTAGACCTTGCGCACGTCGCTCATGTGTAGCGTCGGTGAATCGATGGTGGTCATTGTGAACTCCCGAGGGCCGAGGCCGGGTCGACGTCCAGAACCCGACGGAGTGAGAAGGCGCAGCCGACGACGGCGGCCAGCAACAGAACGACCACACTCGTCACGATCCGCCCTGCCGTGATGTACAACGGGATGGAACCTGGCGGGATGAGCAGATCGAGGACGATCACGGCGAAACCGGCGGCCACCGCTGCGACCGACGTCACCGCCACCGCCTGCACGACCAGCCCGGCGAAGATCGTGCGCGAACGGGCCCCGATGGCCTTGAGCACGCCGTACAGGCCAGCTCGCTCGACGGTCAAGAGAGCGAAGAAGAGGGCGATCACGACGACGGCGATCACCACGGTGACACCGAGGATCTGGTTGAACGTGGTCTGCTGCTCGGTAACGCCAGGAATCTCGTTGACCGCTTCGTCGACGGTGAGCGCGATGACCTCTCCGGTGAGGACGCTTTCGACCGCAGCGGGCACGTCCACGATCGGCCGGCCGGTATCGACGTGTCGTACGACGAGTGCCTGGAACACGCCGTCCGCGAGGCTGGCGTCGGGTCGATTCGTATTGAGCACGGCCCTCCACGTCTCGACATCGGTCCACAGTCCCGCCTGACCGTTGTAGGCGGTGTCCTCGACCCAGCCGGCCACCACGATGGGTGTGCGCGCCGGACCGACGAGCAACTCTTGGCCGATCTCGACTCCATCGGCGCGTAGGCTTTCGTCGGCCCACGCCGCGCCGGGACCGGGAGGTTCCGGCACGCCGTCCGGTGCCAATTCGTAGCCCCACACCGCCACGTTCGCGAGGTCACGGGGACCGTTGCCCGGCACTCTCGCGCCGAGCAACACCACGCCCAATCCCCCAGTTGCGACATCGAGCTCGGACTCGATCGCCGATCGCATTTCCGGCTCGATCCGGCTGCGTTGGAACGACGACTGGGACGACGTCGAGAACACCAGTGCGTCCGCCTGCTGCGCGCGCACCGCACCGGTCGATGCACGGATCAAACCGTCGAGCAGCCCACCCAAGAACATGAGCAGGATCGCGATGAGCGTGAGGATCACGGTCGCCGTCATGAAGCGACCCGGCCGCCGGAGGAGTTCTCGAGCAGCGACCTTCATCGGTTGGCCCCACCGGTCGTCGCCTCGATCGGATCGATCGCGAGAACGCGTCGCGCGGCGACCAACGAACTCCCAACTCCGAGCAGGACGAGGAGGACCGCCCAGAACAAGACGGCCGCCGTCTCGAAGCGCAACGGGATGCCCCCGAGGCGTTGTTGGGACAGCGGGGTGTACAGCGCCAGTCCGATCGCGAAACCGGCAGCGACGATGATCACGGCCTGGATGAGCAACGAACTGACCAGCCGGCCGGCCGGCGCGCCGATCGCCCGCAACAAGGTGAGTGCTCCCGCCTTCTGGAACGTGATGATCAGGAAGAACAGGCCGGTCACACACGGGATCACGAGCCCGTACAGCAGGAAGATGATCTGGAACGACTGCCGAACCTGGGACACGCCTGGCGTCTCGTCGGCGGCCTGGTTCCGCGTGAGCGCATCGAGGTCGTCTGACAATGCATTGATTCCGTCGACGAGCTGCGCCGGTGTCACCCCGGCTCCGGGTGCCACGGCGAGCACGTTCGGGAGCGGGTCGGCAGCGTCCGGGTTCACCGATCGCACCGCAGCGACGTAGGTGTCGTACATGACGAAGAGCGTCGGCCCGGCGTTCAGCTGCACGTCGCGAGCCAAACCGACGACGGTGACCTCCATGCCGCCCGGCTCGATGACGATCGTGTCGCCGACACCGAATCCACTCGCAGCATCCGCGTCGCTGCCCACGGCCTCGCCTTGCGTCGTCGGGTATCGGCCTTCGGTCAAAGCTGCCGGTGCGCCGAGCGCCTGGTCCTCGTAGCCCAGGATCGTCGCATCGCCCTGCTCGGCGTCGGCCGTCACGGTGAACGCTCCCTGCGCAACTCGCCCGACGGCGCCCACGTCAGGCGCTGCTCGCACCTTCTGCTCGAGTGCGGGCGTGATGATGCTGCCCTGGATCACCCTCTGACCGTCGACCGAGTAGACGAGCACGGGTGCGGTCTGATTTCGAATGGCTCCGACGAACGACGTCAGCAAACCGTTCTGAAGCGATTGTTGGAACAGAATCAGGAAGACGAGCAGGCCGATCGATGCGATCAACATGGCGAATCGCACTTTGGCCCGCCGCATCTCTGTGAGCGCGAGGAACATGTCCGGCCATCCTCGCTGAGCTCAGCATTGTTCGCCACATCGTGCGCGTCGTATGGAGGCCGGGCACGGCGGCCGGTCGTGCTCGGTGGACGCTCAGAGGTCGGGGCCGTGGCCCCATGCCACGTCGACCACTGCTTCGGCGAGCAGCAGGTCATGGAGCAACCAGCGCGCTGCTCGCGGGTGGGTGCGATGTACCCGAACGCGTAGTCCGTCCGATTCCACGAGTACTTCGCGCCATGTTCGCTGCGGCTCGCCGGTGAGCAGCTGCATGTGAGATGGCGTCGTGACGATTCGTTCCTGAGTCGTCGCCCGGATCGTGGTGATCGACCCCTTCGGATGTTGGAGCACGGCGACCTCTCGCCCGTTTCGTTCGCCGCGGATCTCGATGTCGTCGGGGTCGACACCTCCGCGCACCGCGCCGCTTCGATCGTGACGATTCGCCAGACCCAGGAGCGCCAGGTAATCGTCTGACGTGGTCATGCGCCGACCCGCCCTCACCATCCACACCAACCATGCCAGCAATGTCACAGCGAGGGCGACGCCGATCACCAGCACCGGACCCCTCGGCGCGACCCCGACCCCCAACAGAACCAGGAACAGCGCCAGCGCTGCGAACCGCAGGTGTGTTGCGACCGGCATGACCGGCGAGCGTCGATCGAGTTTGGGATCGATCAACGGCATCACCGGTTCGTCGGATGCGGCGTCATCGTCATCGTCGCCGTCGTCATCGTCGCCGTCGTTGTTGTCGCCGTCACCGTCACCGTCGTTGTTGGCCTCGTCGTCGTCTCCCGTGATCGCGTCGCCGTTGGCGGTCGTAGCGGTCGTGTCGAGTGCCGATCGAATCAACTTGCGGTACAACACCGCGTTCGTCTTCCGCTGCCAGCGCGACACGAGTTGGCCGGCGAGGCCGAGCGTGGCCAGCACGAACACGGCAGCGCCGAACGCGATCGAGCGAAGTACCGGTGTGGGGTCGTCGGGATCGTCCTGATTCGCGGCAACGAGAAACGAGGCACCGATACACACGGCGAACACGGACACGACGACGATGATGTAGATCACGACGTACGGCGTTCTGAGGGGACGCCGAGGCCGCTTCCGTCGTTGTCGCACCCACTGCGCGTTCACGCGCTCGACCTCAGGCGCCGGTGAGGGCTCGCCAGCCCGCTGGGTACTCGACGGCCGCCTGTTCCGGTGTCAACCGGAGGGTCGACTCCGGAACCAGATCAGCGATGATCCGGCCCGCGGTGTAGTGATGGTTGACGTTCGCAACGCCCTCGAAGAGTTCGCGACGTCGTTCGACGAGTTCGGACGGGGGTTTGACGTCGAAGAATCCCCAGATTGTGAAGGCGAGGCGCACATCGTGAACCACCGGCGCACGGCTGAACAACGATGCGCGTCTCAGCGCAATGCCGACGCAGCCGCGTACGGCGTCATCGATGTGTTCACCGGTCTTCAGCTCGAGCTTCGGGGCCAGGCGGCTGGCGATGGTGAGCGCAAAACCCTGATCGGGACCTTGCGCGCCGAGTCGGGCGCCGACGGGCTGAAAGCCCTCGATGTCGCCGGGACGATCGGGCGTCCAGCTCGCCGGTACCACGTTGGGCGACGCGTAGTACTGGGGCGCTCCCGTGATCTCCTGAGTTGTTCTGGGTGCTGCCACGGCAGTAGTTCTAGCGGATCGGGCACGACCAGCGGAAGGCCGCGCCCGGACGCCGTCAGTGTGGTGCTACTCCGCCTGCGTGCTCGGCGCGTGGAGTAAGCCGTAGATGAAACTCTCCTCGAGGGCTCGCCACGAGGCTTCGATGATGTTCGAGCTCACGCCGATGGTGGTCCAGTCACGAACACCGTCGGTGGCCGACAGCAGCACGCGGGTCACCGCACCCGTCGCCTCTCCCCCGTCGAGGATGCGGACCTTGTAGTCGACGAGGTGCACGTTCGCCAGATGCGGGTAGGCGCGTTGAACCGCTCGCCTCAGCGCCGTGTCGATCGCGTTGACGGGCCCGTTGCCCTCGGCGGTGAAGACATGACGCTCGTCGCCGACCCAGACCTTGACCGTGGCCTCGGTGGTGAAATCGGAGTTCGGGAGCTCGTCGGTGATCACCCGCATGCTCTCGAGGCGGAAGTAGTCCTGTTCCCACCCGGCGGCGCGTCGCATGAGCAGCTCGAGCGACGCGTCGGCTGCCTCGAAGTGATAACCCTCGTGTTCGAGGCGTTTCAGGTCGTCGATGACCTCGTTGATGGCCGGGCCGCCGATGTCGATGCCGATCTCGTCCGCCTTCATCTGGATGGTGGCGCGTCCTGCCATCTCGCTCACGACGAATCGG
The DNA here is from genome assembly GCA_037969115.1 of Ilumatobacteraceae bacterium. Lineage (GTDB taxonomy): Bacteria > Actinomycetota > Acidimicrobiia > Acidimicrobiales > Ilumatobacteraceae > JBBKWQ01. The sequence continues at coordinate 20,433 of JBBKWQ010000089.1, forward strand.
GTGCCGTTGCCCACCGCCTCGGGTGCGATGTGTTCGTAGGCGTCCTTCGCTCGCGCGATCGCGCTCACGTGGAGCCCGGCCTTGTGTGCGAACGCAGACGACCCGACATACGGCGCCTGCGGATTCACGGCCCGGTTCAGCGTCTCGGCGATCCGGTGGCTCACGACCGTGAGGCGCTCCATCCGGCCTTCCGGCAGACAGACGTAGTCCTGCTTGAGTTGCAGGTTGGGGATGATCGACGACAAATTGGCGTTGCCCGTCCGTTCGCCGAGACCGTTCAGCGTGCCCTGGACGTGATCGGCCCCACCCCGAACCGCGGCCATCGAGTTGGCGACGGCGCAGCCGGTGTCGTCGTGGCAGTGAATGCCGATCACGACGTCGTTCCCCACGTGGCTGAACACATCGCCGACGATCCGTTCGACCTCGTGCGGCAGCGAGCCACCGTTGGTGTCGCAGAGCACGACGTGGGTGGCACCGTTCACGATCGCAGCCTCGAGTGCACGGAACGAGAACTCGGGGTAGCGTTTGTAGCCGTCGAAGAAGTGCTCCATGTCGACGAGCACTTGACGGTCGTTCGCGACGAGGTACTCGACCGAATCGGAGATCATCGCGACACCTTCGTCGAGCGTCGTCTTCAACGCCTCGATGATGTGGTAGTCCCAACTCTTGGCGACGATGCAGACGGCTGAGGTGTTCGCATCGAGCAGATTCCGCAGCGTGGCATCGTCGTCGACCTTGCCCTTCGGCCGCCGGGTCGACCCGAACGCGACGAACGTGCTCGTACCCAACGTGAGCTCGTCGGCCGCTCGGGCGAAGAACTCGATGTCTTTCGGATTGGCGCCGGGCCAACCACCTTCGATGAACTGCACGCCGAGATGGTCGAGTTGTTCCGCGATCGCGAGCTTGTCGTCGACCGTGGCCGACACACCCTCGACCTGGAGACCGTCACGCAGAGTCGTGTCGAAGATCTCGATGCGGCGACCGGTGCTCGGCGTATCGATCACTTTCGCCGATCCGTCCGGCGACGATGCTGCGGTCATTGTTCCCTTTCGCTCGGAGATGCGCGTCGTGCACCCGAGAAATGAAAATGCCGCCCCGAGGGCGGCGAGACGTACACGTGGAGGCCACGTGTACTAACGAATAATTGCGATGGCACGGTTGCTTCGCATCAGCGACCATTCAACCGCCTCGAACACGGTTCGTCAATGCGAGTGGTCGTTTGCCCACTCGCATTGAGCGTGGTGGTGCGGCGCCACCGGTCAAGACGGCACCGACGCGCCGAAGAACTGTCGCAATTCCTCGCCCATCTCGGCCCTGGCGCCTGCGCCCGAGAGGACCACGCCGACCGCGGTGAGCGAAGTGTGGATCTGACCGCGACACCGATGGCGGCGAACCGGCACACCTGCCGCCGCCATTGCTCGGGCGTACGCCGTTCCTTCGTCCCGGAGCGGGTCGAACTCACAGGTGACGACCATCGCCGGGGGCAGACCGGTCAGGTCGTCGGCCCGCAGTGGCGAGGCTTTCGGGTGCTTGCGGTCGGTCGGGTCGGCGTAGTGATCCCAGAACCACTGCATCAGCGGCGCGGTGAGTACGTATCCGTCGGCATTGTCCCGATACGACCCGCGGGTGAAGTCGCAGTCGGTGACGGGGTTGACCAGCATCTGGCCGACGATCTCGGGGCCACCAGCGTCGCGCGCCATGTGGCACACGACGGTTGCGATGTTAGCGCCGGCGCTCCATCCGGCTACGGCAAGTTGTCCTCGGACGCCGCCGAGGGACGCCGCGTTGTCGGCAACCCATTGCACGGCCGCGAACCCGTCGTCGGGCGCGGCCGGGAAGCGATGCTCGGGCGCGTGGCGGTAGTCGACCGACATGATGACCGCGTCGGAGCGCACGCACAGGTCGCGGCAGAATGGATCGTCGGACTCCTGGCTCCCGAGCACCCAACCACCGCCGTGGAAGTAGACGACGATCGGATGTGGACCCGTCGTGGTGGGCCGGTACAGCCGGTAGGCGAGATCGTCGACTGCACCGGGAAACACACCGTCGACGACCTCACCGACGTCGGGACCGGGCGGTCGCTCGGCAGCCAGAGCCTCCGAGAAGGCGCGGGCATCGTCGACCGACATCGAATCGATCGGTGGCAGCCCAAGGCTCGCGATGAACTCGAGCACGAGCGACACGTCGGGTTGCATCGGACGGACGATCCCGTCGTTGACGTGGGCGACCCCATCACCACGCAGTGCGAAACCGATGAAGTCGCGCTCGACAACCTCATCGCACACTCTGCGGTAGGTGTCGACGCCTCCCACGTACGGGAGGAACACCCGCGGCTTGCCCGGCACGTTCGCGCCCATGTACCACGAATTCGCGCGCGGGTAGAGCGTGATGTCGCCGTAGTCGTTGACGTGCTGTACCCATGCCGCTTCCGCCGTCGGCGTCGGCTCGATGACGGCGAGGTCACGTTTGCGCAGGTGGTCCAGACAATCGCAGATCCAGTCCACGTGCTGCTCGATGGAGACCGCCATGTTCGACAGCACCGACGGGCTCCCAGGCCCGGTGACGGTGAACATGTTCGGAAATCCTTCGACCATGAGTCCGAGATACGTCTTGGGCCCGTCGGCCCACTTCTGCACGAGTTCCACACCGTTCCGCCCCGTGATGTCGACTGCCACGATGGCGCCCGTCATCGCGTCGAACCCGGTGGCGAACACGATGGCATCGAACTCGTACGACCCCTCGCTGGTCTGTGCGCCCGACTCGGTGATCGTGACGATGGGCGTGCTCAACAGGTCGACGAGTGTGACGTGCGGGAGGTTGAACGTCTCGTAATAGTTGGTGTCGAGACACGGCCGCTTGGTGCCGAACGGATGGTTCGTCGGGCAGAGGATCTCGGCGGTCGCGGGATCGTGCACGATCGATCTGATCTTGCCCCGGATGAAATCGGACATCGTCGCGTTCGACGCCTCGTTCGTGAGCAGATCGTTGAACACGCCCAGAATGGCGATGAGTTCTCCTGCCTCCCAGGCTCGTTCGTATCGTTCGCGGCGTTCGTCATCCGACACCTGGAGGGCCCCGACTTCGCTCACCTCACTCGGCACACCACCGCGAGACCACTTCGCGGCTTCGCGATACGCGGCTGGGTCGGTGTCGATCGCCAAGCGTTTCGCCGGTGAAATCGGCCCGTTGTGAGCCGGGATCGAGAAGTTGGGCGTGCGCTGGAACACGGTCAGCTCACTGGCTTGTTGCGCGATGAGCGGGATCGACTGGATGCCGGACGACCCGGTGCCGATCACCCCGACTCGTTTGCCGGTGAAGTCGACGTCGTGATGGGGCCACCGACTGGTGAAGTACACGTCGCCACCAAACCGCTCTGTGCCGTCGATGTCGGGGGTCTTGGGCAACGACAGACATCCCGTGGCCATCACGTAAAACCGACATGTGATCTCGTCGCCGCGATCGGTGCGGAGGCGCCACAGAGTGGTGTCGTCGTCCCACGCTGCGGCGTCGACCCTTGTCGAGAATCGGATGTCGCGACGCAGGTCGTGTTTGTCGGCGACGTGTTCGAGGTATCGCAGGATCTCGGGCTGCGTCGCGTACTTCTCCGACCACTGCCATTCGGTTTCGAGCTCGGCGTCGAAGCTGTAGGAGTAGTCGATGCTCTGGATGTCGCAGCGTGCGCCGGGATACCGATTCCAATACCACGTGCCGCCGACGTCGTCGGCAGTCTCCAGCACGGTCGCCCTGAACCCCATGCCCCTGAGCCGGTGCAACAGGTACAGCCCGGCAAATCCGGCGCCGACGATCACGACGTCGGCGTCGATACCGGTCGCGCCATCGGCGGTCGCATCGTTCGATCGACCGGTCGTCGTGGTCGTCGAAGCAGTCATCGAATCCCCAATCCCGCGGTCGGCGCTGCCGTCACCGCTGTGCTCAGAGCAGTTTCACACGCCCATGTTCGGCGAGACGATCCGGGCTCGATCGCCACCGGGTGCTGGGGACAACACTGTGAACAGCCGGTGGACGAGCAAAGAAATTCTGGGCATAAATGAGAAGTTCAGGGGATAACCCTGGGGATTCGAAAATAGTGCTTGACCGGGTGTTTCAGGAGCGCGAAAGTCTCAATTCGTAACCGGAGAGCGCACGCAAACCGGAGCCACTCGACCGGATCTGACGAGCGAAGCCGATGGGAAACCAACGGCCGAGCGAGGCGGACAACGGGAGCGGGGTTCACGAGGCGGAAGCGGGTTCGGTTGGGACGAGAAAGCCACGGCTTCGCCGAAACGACCCACCGGGAAACCGGAGGGCACGCCGGAGGAGTCACGAGCCTACGTCAAGGTGCCACCCCAACTGGCGCTGCGAGGGAAAGCTCACGGCGTCACGAAACGCGAGAACGGGCAACCGGGACAGTGTGAACGGCGTCGGCGGCAACGGGGGCCGGGAAACCGGCAGATCGGGTCGCAAAGCAGCATCGCCCGCCAAGCCTTTCGGGGCTCGACGGGCGATGATTGGTCGAGTCGAAGGCTAACGCCCGACGTTCGATCAGTGGTGGATCGTCCCACCTTCGGGTCGCCCCGGAAGGTGAGCTCAGCGCAAGCCGAGAGCACCGACCGGGGCGCTCACCGTTTTCGATCGAGTTGGCATCTACCCGGACCCAGGGCCGACTCTGGCCCACTTCGGCCGACGTCCGTCGAGTTCAGCTGGGTTAGGTTGAGGGCGTGAGCGACCCGAGCCCAACGTCGAATCCGTCAAGGCCTGCGTCGGCGGAACCGCCGCGACGTGATCTCTCTCCGGGGATGCAGGAGCAGCTCGATCTCGGTTACGTCTTCGGCGGGCTGTCGACCTTCGGGCAACGCCCGTTCCTCACCGATCCCGAGCAGCTCGACGAGTGGCAGCCCGACGTCGCGATCGTCGGCGCGCCGTTCGACATCGCCACCACCAACCGGCCCGGGGCACGTTTCGGGCCGCGCGCAATACGGTCGCAGGCCTACGAATCGGGGACGTATCACATCGATCTCGACATCGAGATTTTCGACTACATCGATGTGATCGACTATGGCGACGCATACTGCCCGCACGGACAGACCAAGGTGAGTCACGACAACATCCGAGAGCGCGTCCACCAGATCGCTTCGCGCGGGATCGTGCCGATCATCCTGGGCGGTGATCACTCCATCACCTGGCCGGCCGCCACCGCCGTGGCCGAGATGTACGGCTACGGCAACGTCGGTGTCGTCCACTTCGACGCCCACGCCGACACGGCCGACATCATCGACGGCAACCTCGCGAGCCACGGCACGCCGATCCGTCGACTCATCGAGTCGGGTGCCGTTCCGGGCGACCGTTTCGTGCAGGTCGGTCTGCGCGGCTACTGGCCGCCCGCCGACACGTTTGCGTGGATGAAGGAGCAGGGCATGGTGTGGCACACCATGCAGGAGATCTGGGAACGAGGTTTCAAGGAGGTGATGGCCGACGCCGTCGCCGAAGCACTCGCCAAAACCGACAAGTTGTACATCAGCCTCGACGTCGATTCGCTCGATCCGGCGTTCGCTCCGGGCACGGGCACTCCCGAACCGGGTGGTCTGAACACGGTTGACCTGCTCCGCATGGTCAGACAGCTCGCGCTCGAACACAACGTGGTCGGCATGGACGTGGTCGAGGTCGCGCCGGCGTACGACGTGAGCGATCTCACCGTGAACGCGGCGCACCGGATGGTGTTCGAGGCACTCGGCGGCATGGCACACCGCCGTCGAAATGGCTCGTGACCGCAGCGCTGCAACGAGTATCTCCACAATTCAGACCGCGACAGTCGAATTCGCGGAGCGCCGATCGACTTCTGGTCAGCGCAACAAACACCATCACGACGGACAAGGAACCGAAACCATGAAGTACATGCTCCTCATCTACAGCGACCCCAACGTCGACACCGGTCTCAGCGAAGCAGAACAACAAGCCGAGATGGGTGAATGGTTCGCCTTCACTCAACGCATCGTCGAGAGCGGCGAAATGGTGAGCGGCGAGCCCCTCCAGGGCGTCGAAACCGCGAGCACCGTGAGCATCAGCGGCGGCAAGACCGTGGTCACCGATGGGCCTTTCGCCGAAACCAAAGAGGTGCTCGGCGGGTATTACCTCGTCGACGTCGATGGGCTCGAACGAGCCCAGGAACTGGCGGGTGAGCTTCCGACCGCTCGCCACGGCCGCATCGAGGTGCGGCCGCTGATGGAGCTCCCTTCCATGCCGGAATGAACGACCGCGAGCGTTTCGAGGATGCGGTTCGTGAGCACTCGGGCCGCGTCCTCGCCGCGTTGATCGGCCAGTTCCGCGACTTCGGTCTCGCCGAGGACTCGCTCCAAGAGGCGTGGCTCGCGGCGGCCGAGCGGTGGCCGGTCGACGGATTCCCCGATCACCCCGACGCCTGGGTGCTCACCGTGGCTCGCCGGACCGGTATCGACAGAATCCGTCGCGAGCAGACAAGACCGGCACGGCAGGAGGCAGCGCATGTCCAGTTCAGCGCCGCCGATCTCGACGAGCTCGAACGCCGCGAGGAACGGTGGCACTCGGGTGTCGACGACGACCGTTTGCGCCTGATCTTCACGTGCTGCCACCCGGCGCTCGACATCGATGCGCAGATCGCCCTCACATTGCGCAGCGTCGCCTGGCTCACCACCGACGAGATCGCCAGCGCGTTCGGCGTGTCGACGGCCACCATGGCCCAGCGGATCGTCCGGGCGAAAGCGAAGATCAAGGCCGAGGGGATTCCGTATCGCGTGCCAGAGGGTCACGAGCTTCCAGACCGGGTCGGCGGTGTCCTGCGCGTCGTGTATCTGGTGTTCAACGAGGCATACCTGTCGTCGAAACCCGACGAGACGGTTCGACTCGACCTGGCCGACGAGGCGATCAGGCTCGGGCGGGCCCTGGCGGCGCTGATGCCCGACGAGCCGGAGGTGCTCGGTCTGCTGGGCCTGATGATGGTGCAACACGCCCGCTCACCTGCCCGCTTCGACGGGAGCGGCGCACTGGTGATCCTGGAAGATCAGGACAGAACGCTGTGGGACATCGAGCTCGTCGAGCAAGCGTCGAGCCTTCTCGAAAACGCCATGCGGCGACGTTCGATCGGCCCGTATCAGCTCCAAGCCGCGATCGCGGCGCTGCACAGTCAGGCACACAGCTGGGACGAAACCGACTGGCCACAGATCGCCGCGCTCTACGGTGTGCTCGCCCAGATCGACCAGAGCCCGGTGGTACTGCTCAACCGGGCCGTAGCGGTCGGATTCGCCGACGGTCCCGATCAGGCCCTCGAGCTGCTCGACGCCGTCGACGAACACCAACTGCCTCGGCCGCACCTGCTGAACACTGCGCGGGCGGAGATGCTGCATCGATCACACCGCTACGACGAAGCCGCAGACCAGTACCGCCTGGCTGTGGAGCGAGTCGGCAACCTCACCGAACGGCAACATCTCGAACGGCGGCTCGACCGCGTCGAACGTGGTCAGAGCTGAATCTCTGCCGTCGCCGACTTCCACGGTGCGCGTCGGGGCTCGGGTTCTCGTCGGTGACGACGTTGCCGGCGGTCGGTCCCCGCCGCGAAACGTGACGGCCTGTGCCCGACTCAGCCTGCGGCAACGAACGGGCCGAGAACCGACCTCGTACGGCTGAGGCTTGCTGACAGATCCGATTTCAGCGAGACCAGCGCTGGGTCGGCGAGGGCCGCGCTCACGAGGCGAACGCGCCCGGCGTCGCGGTCGTACCACGTGGGTTCGACGGCGGGCGGTGCTGCCCGCAACGTTCCGTCACTCTGGGTGGTGAAGGTGACGAGCGCGATCACGCCGTCGTATGTCGACGGGTGCTCCCGGCCCTGGTTCGCGACCAGATTTCCGACGCTGAGCAAGGCGTACTTGCCATGGAACATCTCGATCGGCTGTAACACATGAGGGCCGTGGCCGACGACGAGGTCGATGTCGGGCGACGCGAGGAGTCGGTCGGCGACACTGCGTTGCTCAGCGTTCCCCACCGAGTCGAACTCGTCGCCCCAGTGCACACTGACGACCACGATCGCCGCACCCGCCGCCCGTGAACGCCGGGCGTCCGACACGATTCGTGCGACGTCGATCACGTTCGCCATCCAAGGTTCGGCAGGAGGCGTGGCGTTGAATCCCCAGGTGTACGAGAGATGACCCACCGCGACCCCGTCGGCGTCGACGATCGGCGGCAGTGCAGCCTCGTCGCTGGTGCGGGCGGTTCCGCTGTGTCCGACCTGGGCTCGGTCGAGCGCGTCGAGCGTCGCCCGGATACCGGCTGTTCCCTTGTCGTTGGTGTGATTCGAAGCCGTCGAGCATCGATCCCAGCCGGTTGCGTGAATGCCGTCGGCGATCTCGGCCGGGATGCCGAACGAGGGGTAGCCGCTCAGCGCCGAGCCGGGTGGAGCGACCGGAACCTCGAGATGGCAGATCGCCACGTCGGCCGTACCCAGTGGCTGACGCAGGTCGGCGAACATCGGTGCGAAGTCGTAGGCGAGCCCGGACGAAGCACCGAACCGGCCGGCGTACTCCACGATCGAGGGATGCGGCAGGATCTCACCGCTCGCCGCAATGGTGACAGATCGTGGCACCACGGCCGGAGCGGAGTCAACGGCCTGGATGCCGGCTGGAGATGCGCTCGCTCCGCCATCGGGCGTTCGCATCTCGATTGCTGTCAAGATCACGGCCGGTACCACGATCGCGACCAGCAGTTGCCGGAAGTCGATCGAGGGCTGGTCGCCACGGAGGGCCACGACGCGACGCTAGAACCAGCGACCCTCACGAACGGTGGATGGTCATCACCTCAGGCCGAGGCGAGTTCGCACCAGTCCTTGTACTGGTCTTCTTCTCCACGGACCGTTCGGGCGTACGCCTCGGCGATCGCCCGGGTGACGGGGCCGGGGCACGGGATCACCCGGTCGTCGACGGAGTTGACCGAGCTGACCTCGGCGGCCGTGCCACACACGAACGCCTCGTCGGCGATATAGAGGTCGCTGCGCGCGAGATTGTCGGTGCGCATGTCGAAGCCGAGATCGCGCCCGATCGTCATCACCGTGTTCTGGGTGATGCCTTCCAGCGCACCGGCCGACAGCGGCGGTGTGAGCATCACGCCGTTGCGGCTCACGAACAGGTTCTCGCCCGAGCACTCGGCCACCAGACCGTTCGGTGCGAGCATGACGGCCTCGTCGTAACCGGCCTTCAACGCCTCGACCTTCGCGAGCGACGAGTTCACGTAGTTGCCGGTGGTCTTCGATGCCGGCGGCATGATGTTGTGGTCGTGACGGGTCCACGACGACGTCTTCAGCCGCACACCCTTCTCGACCGCGTCGTCGCCCAGATACGCGCCCCAGGGCCAGCATGCGATCGCCACATCGACGGAGCAAGGCATCGTGTTCAGGCCCATTTCGCCGTATCCGAGGTAGGCGATCGGACGCACGTAGCACTCGTCGAGCCCGGTCGAGGCAACCGTCTGCTTGGTGGCGGTGACCAGCTCGTCGACCGAGTACGGAATCTCCATCCCGAGGATCTTGGCCGAGTTGTGCATCCGCTCGATGTGTTCGGTGAGCCTGAAGATCGCCGGACCGGCAGAGGTCTCGTACGCGCGAATGCCCTCGAACACGCCCGTGCCGTAGTGCAGCGTGTGGGTGAGTACGTGGATCTGCGCCTTGTCCCAGTCGACGAGGTCGCCGTTCATCCAGATCTTCGGGGTCGGTGTGATGGGCATGGGCTCAGTTTCTCACTCTCTTCGCGATCTCGTCACCTATGGAGGTGGTGCTCCCGGTAACCGGATCATGACAGGCAGCACGGATGCGAGCGGCGGCTTCGCCCTCGCCGAGGAAGTCGAGCATGAGCCCCGCGCTCAGGATGGCCGCTGTCGGATTGGCCGTGTTGGTGCCCACGATGTCGGGTGCCGAGCCATGCACCGGCTCGAACATCGACGGACCGGTGCGGGCCGGGTTGAGGTTCGCAGACGACGCGAGTCCGATCCCGCCCGACACGGCACCGCCGAGGTCGGTCAGAATGTCGCCGAACAGATTGTCGGTGACGATCACGTCGTAGCGATGCGGGTCCTGGACGAAGTAGATGCTCGCCGCGTCGACGTGGTTGTACGCAGTTCCGATGTCGGGAAACTTGGTCGCCACCTCGTTGAACGTTCGCTCCCACAAGTCGCCGGCGAACGTGAGCACGTTGGTCTTGTGGACGAGTGTGACGTGTTTGCGTTCACGAGTCGCTGCGAGCTCGAACGCGTGGCGGATGCATCGCTCGACACCCATGCGCGTGTTCACCGACCCTTGCGTGGCCACCTCGAACGGGGTTCCCTTGCGCAACACACCGCCCTCGCCGACGTAAGGGCCCTCGGTGTTCTCACGGATCACCACGAAGTCGTGCGGTTCGGTCTGGCCCGGGGCTGTGCCGTTGAACGGCCGCTGGTTCACGTACAGATCGAGTTCGAAGCGCATCTTGAGCAGCAGCCCACGCTCGATCACGCCCGGCGGTACGTCGGGCGTGCCAACGGCCCCGAGCAGAATGGCGTCGAACGCGCGCAGCTCATGAAGCGTCTCGTCCGACAGGATCTCGCCGTCGCGCAGGTAGCGCGCACCGCCCAGGTCGAATTCTTCGGTGTCGATCCGAACGCCGGTCGCCTCGATCACCTTGATCGCTTCCGCTGTTACCGCTGGGCCGATTCCATCTCCGCCGACGACTGCAATCCTGTGTGACATACGGCATCGAATCTAGGCGGTTGTGGACGGGGGCGCCCAGCCGTCTTGAGAGACTCGTTCGGCGGCGGCGATAGCCTTGACGTCCATGACAGCCCAACAGTTGTCCCGAGCAACCTTCGATCGCCTCCAGGCGGAATTCGACGATCTCACCACACGCGGCCGTATCGATGTCGCCGACAAGATCGAGCGGGCGCGAGAGGAGGGCGATCTCAAGGAGAACGCCGGATACCACGCGGCCAAAGACGAACAAGGTCACATGGAGGGTCGGATCCGTCAGCTCGAACACATTCTGGAGAACGCCGAGATCGTCGAGACCCAGTCGGTGTACACCATCGTGTACGGCGGCGACACCGACGACATGGCCGAGCGTTACCTCGTCGGTCACCTCGAGGAAAAGGTCGACGGTGTCGACATCATCAGTCCCACCAGCCCGCTCGGCGCAGCACTCGTCGGCGCCGCAGCCGGTGCATCGGTCAGCTACGAAGCACCGAACGGTTCCCTCACCGTCCGGGTCGTGAAGGTAGAAGCAGTCTGAGCGATTCGGCACGAGACGCTGACGGAACGCCGCCCCTGCCACCCGGGCGCGACCTCGACCTGGCCGAGCTCGGAACAGTCCACGTTCGCGAGCTGCCCGGGCCGCCCGGTGGACCCACCCTCGCCTTGCTCCACGGCTGGACGGCGAGCGCCGATTTGAACTGGTACTCGTGTTATCGCTCGCTGAGCCAGCACTATCGCATCTTCGCGTTCGACCATCGGGGCCACGCCCGAGGGCTCCGCACCCGCGAGCCGTTCCGACTGCACGACTGCGCCGACGACGTCGTCCGCGTCGCTGACGCTCTCGATGTACGCAGCTTCATCCCCGTCGGCTACTCCATGGGCGGACCGGTCGCTCAACTCGTGTGGAAGCACCATCGAGAGCGCATCGATGGACTCGTGCTGTGCGCCACCGCTTCGAGTTTCGCCGACCGGCGCGACGAGAGGTTGTCGTTTGCCGGGCTCAACGGGTTGGCAGCACTCGCACGCCGGGCACCCGTCGGCGCCCGCGAATGGCTGACCGATCAGCTCTACTTGCAACGCAAGACGGGCACCTGGGAGCCCTGGGCCATCGAGCAGGCGGCGTCGCACGATTGGCGAATGGTGCTCGAAGCAGGTGCCGAGATCGGCGCCTACTCGTCGAGTGACTGGATCAGTGAGATCGACGTACCCACGTCGGTCGTGGTCACCATGCGCGACAGCGTGGTGCCGGTACGGCGGCAGGTGAGCATGTTCGAGAAGATTCCGAACGCCGTCGCATTCCGAGTGAACGGCGATCACGATTCGGTCGCCTCGCGTGCCGACCGTTTCGTGCCCACGCTGCTGCGCGCCATCGACTCGGTCGTCACACGCTCCGCCCGGGTCTCGAGTTGAGCCGATGACCGACCAGCCGCTGTCGTCACGTTTGAAGACCTCGTGGGCAGGTCGCTCGGCCAAGGTCGCGAAGTTGGGCGCCAAGGTCGGCGGCACCTACGCAACGACGGCCGCCCGGAAGGTATTCGCGTCGACCGAGCGACGGATCGAGCTCGACGAACAGCGCCAACTCCGCACGGCCGACCAAGTCGCGGAGGAGCTGGGCCACATGAAGGGTGCGCTCATGAAGCTCGGCCAGATGGCCAGCTACCTCGACGAAGGGCTCCCAGAACCACTGCGCATGGCCCTCGCCCAGCTCCAGTCGAACGCACCCCCCATGTCGTCCGAGCTCGCAGCGGGCGTCATCGAAGCCGAGCTCGGCGCACGGCCCGAGACGATCTTCGTGGAGTGGGATCCACTGCCGATCGCTGCGGCGTCGATCGGTCAGGTCCACCGGGCCGTCGTGATCGACCCTGACACCGGAGCCGAACGGCCCGTCGCGGTCAAGGTCCAGTATCCGGGTGTCGACGCTGCGATACGAGCCGACCTGAAGAACGCCGACATGCTCGGCACGCTGCTCAAACAGGGTTTCGGCGGGTTGGAACCCGACGAGATGGTCGCCGAGATCAAGGAGCGCCTCGAAGAAGAGCTCGACTACGAACTCGAAGCGGTGAACCAGCAGCGATTCGCCCACTTCTACCGCGATCACCCGTACATCAACGTTCCAGCGGTGCTGCCGACGCTGTCGACCCGGCGGGTGCTCACCACCGAGCTCGTGAGCGGATCGACATGGTCCGAGCTCCTCACCTGGGATCAGGCCGAACGGGACCTGGCCGGAGAGACGATCTTCCGATTCGTCTTCCGCAGTCTCTACCGGATGCGGGCGTTCAACGGCGACCCCCATCCGGGCAACTACCTGTTCCACGGCGGAGGGCGCGTCACCTTCCTCGACTTCGGACTCGTGAAGCACTTCAGCAACGACGAGATGCAGAACTTTGCCGACATGGTGAAAGCAGCAGCATTCGATCACGACGCCATCGCATTCCGGGAAGTCGTGGAGCGCACCGGCATGCTCCGGGCCGGTGCGCCCGTCACGACCGAGGACGCCGGCACCTACTTCTCGCAGTTCTACGAACCCGTGAGCGAGAGCCGTGAGATGACGTGGACGGGCGAGTACGCCAGCTCGATCGTTCGGCACACTTTCGACCGGACGAGCCCGATCGCTCAATATGCGACGGTTCCGCGTGCGTTCGTGTTCATCCAGCGCATCAACCTCGGTCTGTACGCGCTTCTCGGCGAGTTGGGCGCGTCCGGCAACTATCGAAAGATCTCCGAAGAGCTCTGGCCGTTCGTGAACGGCAGTGCATCGACGACGATCGGTGAGGCGGAAGCCACCTGGCTCGCGGCCAAAGCCCAGGAATAGCGAGATAGCGTCGCTCCGATGCGTCGCCATACCCTCGTTGCTCTCACCGCTGCCGTTGCCCTCTCGCTTGCAGCGTGCGGCAGCGACACCGCAAGCGGCGATGCCGGTTCATCCGACACCGCACCCGACACGAGCGTCGCCGGCGACACCTCCACCACGATCACCGACGTCAGCTTGGCCCCCGTCGAGATCGAGGTTCCCGCCGACAAGCCCGACGGCGTCGAGCCGGCCGCCGAGATCCCGACCGAACTCGTCATCGAGGACATCAAGCCCGGCGCCGGATACGCGGCCGTTGCGGGCGACACGGTGATCGTCGACTACATGGGGGCCCGATCCGAGGATGGCGCCGAGTTCGACAACAGCTACGACCGTGGTCAGCCGTTCGACGTGCTCCTCGGATCGGGCGGCGTCATCGCCGGATGGGACGAAGGACTGGTCGGCGTTCAGGCGGGAATGCGTCGTCGACTCGATATTCCTGCCGAGATGGCGTACGGAGACAACCCGCCGGCCGGCACCGAAGTGGTCAGGCCGGGCGACGCCCTCACGTTCATCATCGACGTTCGCGCCGTGATCCCGGCGGTCGATCCGAGCGAAGCACCGACCGACCTCCAAGTCGATCCCTCCGTGGGGGCGACCGAACTCACCACCATCGATCACACCGTTGGCGACGGTCCCGCCCTCGAACTCGGCCAGACTGCGATCATTCATGTGATTCTGGCGCGGGGCGACAACGAGGTCGTGCTGTTCAACAGTTGGGACACCGGCGACCCGCTCCAGGTCATCATGGAGGACGGTACGAGCCTGCCGGGGCTCTTCCAGGGCCTTCAGGGCATGAAGGTCGGCGGCGTACGGTCGATGACCATGCCGCCCGATCTCGCTTTCGGCGAAGCCGGTGATCCCGGTCTGGGCCTGCCGGCCGCAACCGACCTGATCATCGTCGCCCAGTTGCTCGGCGCCTTCTGACGCTACGCAGTCGTTGCGAGCCGATCATCACAACACGATCTGCAGGTCCAGGCCGAGGTCGAGCACCTTGGCCGAGTGGGTGAGCTCGCCGACGGCGATGAAGTCGACACCTGTTTCACCGACGCTTCTGGCGACCTCGAGCGTGAGACCACCACTCGCCTCGAGGCGCACACCAGGAGCATGTTCGTTGCGAAACGCGACAGCCTCGCGCATGCGATCGGTGTCGAAGTTGTCGAGCAGCACCTCGTCGGCCCCTGCCGCGACGGCGGCGCGGAGCCCGTCGAACGTGTCGACCTCGATCTCGACCGGAATCGTCGCCTCGAGTGACCGAACGAGGGCGTAGGCCTCGGCAACTCCCCCCGCCGCGGCCACGTGGTTGTCTTTCACGAGCGCCATGTCCGACAAACCCATTCGGTGGTTCGCTCCCCCGCCACAACGCACCGCGTACTTCTCCATCGCACGAAGGCCCGGCGTGGTCTTGCGGGTATCGCGCACGACAGCCCCGGTCCCTTCCAGTCGGTCGGCCCAATGACGGGTGAGTGACGCGACGCCAGACAGGTGACAGAGCAGGTTGAGCGCCGTGCGTTCGGCGGTGAGCAACGAGCGGGTCGGACCGGTGACCGAAGCGACCTTCTGCCCCGGCTCGACCCTCGAACCGTCGTCGACGAGATAGTCGAACGTGCTCGCGTCGTCACCACAGACCGCCTCGATGGCCGCCGCTGCGATCGGCAGCCCGGCGACCACTCCGTGTTGCCGTGATCCGAAGGTCGCGGTGCTGCGTTGATCGGCGGGGATGGTGGCCACCGACGTGACGTCGATGCCACCCATGAGGTCCTCGGAGACCGCATGGCGAACCACCGACGCGACCCAGTCCGGGTCGAGACCGGCAGCAAGCAGGCGCGTGCGGGTGTCGGCGGAGATCGGTGAGAACACGAACATCAGCGCCGACAGTACAGCCGGCTGTTCAGCGTGGCCGACTGGACTCGGTTCGCCATGACCATTCATGGGTTGTCGCGGCGCTCGTGTTGCTTCGACGGACCGCTCGAACGACCACACGTTCTAGTGTCGGGTGGATGTCGGTGACCGACGTCCTCGTCTCCCTGGGGCTTCTCGCGTTTGGCGTCGTCGTCGGCTACATGCTCGGCACCACGTTGCGATGGTTCACCCGAACGAGTCGCCGGTTCAAGTGGATCTTCATCCTGACTGTCGGCCCGGCGGTCGTGCTCCTCACATTCGCCGCCGCCATCGCGATCGGTTGGTGGATATCGAGCGAAGTCGCGTCCGACTCCGTCAGGCTTGCGGTCAGGATTGTGTCCGTTCCGTTCGCACTGTGCTTCATTTCCTACGGCGTCACGCGCAAGCGGCGCGAGCGGGCAGGTCGTCGACGACGTGTCATCAAGCCGGCGGGAACCCACGTCGTACCGCCCGAAACGGCCGAGAGTCGCACTCCTGCGACACAGTTGATAGCGCCGTCGCTTTCGGCACCGCCGTCCCCACTTCCACCTCCGGCGCCCGGAGGCCGGCCTCATCCAGCACCGGTCGTCGC
Source organism: Ilumatobacteraceae bacterium (assembly GCA_037969115.1). GTDB lineage: Bacteria > Actinomycetota > Acidimicrobiia > Acidimicrobiales > Ilumatobacteraceae > JBBKWQ01. The sequence continues at coordinate 36,489 of JBBKWQ010000089.1, forward strand.
GCCTCCTCCGCCACCGGCACCGGTCGTCGCGCCGCTTCCGACACCCATGCTCTCGGGGAACCGCGATCCTGACACTCCGGAGGCCGCCGACCCCGAGGCACCGAGACTGCCACCCAGAGCTACCCCACCCACGCAGTTCGCACCTCCACGCCCCCAGTAGAAACCGTCCACGTCGGACCCGGCGTTCAGATGTGTGGGATGCCCTGCACGGCGAGCGCGCCGTCGATCGTCAACCGGACATCGAGGTGCGTCAGCCATTCGTCTCTGGGCGTGCTGTAGTCGGTTCGCCGGTGACAGCCTCGACTTTCGGTGCGCGTCAACCCAGCGGTGGTGACGGCAGCTGCGATGGTGAGCAGGTTCGTCGCTTCCCAGGCAGCGCGTGAGCCGGTGACGCCGACCGACGACGTGCCGGCGAGAGCCTCGAATTGACGGAGTGCAGCTGCCAGGCCCTCGGGCGTTCGCAGCACTCCGACCTGGCTCGACATCACCGAACGGATCTCGACGGTCTGCGCCGGGTTTCGCAATGGAGCGTCGTAGCTGGCGCCCACGTCGCCGCGCAGCTCCACCTTGGCGGGCAACTCCGCGGTAAGCGCCGCGCCGACACGGGTACCAGCGACCACGCCCTCGGTGAGGCTGTTCGATGCGAGGCGATTCGCCCCGTGAACTCCGGTGGAGGCCACCTCGCCAATCGCGAACAAACCCGGCATCTCCGTGGCACCGCTCAGGTCGGCCGGCACGCCCCCACACGCATAGTGGGCTGCCGGACTCACTGGGATGCGTTCACGGGCCGGATCGATACCGGCGTTCTTGCAAGCAGCGGTGATCGATGGGAAGCGCTCGTAGAAGTTCTCGCCCATGTGCGTGGCATCGAGGAAGACATGGTCACCGATACCACCCGGCGCCTCGGCCATTCTCCGGCTGATCGCCGCAGCGACCACATCACGCGGTGCCAGGTCTTCCTGCGGATGCACACCCTGCATGACACGGCGGCCGAGCCCGTCATAGAGAATCGCGCCTTCGCCCCGGACAGCTTCGGACACCAGCGCCTGTTGCCCTGTCGAGCCAGGGCCGATCCACAACACGCTGGGATGGAACTGCACGAACTCGACATCGCGAGCTGCAAGACCGGCCCGCAATGCCAGGGCCAACCCGTCGCCGGTGACGGCGGCCGGGTTCGAGGTAGCCGCGAAGACCTGGCCGTACCCGCCGGTAGCCAACACCACCGCCCGCGCTCGGACGATGCCGACGGATGCGACGGCTCCCCACTCGTCGAGCACGCCGACACGAATGCCCGCGGCCTGACGCCGGCCGGACGAGTTGCGGCCCGTGAGCACGTCGAGTGCGAACGCCCGCTCCATCACCTCGACACCGGCATCGAGCGCTGCTTCGTCGAGCGTTCGTTGCACCTCGGCACCACTCTGATCGCCACCCGAATGGACGATGCGGCGATGCGAGTGCCCGCCCTCCATGGTGAGCGCCATCTTCCCCGACTCGTCGGGATCGAACGTCGCGCCGAGTTCGATCAGCTTTCGGATCGCGACGGGCGCCTCGGCAACGAGCGTACGAACCGCGGACTCGTCGCACAGACCGGCTCCGGCAGCGAGTGTGTCGGCCACGTGGTTCTCGATGGAATCGGTGGGGTCGAGAACGGCGGCGAGTCCACCCTGCGCCCAGGCCGTGGAGCCGGCCGCCATCTTGCCTTTCGTGACCACCAAGACCGAACGATCAGGTCGCATCGCAAGGCCGGCAGCCAACCCGGACGCACCGGAGCCGAGCACGACCACGTCGACCTCGCGCTCCCACGTCGCAGCAGGTGCGGCAAGGACCGACGGAACCGTGATGCCGCTCATGTGGATGGTCTAGTCGATGGTCTACTCGGCGGTCGGCGACGGCGTGCCGATGGCGATCATCCGCTCGACGCTCTTGCGCGCCCGGTCGGCCACATCGGTGGGCACGTCGACCACGTCGGTGCCGTGCCTCAGCGAGTTCAGGAGCTTTCCGGGCGTGATCATCTTCATGTACTTACACACCGCGGCCCGGTTGACCGGTGCGAACTCGGTGGTGGGATTCACCTTCTTGAGCTGATGCAACATGCCGGTCTCGGTCGCAACGAGCACCCTCTTCGCCGTGGTCTCGCGCGCTGCGGTGATCATGCCGCTGGTCGACAGGATCTTGGTGCGTTCCTCAGGCACCACGCCCGACTTGGCCAGGTACAGCGCACTCGTCGCGCAGCCACACTCGGGGTGGATGAACAGGTCGGCATCCGGATCGGCCTCGACCTGCTCCTTGAGATCGGCCCCGTTGATTCCGGCGTGGACGTGACACTCGCCGAGCCAGATGTGCATGTTGTCGCGCTGGAGCGTGCGCTGCACGTGCGCACCCAGGAACTGATCGGGACAGAACAGCACCGGACGATCGTCGGGGACGCTGGCCACGACGTCGACCGCATTCGACGACGTACAGCAGATGTCGGTCTCGGCCTTCACCGCAGCCGTGGTGTTGACGTAGCTCACGACGACCGCTCCGGGATACTCGGCCTTCCAGGCACGAAGCTGATCGGCCGTGATGGTCTCGGCCAGGCTGCAGCCGGCTCGCTCGTCGGGAATGAGGACCGTCTTGTCGGGACTCAGGATCTTCGCTGTCTCAGCCATGAAGTGCACGCCACAGAACACGATGGTCGACGCATCGACTTCGGAGGCGACTCGTGAGAGGCCGAGCGAATCACCGGTGTGATGTGCGATGTCCTGGATCTCGGGGAGCTGATAGTTGTGAGCAAGCACGACTGCGTCGCGTTCCTCGGCCAGTTGCAGCACCTGCTCTCGCCAATCGCCCGGCAGGATCTCGACAGGGCTCGTCAGGTCGCTCTCGACAGCGGTCATGTACTCAGCGTACGCCGAGCTGCGTCGACGACCAGCACGCTCGCCGATTTCGACAACGGGCGATCACTCCTCGGTGATCGCCGTCTCGGTCGAGTTCGCCGACCGAGCGAGGCACAGCGCACGGACGGCGAGCACCGCACGAGCGTCGCCGGCCACCTCGTCGTAGAACTCCTCGCGATAGCTCGAGTCGGTGACGCTCGCCACGGCGAATTGCAGCATCGAGAAGGCCGAGATGAACCCGGCCACCGCGAGGTGTTCCCACGTCAGTACGGTCTGGCCACCGAACAGCGTCAACGTCGCGATCGGGTCGATCTCGGTGGCCGTGGTCCATTGCAGCACCGTCTCGGAGCGCACCGCCAGCAGCCCGAATCCCACGTAGAACACACCGATCGTGACGCCGATCAGCACGACTTGCACGGCCTGGCTGATCGTCAACAGGATCCCCAGATTGATCCGGTCGACACGCTGCAGGTCGGGGTCGGGAACCGGCAGCGCGGCTGGCACGTCGCCGAGTGGCGCATCTGTCGACGTCGCCAAAGCACAGATCTCGTCCCACGATGTGAACGCCGCCAGATGCGAGATCTCCTTCGGCAGACGGAGGAACAGGAACGCCATCGCGAGCCCGAACAGCACCGAAACACAGATCGCGAAGTAAGCCGGCCTGAAGTCGTGTGCAACCTGCCACATCTCGGCGTTGAGAAAGATGAACGCCGTGAGCAGCAGCAGCAGGGGCAAACCGCGCGCGACGAGTTGCGTCACGGTTCGGAACTGGCGGATCGCCTGCATCAGACCGACTCGCAGCGCCGGCACGAGTCCGTATGCGGTGACGAGGTAGGCCAACCCGACCAGTACGAGGTTGAACCCCGCCACCGCGACGGCACCCGACCACCCGCGGCTGCCGAGCATGGCTGCGACCACGGCCGGAAGGACGACGAACGCTGCGAGCTCGCCGATGCCGATGGCGTCGGGGAGTTGGAGCGCAGGGCGATGTCGCACGACGTTGAGCACCACGAATCCAGCGGCGACGACAGCGACGCCGCCGATGAACACGCCCGCCTGTGCCCATCCGGAGTAGTTCGAGCTGAAACTCGTGAACATCTCGATCGTCAACACGGCCAGCAGGAACGGCCAGGCACGTGTGAACACGTCCTGCGTCGCGGAATACTCCGAGATCGCATGCGGCAAGCCTCGTTTGATGAACCAACGTTCGATCTCAGGCGACATGTCCCGCGCTTCCAATCGCCTGGGCAGCCGACACGACGGCGCCGCCGAATCGATCTCCCGGATGCCGGGTGAGCCGGTTGACGGGGCCCGACACGCTCACTGCGGCCACCATGGACCCGTCAGGGGTGATGACCGGTGAACTCACCGAGGCCACGCCGGGTTCGCGTTCCTCCACGCTCTCGATCCACCCGAGGGCGGACGCCTCGCCGGACAACACACGGCCCGCCGAGCCCACGTCGAGCGGGAAGAGTACCCCCTCGGGAACGATCCAACGCAACGCGTGCGGGGACTGCAGCGACGACACACACCGTCGTTGGCGACCCTCTCGCACGAACAACTGCACGCTCTCGCCGGTTTCGGAGCGGAGCGTCTCGAGCACCGGGAGTGCGAGCTCCACCAACGGGAATCGGTCGCCCGCTGCCCGGCCGAGAGCGACGAGCTCGGGACCGAGGTCGAACTGCCCCCGCTCGTCGCGGCGCAGGAGGCCATGCGCTTCGAGGGCAACGGCAAGACGATGAGCCGTCGCCCGCGGCAGTCCGGTGGCGGCCTGCAATCCGCCGAGCCCGACCGGTTCGCGCTCCACCGCCCTGAGCACCTGCACCGCCTTGTCGAGCACACCGACTCCCGTTACGATGTCCATACCGCAAGAACGGTATCTCAGAAAGTGAGACGACCGCAATGACGTCGCCAGAACCAGAATCCGGCCACGAGCCGAGCAGTACAACGACCGCCACACCGACGAGTTCGCCGACCGGTACGCCAACCACCCTGCCCGAAAAGCTCTGGAACCGGCATCTCGTCAACTCTGCCGACGGCGCGGCCGATCTGATCTACATCGATCTCCACCTCATCCACGAGGTCACGAGCCCTCAGGCGTTCGATGGCCTGCGTATGAGTGGTCGCAGCGTCCGTCGCCCCGAGCAGACGATTGCTACGGAAGATCACAACGTCCCGACCGAGAACATCGACCAGCCGATCGCCGACGAGATCTCGGCCAAGCAGGTCGACACCCTCCGGGCGAACACCGCCGAGTTCGGCATCACCAACTTCCCGATGGGCGATCCAGACCAGGGCATCGTGCACGTCATCGGGCCCGAACAAGGGCGCACGCTGCCTGGCATGACCATCGTGTGCGGCGACAGCCACACTGCGACCCACGGCGCGTTCGGCGCCCTTGCGTTCGGCATCGGCACCAGCGAGGTCGAGCACGTGCTCGCGACACAGACGCTTCCTCAGACGCGCCCCAAGTGGATGGCAGTGAACGTCGACGGAACCACTCCGGATGGCGTCACGGCCAAGGACATCGTTCTGGCCATCATCGGCAGGATCGGGACCGGCGGAGGCATCGGCCACGTCATCGAGTACCGAGGCGCAGCGATTCGGGCTCTGACCATGGAAGGCCGCATGACGCTGTGCAACATGTCGATCGAGGCAGGCGCGAAGGCAGGTCTCGTCGCACCCGACGAGACGACGTTCGCGTATCTGCGCGGGCTCGACCACGCTCCTGCCGGAGACGCCTGGAATGCGGCGGTCGACGACTGGCGCACGCTGCGGAGCGACGCCGGCGCAGCGTGGGACAAAGAGGTCGTCATCGATGCATCGTCGCTCACGCCACAGGTCACCTGGGGCACCAACCCGGCCCAGGTTGCGTCGATCGACGGTTCGGTTCCGTCGCCCGACTCCTTCAATGACGCGACGACCCGTGAGAACGTGTCACGGGCGCTCGTGTACATGGGTCTCACAGCCGGCACCCCGATCCGCGACATCAGCGTCGACACCGTCTTCATCGGTTCGTGCACCAACAGCCGGATCGAAGATCTTCGGGCGGCAGCCGATGTCTTCGCCACTGCCGTGTCGCACGGCCGCAAGGTCTCGGCGAAACGGGTGATGGTCGTGCCCGGCTCACACCGGGTCAAGAAACAGGCAGAAGCCGAAGGTCTCGACCGGATCTTCGCCGACGCCGGCGCCGACTGGCGCGAGCCGGGTTGCTCGATGTGTCTGGCGATGAACCCCGACAAGCTGGCGCCTGGCGAGCGGGCGGCCAGCACGAGCAACCGCAATTTCGAAGGGCGTCAAGGTCGAGGCGGACGGACGCACCTCGTGTCGCCCGCGGTTGCAGCGGCGACTGCCATCCTCGGCCACTTCGGCACGCCG
>JBBKWQ010000090.1:0-5184 GCA_037969115.1 Ilumatobacteraceae bacterium
GTCTCATACTATGCGACTTGAGATCACGCAGCGAGCCGACCTGGCCGTGCGGGCGCTGGTGGTCTTGCACCGCTCGCCGGCACGATTGAAGAGCGCCGACCTCGCCGCCGCGCTGGGTACGACTGCCGGGTTCGTTCCGCAGGTCATGGGACCGCTGGTCCGGCAGGGTTGGGTGCATTCCGTACCCGGCCCGACGGGCGGCTACGAGACACTGGTCGAGGTCGACGCGTTGAATGTGCTCGACGTGGTCGAAGCCGTCGACGGCCCGACCGACTCGGGCCGTTGTGTCGTTGCCGATCGACCCTGTGAGGCGACGGCACCCTGCGCGCTCCACGTTGCGTGGGGGCGGGCACGTCGTGAGTTGGTGTCGTCACTGGCCGCCATGTCGGTCGGGGCGTTGGCGGCGACGGCGTGACTCCCGTGTCGACGTCCGAACGGCCGGTGGCCACTGAGCGTCCGTTGTGGCGAGCGGTTGCCGTTCCGTCTGAGCACGGCGGGTGGGGGCTGACGCTGGAGCCGGTGCTGCTGGGCTTGCTCGTCGCGTTCTCGTGGACAGGCCTCGCGATCGGAGTCGCTGCATTCGTGGCATTCCTCGTGCGGACTCCCTTGAAGCTCGTCGTGGCGGATCACCGACGGCATCGATCACTCCCGCGCACTCGTCTCGCCACCCGCGTCGCGGCGATCGAACTCGGCTTGCTCGGCTTGCTCGGCGTGTCCGCACTGTCGTCGGCCGGCGCGGCGTGGTTGATACCCGTTCTCATCGCCGTGCCGCTCGTCGCAGTCGAGCTGTGGTTCGACATACGCAGCCGAAGTCGTCGGCTGGTTCCCGAGGTGGCGGGAGCGGTCGGAATCGCAGCGGTCGCGGCGTCGATCGCGCTCGCGGGCGGTGACAGTTGGCGATTGGCGATTGCAGTATGGATGGTGCTCGCCGGCCGTGCCGTTGCGTCGATTCCGTACGTGCGAACTCAGATCGTGCGAAAGCGTCACGGTTCGAGCCCGCTCAGCATGACTGACCTGTTCCAGCTGGCCGGCGCTGTCGTCGGGTTCGCTGCGGTCGCTGTCGACACTCGGGTCCTCCTGGGTGCAGTCGCCGTGACCGCCGTGGCATTGGCGCAATCGATCGCCATCCGACGCGAACACATCCCGCCGGTGAAAGTGATCGGACTGCGCCAGATGGCCGCCGGTCTCACCGTCGTCGCCGCCACTGCCGTCGGTGTCCTTGCCTGATGCCTCGCCCGATCCGAACCTCCCTGAGAAAGCGACCAACCATGACCATGTTCACCTCACACTCCACCCTCGCCGACATCGTGACCGCACGACCGTCGCTCGCCCGCGTGCTCGAAGCCCGCGGCCTCGACTACTGCTGCGGAGGCAGCGCCACGCTCGAAGACGCCTGTGCCACCAACCGGCTCGACGCCGACGCCGTACTCGCCGACCTCGCTGCCGATGCCGCTGACGAGACTGCGCCCGAATGGGCGACGATGAGTGTCGCCGAGTTGGTCGACCACCTCGAAAGCACCCACCACACCTACCTGTGGGCCGAAATGCCCCGCCTGACCCAGCTCGCCGAAAAGGTGCTGTCGGTGCATGGGGAACGACATCCGGAACTGACCGAGATCGCAACCTGCTTCTCCACGATCCGTGCCGACCTGGAACCGCACCTCACCAAAGAGGAGCGGGTGCTGTTCCCGATGGTTCGCGAACTCTCCGCCGCTCATGCCGCGCCGGCGTTCCACTGCGGATCGCTGCAGAACCCGATTGCAGTGATGCTTTCCGAGCACGACACCGTCGGTGAACTCCTCGCCGAACTCCGTGGCCTCACCAGCGGCTACCAGCCACCCGCCGATGCTTGCGCCTCCTACGACGCGCTGTTCGCAGGGTTGGCCGAGTTGGAGGCGGACACGCACCTCCATATCCACAAGGAGAACAACGTGCTGTTTCCCGCAGTCGTCGAACTCGAACAGCGCTTGTCGTGATCGTCCATCCGCTCACCGACGCCGAGTTGGCAAGTCGCACCGATCTACGTTGCCGAGACGACATCGAGAAGCTGGTCGTCGCGTTCTACCGGTACGCCGCAATGGACGAACTCCTCGGCCCAGTGTTCACAGCTGCGCACGTCGACTGGCCCGGCCACATCGAAACGCTCACCGATTTCTGGGCGTGGCAGCTGCTCGGCGAGCGCGGCTACGAGGGCAACCCGCTGCGTGCCCACGAACCGGCCCATGCCCGGACACCGTTCACCGATACCCACTTCGACCGTTGGCTCGACCTGTTCACGTCGACGATCGATGAACAGTTCGCCGGCCCGACCGCCGAGATGGCCAAGGGGCGGGCGACCAAGATGGCCCACGCCATGCGCCGATTGCTGACCGGTCGACACGGTGCATCCGCGGAACCGATCGAGCCGATGTGGACCACTGATGCTGTCGGCAGCCCGCCTGGGTTCATGCGATGATTGGCTCCGTGGAGTCGTCGCCGTCCGATCGACCGTCGCGGTTTCGGCTGGACCGGGCCGGAGTCGTCTGGGGGCTCCTCGGAGTCGCGATCACGCTGGCGATTGCGTTCGTCGGCAGTGACGGGCTCATCTGGTTCGACGCGGCGCTCGTCGGTTACCTGTTCGGTTTGATCTTCATGGTGTTCGGGGTGATCTATCGCTACAAGGTATGGGTGCAACGACCGTCGACCGCAATGCTCAATCGGCGCGGCTGGGATGCGTTCAAGCAACGCAAGGGTCGCAACGCCGCGGCATTGCCGTCGCTCGTGGCGACGAACCTGCTCGCTCAGGGATTCATCCGCCGACGATCGACGGCCCGTTGGCTCGCGCACCAACTCGTGTTCTGGGGCTGCATTCTCGCCGCGTTGATCACGTTCCCGCTGACGTTGGGTTTGTTGCACTTCGAGAGTGTCGGCCAGCAAGCCGACCGATACCAGGTGTACGTGTCCCGGGTCGGGACGATGAGCTTCGATGCCGGGAGCATCACCGGGTGGCTGATCTTCCACGGTCTCGACATCGCAGCCGTGCTCGTGCTCGCGGGTGTCTTCATCTTCCTTCGTCGGCGCCTTCGTGACCCCGGCGCCCTCGCGGTCGAGCGCAGCGGCGATTTTCTCGCCCTGGCCGGGTTGTTCGCTGTGTCCGTCACCGGCCTCTTTCTCACGGTGTCGAGCATCTGGCTCGAGGGCCGCTTCTATACGGCGCTCAACACGCTGCACGCGTTGACCGTGGTGCTCGGCTTGATGTACATCCCCTTCGGCAAGCTGTTTCACATCTTCCAACGCCCCGGCAGCCTCGGCGTCGAGTACTACAAGCGGGCCAACGCGGAGGGTCCGGGGGCGGTGTGTCGACGCTGCGGAGAAGAGTTCGCCAGCATCCAACAGATCGCCGACCTGAAAGCCGTACTCCCGCAGGTCGGGTTCGACTACTCGATCGGCGAGGACGCCGACAGCGAGGACGAGAACTATCAGGACACGTGTCCGCAGTGCCGCCGGGCCCAGGTCGCACTCTCGCAGTCGGCCCGAGTGAAGGGATTCGGCTGATGGCACGTCCACCGCTCACCGACGGCGAATTGATCGCCCGCTACGGCCCGCACCTCAACGAAGCACCGCCGGGTGGCTGGAACGCCGGCCTCGAGATCGATCGGGTGGTGAACACACACTGCTGCTTCTGCGGGCAGCAATGCGGCATCAAGCTCAAGGTTCACGACAACGAAGTGGTCGGGTTCGAGCCGTGGTACGAGTTCCCGTTCAACGAAGGCAAGCTGTGCCCGAAGGGCGTGAAGCGCTACCTGCAGGGCAGCCACCCCGATCGTCTGTTGCACCCGATGGAGCGCGACGCGTCGTCACCCGACGGCTTTCGGCGGATCACCTGGGACCAGGCCTTCGAACGGGTCGTGTCCGAGATCCGTCGCATTCAGCACACCTACGGTGACGACGCGTTCGCGATGTTGTCCGGCGTGTCGTTGACGAACGAGAAGAGCTACCTGATCGGCAAGTTCGCCCGCCTTGCGCTGCACACGGCGAACCTCGACTACAACGGCCGGTTCTGCATGGTGTCAGCCGGCGGTGCGAACAAGAAGGCGTTCGGCGTCGACCGGGCGTCGAACCCGTGGAGCGACATCCCCCTTGCCGACGTCGTGTGGGTGGCAGGGTCGAACGTGGCCGAGACGTTCCCGATCACCACCAGCTACATCTGGCGGGCACGCGACCGGGGCGCGAAGTTGATCGTGCAGGACCCCCGAGTCGTTCCACTCGCCCGCACCGGTGACGTGTTCCTCGGAGTGCGGCCAGGCACCGACTCGGCCCTGTTCGGTGCCGTCTTGCACGAACTGATCCGCAACGACTGGCTCGACCATGACTTCATCGACGCACACACGGTCGGCTTCGACGACGCTGCGGCAGCCGCGGTGGACATGTCGCCCAAGTGGGCCGCAGGCGTCACCGGCGTGCCCGCCGCCCGGATCGAGGAGGCTGCGGAGATCTGGGGCACGGCCGCGACCGGCATGTTGCTCCACGCCCGCGGCATCGAACAGCAATCCAAGGGCGTCGAGAACTGTCTGTCGGCGATCAACATCGGCCTCGCGACCGGCAAGTTCGGCAAACCCGGCTGCGGCGTGTCGACGATCACCGGACAGGGCAACGGGCAAGGCGGCCGTGAGCACGGGCACAAATGCGATCAGTTGCCAGGCAACCGCGACATCACCAACCCCGAGCACCGCGCTCACGTGGCGTCGGTGTGGGGCTGCGACGAATCGGAGATCCCTGGCGCCGGCATCCCGGCGCAGGCGATCATCGAAGAGATCCATGCCGGCACGATCAAGGGGCTGTTGTCGATCTGCTTCAACCCAGTCGTGTCCGCTCCCGATTCGAACTTCACCGCCGAAGCGCTCGACAAGCTCGAGTTCTACAGCGTCATCGATTTCTTCCTGTCAGAGTCGGGCCAGCACGCCGACATCGTGCTGCCCGGGTCGCTGCACGAGGAAGACGAAGGAACCAGCACCAGCGGCGAGGGACGCATCATCAAGATCAACCCTGCCGTCGAACCACCCGGCGAAGCACGACGTGACTGGGAAATCCTCTGCGACCTCGCCGATCGCCTCGACGCCGGCAACTACTTCGGCTACGACGACACCGAGCAGATCTTCGAAGAACTCCGCCGCGCATCTGCGGGCGGCACCGCCGATTATTCGG
>JBBKWQ010000091.1:0-5896 GCA_037969115.1 Ilumatobacteraceae bacterium
AAGGTCAGTCGTCCCGACGGCGTGATCCGCACGGTCGGCCTCACCCGTGACTCCCACGGCCGCTACGTCGGTCAGTTCGACGACACGACCCTGGTCGGGGTCTACGGGATCGATACCGACGTCTCCGCCACCTCGCCGGCCGGTCACCGTGTCACGCGCTATCGACACATGACCGGCGTCGTCTTCGTGCCTCGTGCCGGCGGCGACAGCGACACCGCTGGCGGAACCGGCAACGGCAAGCACGATCATGACTGCTGCGAGGGCGGTGGTCACGTCTTGAGGAAGCAATGCGACGAGGTCCGTCGCGCGCTGCGTGTGCTGGCGGCATTCGTCGAGCGCTGCTGTCGGGGCAAAGGTGCGAAGCCGAGCCTGGCGAGCGCCCGTACCCAGGCACTCGACCTGGCCAAGCACCTCGAGGCGCTGATCGACGACGACTGAGCTCGAGCGATCGCGTCAACTCGGCGTTCTGGGCGATTCGCACGTCAAGAGTTGAATGCGCTCGACGGCGCCGCATACGCTGAGCGCGCTCCAACACCCTCAGGATCTGGCCGCGATGGCCACGATGGCCCCGACGGAGCACAGGGCGGAGAGGTCTGGAATGCGCCCAACCGAGGGTATCGAGTCCGTCGACGGCGTCGAGATGTACAGGATCGCCGCGATTGATCAGATGGATCCGTTCTTGATGACGGTCGTCAGCAACTCCGACCTGTGGATGTTCGCCTCCAGCACAGGCGGGCTGACCGCCGGGCGCGTCGAGCCCGAACAGTGCATCTTTCCGTACGAGACCGATGACCGTCTCCATCACGTCAGCGGAAGAGTTGGTCCGGTGACCGTGCTGCGCATCCACCGGTCAGGCCAGACGGTCCTCTGGGAGCCTTTCACAACCGACGATTCCAATACCCGGCGAAGCCTGCTCAAGAGTCTGCTCGGCAACGCGGTGATCTTCGAGGAAGAGCATCTCGAGCTCGGACTCACGATTCGGTGTCGCTGGGCGCCCTCCGACCGTTTCGGTTGGGTTCGAACCGTCTCGTTGATCAACCAAGGTCGCGAACCGTTGTCGGTCGACGTCGTCGACGGTCTGCTCGACGTGATGCCATGGGGCGTCGGCGTGCCGTTTCAGCAACAGATGAGCAACCTCGCCAACGCCTATCGGCGCAGCGAGATCGTCGGGTCCGGGATCGGCATCTTCGCGCTCGAAGCGTTGATCGTCGATCGACCCGAACCGGCCGAGGCGTTGCGGGCGACCACCGTGTGGTCGACAGGTTTGGCCGCGCCGCTGCGCACTGTCGACCCACACGCGGTGACGGAGGCCCGACACGGCGGACCATTCCTGGAATCGAGCCTGAGGACCGGGCGCCCTGGATCCTTCCTGGCCAGTGCCACCGTTGACATCGACCCCGGTCGGTCCCACAGATGGCACCTCGTCGCCGACGTGGCTCAGAGCCACGGGGACATCGCTCGGCTCGATTCGGTGCTCAGATCAGGCGTCGATCTGTCGAGACAGATAGACGACGACATCGACCTCTGCGCTGCGCAGCTCCGCGAATTAGTCGCCAGCGCTGATGGCGCTCAGACGACCGCATCACCCAAAGTCGATGCCCATCACCTCGCCAACACCCTGTTCAACGTCATGCGAGGTGGCACGTTCACCAGCGGTTACTCGATCGATTCCGAGCGGTTTCGTTCGTTCGTGAACGAGCGCAACGCCGACGCTGCCGTCCTGCATGCCGACTGGCTCGGCGACCTTCCCGCATCGATCGACGTGGCGGACCTCCGCGCCCGCGCCGCCCAACCCGGTGATCCGAACCTCGCCCGGCTGGCGCACGAGTACCTACCACTGTCGTTCTCGCGACGCCACGGTGACCCGAGCCGACCGTGGAATCATTTCGCGATCCGGGTCCGAGATGACGACGGCGCGCCGCTGCTGAGCTACCAGGGCAACTGGCGAGACATCTTTCAGAACTGGGAGGCGCTGTGCCGCAGCTACCCGGGCTTCCTGCCCTCCATCGTCGCCAAGTTCGCCAACGCATCGACTGCCGACGGATACAACCCGTATCGGATCACCAGCGAAGGGGTCGACTGGGAGGTTCTCGAACCCGAGAACCCCTGGAGCGGGATCGGCTACTGGGGTGATCACCAGATCGTCTATCTGTACCGGTTGCTGCACACCCAGCGAGAACACGACCCGAGCTGGCTGCCCGCCGAGTTGCCCAGGCGCATCTACTCGTTCGCGGACGTGCCCTACCGGATCGCGCCGTTCGACCAACTGGTGCGCGACCCGAAGGCCACGATCGATTTCGACTCGGCCGCGGACGCCGCTGGCGAGGAACGCGTCAGACGACTCGGTGCTGACGGGAAGTTGATCCCTGAAGCGACCGGTGGCGTCCACCACGTGACGTTGCTCGAGAAGCTCCTCATCCCCGCCCTCGCCAAGCTGTCCAACTTCGTCCCGCGCGGCGGGATCTGGATGAACACACAGCGCCCCGAGTGGAACGACGCCAACAACGCTCTCGTCGGGTTCGGATTGTCGATGGTCACGCTCGCCCATCTTCGCCGCTATCTCCGGCTGATCGACGAAGTCACCACCGACTCGACGGACGAGTACCACATCTCGGCCGACGTGGTCACGTGGATCGAGCGGATTGCCACGGTGCTCGAATCCCACGAGCAGATGATCGATGCACCGTCGATCGACGATGTGAACCGATCGCAGGTCGTGCACGAATTGGGCCAGGCGTTCGACGCCTACCGCAGCCGGCTGTACGAATTCGGTCCGTCGGCACCGAAACCGCTCGCACCCGCGACGCTGCGGCGCCTGCTTCGTATCTCACTTCGGCATCTCGACGACGCTCTGCGGGCTGCCAGGCGCTCGGACGGCCTCTTCGATGCCTACAACCTGCTGTCGTTCTCCGACGCCGGAAGGTCGGCCGGCGTCAGAGGTCTCCCGCTGATGCTCGAAGGCCAGGTTGCGGCGATCAGCTCGGGGCTGCTCGACGTCGACGAAGTGGTCGACCTCGTCGAAGCGATGTACCGGTCGGACCTGTATCGGGACGACGTCGACAGTTTCATGCTCTACCCCGCGCGCTCGAGGCCGCCGTTCCTCGAGCGCAACCAGATTCCAGCCGCGTCGGTCGAGTCGAACCCGTTGCTCTCGGCCGTTCTCGATGCCGGCAACGACGACATCGTCGCTCGCGATGTCGACGGCCGTTACCACTTCGACGCCGACTTCAAGAACGCGACCGACCTCTCGGCTGCGCTCGAATCGCTCACCGGCTCCGAGCTCGAGTCGCTGGTCACCCGGCACGGGGACGACACGCTGGACCTGTTCGAACGGGTCTTCAATCACCACGAGTTCACCGGCAGATCCTCGACCATGTACGGGTACGAAGGGATCGGATCGGTGTACTGGCACATGGTGGCGAAGCTGCTCGTGGCGGTACAGGAATCGATCCTCGAGGCACCACCTGACACGGGCGAAGGCTCGCTGCGTGAACTGATCCGCCTGTACGACCGAATTCGCGCCGGACTCGGGTTCAACAAGACCGCCGTTCAATACGGGGCCTTCCCGACCGACCCGTACTCGCACACACCTGCTCATGCCGGGGCACAGCAGCCTGGCATGACCGGGCAAGTGAAAGAAGAGCTTCTGACCCGGTGGGCCGAGCTCGGACTCACCATCTCGGCGGGTTCGATTCGCTTCTCGCCAGTGTTGCTGAGCATGCGGGAGTTTCGAACCGAGCCCGGCCACCTGGTGTACCTCGACGTCGCTGGTCGTCACAGCGATCTCGCTGTGCCGATCGGAGCAGCAGCCTTCACGGTCTGTCGGGTTCCCGTTGTCGTGCATTCGGCTGAGACCAAGACCGACGCCCTGATCGTGGTCACCCACGGCGACGGCAGCCGACGTGACGTCGAGGGATGGTCGCTCGACCCAGAGACCTCCCGACAGATCTTCGATCACACTGCCAACATCGCCCGCCTCGACGTGTTCGTCCCGCGCGAATCGATCCGGTGGTGATCCGAGGATGTGATGACGAACTCACCGGGAGCTCGAGGCTCGAAGCGATCGGCAAACTGGCGGGGTCTTTCGGGAGCGTCCGGTCGTCGCGACGCAACACTCCACCTTCTCCAGCATTCGTCAGCGCTCTCGGACCGCTCACGGCGCCCGGTACCGTGAGTACTCGCACCCGGTGCGACCCGAGGAGGAAATGGTGGCATACGCGTTGGATCCGTCGGACTCGGTGCCGAACCAGATCCGACGCGCCGCGACCGAACGGCTCGACGAGGCGATCGGGATCCTGGCGCACCTCGACCCGGCCGACACCGATGAGATCGAGCGGGCCGTGCACGATGTCCGCAAGCGATGCAAGGAGACGCGTGCCATCGCCCGGCTCGTTCGCTCTTCCATCGGTGACGAGTTCGATCGGTGCAACCGGACGGTCCGTGAGGCTGCCCTCACGCTCTCACCCATGAGAGACGCGCACGCCGCACTGGCGACGTTCGACGCACTACGGGCCGCCGGCGATCGCCATGATGATCCCGGTCTCGCAATGATCCGAACCGGACTGGTCGACTCGGTGGAGGGTGAAACCCGGACGATGCACGACGGCGACCAGCGCATCGAACTCGCCCACGCCCTGCTGGTCGCCGCGCGCAGGCGGGTGGAGCGGTGGAAGGTCGACGACGGCTTCGCTCCACTGGCCGCCGGTCTCGAGATCACCTACCGACGAGGTCGTTCCGAACTGCGCCGCGCACTGGCCGAGCCCACGGACGCGCGGCTGCACGAATGGCGCAAGTCGGTCAAGACCCTCTGGTACCAGATCCGCTTGGTGGAACGAGCAGCGCCGAGCGTCTTGGCACCGCTCGTCGCGAGCGTCCACGGCCTGGCCGATGCCCTCGGTGACGACCACGATTTCGCAGTGCTGCGGGAACGACTGGCCGCTGACTCGGACCGCTTCGGGGGCAACGGGAGCGTCATCGAGGCGAGGCGCCTCGCCCGTCGCCGACAGCACGACCTCAGACGGCCTGCGTTCCGGCTCGGCGCGACCGTCTACGCCGAGAAGCCGAAGGCGTTCACCCGCCGGATCGAGGCCTACTGGCGTCAGACCACGAGTGGTGGGCCGGAGCTCCCGACCGGCGGCATCGCCGGCTCGGCGGCCGACGAACGTCACGCCACACCGGTGGCTGACCCGCGGCCGACTTCGACAGCCGAACGCGAGCGCAAATTCCTCGTCGTGGCGTTGCCCGAACTGCCCGATGGAGGGAACCTGCTCCGACAGGGATATCTCGCGATCGACGGAAACGTGTGTGTACGCGTCCGCGATGCCGGGCCCGACGGGTGCACACTCACGATCAAGGCCGGGCAGGGCGCTGTGCGCACCGAGCTGGAGTTCCCGATCTCCGGCGAGCAGTTCGCCACGGAATGGGAGCACACCGGCGGTCGGCGAATCCACAAGACACGGCACCGCCTTCCGCTCGACGGCCACATGGTCGAACTCGACGTCTTCCACGACGATCTCGACGGGCTCGTCGTCGCCGAGGTGGAGTTCGACTCCGACGAGTCGATGGCGGCCTTCGATCCGCCGGAGTGGTTCGGCGCAGAGGTCACCGACGACATTGACTACACCAACGCCTCGCTCGCCGTACACGCGCTGCGGGGTCGCTGACGACATCGACCTGACGCCCTTCGAGGCCGAGGCGGCGGCAACCTTGGATCGATAAGCCCAACCGGCATCGTTCGGCCCCACGTCCCCCGCGGCCATTGCCGCGGCCGTCGAGCCGCAACTGGCCGCGATCGAGGCAGAGGCCCGCCTCATCGCGGGCGACCACGACCTTTGACCGACACGCGTTGCCCGTCATGTCGGGATTGGTGGGCGCCGGGCGACCGCCGCGGTGTGCG
>JBBKWQ010000092.1:0-5424 GCA_037969115.1 Ilumatobacteraceae bacterium
GGCGTGGACGTGTCCGCATCCGACATGCTCGACGTGGTGGCGGCTCTCGTCGACAAGAGCCTGGTCCGGGCCGAGGCCTCCGCCGGTGAGCCCCGGTTCCGGATGCTGCAAATGGTCGCCGACTTCGCTCGCGATCGCTTGGCCGAGTGCGAGAAGGACACCGCCGTCGGCAAGCTCCATGCGATGCACTACCGCCAGATCGGTCTGGAGGTCGGGAGAGGTGTGATTCGCGGCGATCAGCGCCATTGGCTCGCAGTGGTCGGCGACGACACCGAGGGCGAGGCCGGCAATCTTCGCGCCGCCATGAAGTGGCTGATGGAACATCGCCGCCTCGACGACCTGGCGTCGCTGGCCTGGGCGCTGTGGGTACCCGCCTGGGTCAACGGCCAGATCGACGAAGGACGACGCCTCGCCCGTGCCACCCTTTCGGCCGAAGGCGAGCTCTCCGATCACTCGCGTGCGCGCCTTCTCGTGGTCCTCGGACTCTTCGACATGTGGACTGGCAGTCATGACGACGCCATTGCCGAGTTGCAGGAGGGGGGTGATCTGGCTCGTGTCGTCGGCGACGAGGACGCGGCTGCCGGAGCGATGCTGGCCGAGTCCATGATCGTCGGGTCCATCGCCGGAGAGCAACGGGCTGAAGAGCTCGCACTCCAGACGTTGGCGACGTACCGCCGACTCGAGGACACCTGGGGTGAAGCGGCGGCCCTGAACGTGCTCGGCTGGATCTACGCAGCGCAGGGACGATTCGACGACGAAGCCGTGTTCGAGCAGGCACACGCTGTCTCCCTCGCGGCGGGGGACGAACAGTTCACGGCCCTCGCCGAGGTCAATCTGGCCGAGTACCGGCTCCACCATGGCGACGTCGACGAAGCGTCTCGGCTGCTGGCCACGTGTTCCGAACGCCATCGGTCGCTCCGCCTGATGTACTCCGGGGCATACCTGCTCG
This sequence comes from Ilumatobacteraceae bacterium, assembly GCA_037969115.1. Classification (GTDB taxonomy): domain Bacteria; phylum Actinomycetota; class Acidimicrobiia; order Acidimicrobiales; family Ilumatobacteraceae; genus JBBKWQ01. The sequence continues at coordinate 950 of JBBKWQ010000092.1, forward strand.
AGGGAGCAGCCCGCTTGGCGGCCTACGGACACGATTCGGAGCGTGCGGCGATGCTCCTCGGAGCAGCAGCGGAAATGCGTTCGACGACAGGCGTGACGGTGTGGGGAAGCCAACTCGATCGGCGCGATCGCTTCGCCGCCGAGCTGTCCAGGACCCTCGGCACCGAGACCTTCGCCGCCGCCATTGAAGCCGGGCGAGCGCTCGGTTATACCGACGCGGTCGCCGAGGCGTCGCTTGTCGAGTGAGGGTTGAATCCGAGCGCCTTGGCAATCGCAGATTCGAGCGCTCGAATCCGAGCCTCCAGCGCGAGGGCGCCTTGCGAGGCGGCGACGTCGCGAGCCTCTGCCAACCGCTCGGCCGCTCCCGTCGCGTTTCCGGTGTGCAATTCGAGCGCGGCTGAAGCGATTGTCGTGAACGGCCGGTTGAACTCCTCACCGGTCGCGGCGAGACGTTGGTCGGCACTGCGCACCAGGTCGAGACCCGGGTCGATCTCACCACCCCGGGCGAGCAGTTCCCCGAGCACCGCCTCGAACGTCGGGAGGCAGGAGCGGGCGCCGACCGACAGATAGCGCGAGCGCCCTTCGGAGAACAATGCAACGGCGTCGTCGAACGCCCCACGTTCGGCCGCCAGCATGGCCTCGTACATCAGCAGCTGTCCGCCCCAGAAGGCGAACTGCGCCGACGGGTCGGCCGCCCGAGCCCTACGGACGAAGTGGTCGAGGTCGTCGAATCGGAACAGGATCGCGGCCGTGGTGCCGGCGAAGCAACTGATGGCCGGACAGGCATGGTCGCCGGACCGGTCGATGAACGCATCGAACTCCGCATAGACGTCGCTCGGCGCGTCGCGACCCATGATGACGCGAGTCCACAGTCGGAAGCACCGGGCCGATACCCGACTCTCGGCGTCGAAGGCATTCACCGGATCGCCCTCACCCTCGAGCAGGTCGACCGACAGTTCGAAATGGTCCGACGCTGCCTGGAGTTGGCCCAGAGACCAGAACGCGACGCCACGAGATGCCTCGCCGATGGATCGGACGATCGGCCGCGAATCGGTTCGACAGATCTCGTGCAACTCCTCGATCAGCGATGTTCCGCTCGCCACATCGGCGGCAGTGGCGAGCGAGGACCAGTGGAACCAGAGCAGCTCGCGTGCAAGGTCTCGCCGACCGAGTTCCGTGGCCAGGCCGCGCGCTCGCTCGAGCAGCGCATGGTCTGCGCCGCAGAAGTAGCGGGTCGCCTGGGTGACCTCCAGGAACCGGACGATGCTGGCGAGTTCGGCCTCGGTCGACGCAACCGAGCGCGGCACCGATCGTCGCAATCGGGTCGCTCGGTACAGGAGATCCTCGGCGCTGGTGTACGCCGCCCTGTGCACGGCCACGTCGGCCGCTCGTTCGAGTGCCTCAGCGGCTCGCTCCGGCCCGGTCAACGCGGCCGCTCGCCACACGTGCTCGGCGAGCACCTCCGCGTCGTCGCGATCCTCGCCCCGCTCCTCCATGACGTCGGCCACTCGGAGGTGCAGCCGGGCTCGGCGCAGTGACGTCAAACCGTCGAGGAGGACTTCTCGGACGAGGGCGTGGCTGAACCGGAGACCACCGGGCACGTCAACGGCGTCGACCAGGATGCGTTCCCCGAGCGCCGATTCGAGGTGCCGGGCACACTCGTCCACCGTCGTGTCGTGTGTCGCGGCGAGCAGCGCCAAGTCGAAGTCGCGCCCGATCACTGCTGCGATTTCGAGCAAGCGAACGGTCTCAGCCGGGAGCAGTGCGAGTCGGCATCGAACGGCGTCGCGAACCGTCGGGGGCACCTCGTCATCAGGGCTGCGATCGGTGCCGAGCAGACGACCCAGCTGGATCGTGTAGAACGGATTCCCTTCCGCTCGTTCATGGATCCGCTCGATCATCGTCGGTGAGATCGGTGTGGGCTGCGTCGACTTCAACACGCGCTCCGCGTCGCCGGCGTTCAGGCCTTCGAGACGGTGACGCTGGCTTCCGTGTCGACGTGCGATCGTGCCGAGCGTGTCGGTGAGGGCGTCGTCTCGACCGACCGAGAGCGTTCGTGTCGTCGCGACGACCAGGACGCCCCGCTCGAGCCGCGTGGCGAGGAAGCGAAGCAGTTCGAGCGAGGTCGTGTCCGCCCAGTGGATGTCGTCGAGCAGAACGACAAGCGATGCCGCGCTGTCGTCGGCGCGAAGGAGATCAGCGATCGCCTCGAAGGCCTCGAACCGAATCAGGGCACCCTGTCCCGGAATGAGCGGGACCGCACCCGAGAGCAGATCTGAGAGGGGCGGTCCGACCTGGCGCTCGTCCGGGAGCAGCTGACGGATGATCTGAAGCCACGGCCAGAGTGCAGGCGCGGCACCACGCTCGTCGCAGCGTCCGCTCACCGTTGTGGAACCGTGCTGGATCGCTGCTCGGCGCAGCTCCTCCGCGAGCCGGGTCTTCCCGATTCCGGGATCTCCCTCGATCACGACGAAGCGGGCATCGTGCACCGAGTCGTCGAGCGCACCGAGCATCTCGCCGAGCTCGCGCTCACGTCCCACGAAGTCATCGTGCTCATCGGGTGTCGATGACCGCACGATCGGACCCGTGTGCCGGAGCCACTCCGCCTGTTGCAAGATCGCCTGCTCGACGTCGCGGAGTTCGTCTCCGGGCTCGAGTCCGAGCTCAGCTCGCAAGTAGCTCGCAGCATCGGCGAGCGACCGCAGCGCGTCCGTCTGTCGACCCGACCGGTACAGAGCGATGGCGAGCCCGACCCGGAGCGACTCGCGTACCGGGTACTGGGCAACCAACGAGGCCAGGTCGCTCACGAGCTCACGGTGGCGTCCGAGCTCCAGCTCGACGTCCATCCAGCTTTCAGTGGCGGCGAGCCGCATCTCCTCGAGTCGTACCGCCTCGGCAACGGCGGGAGCATGATCGGCGAGCTCGAGAAGCGGCGGTCCTCGCCACAGCGCGAGCGCAGCGCGAAGTACGTCGCTTGCAGCTCGAGGGTTGGCGGCATCGACATGACCTCGCGCCTCGGCACAGAGCTGTTCGAACTCGTCCACGTCGACCGACTCGGGCGGGCAGACGAGTTGATACCCCGACTGGTCGGACTCGAGTCGGGCGCACCCTGCGTTCCCCAGCGCCTTGCGGAGCCGAGACACGTAGCTCTGGAGCGTGGACGATGCTGACGCCGGCGGCGACGCGCCCCACACGATGTCGATCAGAACGTCGGTGCGTACCGGTTGGCCCCTCGCTGCGACCAGCGCTGCGAGCACGGCGCGAGGCTGCCGTCCGCCCAATTGCACCTGCTGGGCGTCGTCGTCTCGGACTTCGAGTTGCCCGAGCAATCCGAATCGCATCACACGCGAACTTACGCCCTTGACGCGTGCTTGACGAGAGGCGATCGAGCGCCTGCAGGACTTTGTCAAGGCCGGCGCGCGACAACGGATACCGACATCGAACCCGACCTCAAGGAGAGCACTGCGATGACCGACACCACGACCCGAGCGACGGCGACCGAACCGCTTCCGGTCCCCGAGGTGACCCCACAACTCATTGCCCCGGACACCTGGCTGATCCCGAACCTGGCACCCGTCGGCGACGACTACCTGTACGTGAATTCAATTCTCATCCTCGGCGACGAGCCCGTCGTCGTCGACACCGGGGCCCCGATGCACACGGAGCGCTGGTTCGAATCGGTGACATCACTCGTCGATCCCGCCGACGTCAAGTGGATCTTCCTGTCGCATGACGACGGCGACCACACCGGTGGACTGCCGGCGATGCTCGAAGCGGCTCCCGACGCCACGCTCGTCACGAACTTCTTCAGCTTCGAACGGTTGAACCTCGAGCCCGACCGCGCCCTCCCGCTCGAACGCATGATCTGGCTCGATCCCGGATCGTCGCTCGACGTCGGCGACCGACGGCTGCACCTCTTTCGACCGCCGATCTTCGACGGGCCGACAACGCGGGGGCTCCACGACGACCGCACCGGAGTGATGTGGGCTGTGGATTCGTTCGCAGCAGGGACTCCCGGGGCCGTGTACCACGCAGGAGACGTTCCAAAAGACCTCTACGAAAGCACCTTCGACGGCTACAACAGCTTGATCTCGCCATGGCATGCCTGGCTCGACACGCGAACCTACGGCGGCCACGTGGACCTGATCGAAGCGTTCGGCCCCACGACGATCGCAACTGCACACGGCCCACTCCTCACCGGTCCGTTCATTCCCGACGCGTTCGACCGGGTTCGTGCCCTGGCGGGCCGACCCCTGATCGACCCGCCCGACCAGTCATTGCTCGACGAAATGCTCGCCGGCGTCATGGCGGCTTCGGACCCGGTGGCGACATCGTGAGAACGTGACTCGTTCAACGGATCGACTTCACGAAGATCTCGCGAGCAGCGCCATCGAACTCGGCGTGCGTGGGTTCGACGACGATCACTGCCTGCACGGTGTCCAACACACAGGTGACCCACCAGTTCCGATTCGCTCG
>JBBKWQ010000093.1:0-3554 GCA_037969115.1 Ilumatobacteraceae bacterium
GTGTAGTAGTCGTGCCTTGACGTCGCCACTTCCTTCGTCAAATAGTCGTAGCCGCGCCCGGCAGTGATCACCCCGACCGACGCGACCACGACAACGACCCAGGGGTGTGCGAACGAACCTTCACACCCATCTATGGGTCACCGAGGAGGCCGCCCGGTAACGCCCGGGTCCGAGAAATCGGAGGCCCGCCCACTTCAGTGCCAGTGTGTGATCGAAACCGAGAGGCGGCGACAAACCCGCCCGGCAGGTCGCAAGGCGAAGCACATCGAGCAAGTCGGACGGCGGGCCCACCGCTGCCACAGACACTCAGATACGGAGCGCGAGCGGCGCAGGCGGACGGCCTACCGACCAGGCCAAACGATGAACGACGCCGGGCAACCCGCCGGCGCCGGCAGTGATTATGCGCTACCCGCTACCGCCCGAGACCCGACCGACTTCGCCGGAAGTTCGGTGCCGCCTCGTCAGTCGATCGCCGGCATTATCGCGGTGGCGCTCAGGGGGGCGTTGATGTTCATAGCGGGCCGTCTTCTGGCCGCCTGCAACTTCAGCTCAGGCGCTGCGCGGCTACGTCGACAGTGCAGGTTGCGTCCGGTGACTAGGGTGAGCCGATGCTCGGCGTGAGGAATGTGTGATGAGTCGCTCGAACTTCGTGTCTCGAGATGGCGCGGGCTACGAACGGCAGATGGGTCGTTGGAGCCAACGGCTCGCGTCTCCGTTCACCAACTTCGCAGGCGTCGGCAGCGGCGAACGAGTCCTGGATATGGGTTGTGGAACCGGGAGTCTGACCGCCGAGATCGTGAGCCGAGACGGCGAGAACTCGGTGGTGGGGCTCGACTACTCCGAGGTCTACGTGAACTACGCCCGCCGGCGTCTCGGCGACGGAGGCAGATTTCTTGTCGCGGATGGCGCCGTGTTGCCAATCCGCGATTGTGCGTTCGATCGGAGCTTGTCACAGCTTGTGTTGCATTTCATTCCAGACCCGGTCTCGGCGATCAGCGAATTGCGTCGGGTGACCCGCCCCGGCGGTGTGGTGGCTGCCAGCGTGTGGGATGCGGGAGGTGGCGTGATGGTGAATCGACTGTTCTGTGACACCGCAGCTGCTGTCGATCCTGGCGGTGAGGCTTTTCGACAGCGCATCTATGGTCGATCGATAACTCAACCCGGAGAGCTGGCCCGAGTGTGGCGACAGACTGGGTTTGTTGGTGTCGAGGAGTCGACGTTGACGATTCGGATGGACTTCGAGTCCTTCGATGACTACTGGGCGCCTTACGTTGGCGGGGATGGGCCGTACGCGGCGTTCGTGTCAACGCTCGACGACACAGCTCGTGACACGCTGACCGAAGCCGTGCGCCGGGCATATCTGGGCGGTATGGCCGACGGCCCGCGATCTTTCACTGCTTGTGCCTGGGCAGTTCGGGGCCAAGTACCCGACTAGCGCCGAAGGCTCCGATCGACACGCGTCATGACGCACCAACGGCGACCGCTCGATATCGCTCCGCAGAATCACGGACTCGACGCCCCACCTGGCGCCGCATCACGGCCCTGATGCGGCGTCACGTAATCACGTCACCGATCTGGCGATAGGCGGCGCCCGCTGTCCGTTCCACCACGAGGGAGCGCGTCCCGCGACAATGTCTTCATGGCGCGACCATCACCCGAGGAGACCACGGCGAGCGACCTGATGTCTCGTGGGTTGGGGGTACCGGTCGAATGCACCGACACCGACACCAGCCCCGATGGACGATGGGACTTTGAGTTCACCCTGAACGACGGGACCACGGGTGCGGCGGAGATGACGACCATCACCGACGCGGCTGATCGTGAGTGGCGTTCGCTGAAGTCGAAGCAGCCAACTATCGAAGGGTCCAACTATCAATGGCTGGTACGGCGGCGGGGGAAGCCAGTGCGATTCGGTGAACTGCTCCGCCACCTCGGGGTCGTGGCGCCCCTTGTCGAGCAGCGCGATGTTGACTTCGATCTAGCGATCCGTGATCCGTCGCTCGACGGCAACGAGTCGGTCGCCTGGTTTCGGCATCATCGGCTCACGGTCATCAAGCTGGGGGCGTCACCGGTCAATCGCGGTCGCGTCTGGCCCGAAAGCGACACCGTCGGGGCGTGGGGTGAGCCTCGTCTCGACCCGGCGATCGAGTGGTTGGAGATCGAACTTGCCAAGGACGGCTACGCCGCCAAGTTCGACAAGCTCGCGCGTTCGGGTGCCACCGAGCAACACCTGGTTCTCCGCCTCGACATCGCCGGAGTCCCTGGACCGCATCTGTTCGCAATCGATGACCCGGCCGCCAGTCTGCCCACCCGTCCACCGGTCATTCGGGGCCGACAACTGACCGGCCTCTGGCTGCTACCCGAGTTCGCTCGGAGCGTGATCTGGTGGATGGCCCGGAGCGGATGGCATCGGATGGACCTGCGCCCGTAGAACCCTTGGTCCGGAGGGAACAGCGACTATTCGACGGGTCGATACCGCGAACGTCTGGCCCGCCGAACCAGCGATCACGCACGGATTCTGGCAACGCCACCCGCGCCAGGGGCAGAATTGGATCCCCACTCGAAGTAGCAACGGGTCGATCGGACGGCTCGTACGAGACGAGTGTTACCCGGCGGGGTTGCCGATGACCCATTCATTGCATGAAGTCACATCGAGTCACAACAGTGCTCGACCTCGCGTCGAGCAACAGGCGACGGTTGCAAGAGCTTGGGGCCCCACGACGCAGGACGTTCACGGTCCCGGAAGTGGCCCAGATTCTCGGGGTCGGACGATCGACAGCCTACGCGCTCGTGCGAAGCGGCGAGATCAACGCACTTCGCTTCGGCGCGCGACTCGTCGTCACGCATGCCGAGGTCGATCGCATGCTCGGCGAAGATCCAGCGGCGTGATCGCACACTCGGATCTGTAGCCGCATCGCTGGCTCTGCCGAGGTGGCGCCCCCGAAACAGGTCCGATCGAACCTCGACCGACCTGCGGACGACTGCCTTGTCACCTCACCGATCCACGCCGTCCAGCAGATCCCCGAGGCCGCGAGCCACCGCCTGATCGGCGGTCGCGAACGCGTGCGCATAGGTCCGCAACGTCATCGAAGCGTCAGCATGACCAAGACGGCCGGCGACGGTGCGCACGTCGTGACCCTGGCCGATCGCCGAGGTCGCGGACCAGTGGCGGAGATCATGGAGTCGCCACTGGGTGTCGATGCCCGACTTCTCCCGGGCGCGGCGCCACCAGTACCCGATGCGGTCGGGGTTCACCAGGTCGTCGCCGATCCCGAACATCCACGGACCGTGCGGCTCACGCTCGGAGCGAACCTGCTCGATCAACTCGAGCGTCGACGGGTCGAGTGTGAGAGTGCGGACGTTCGCCGTCTTGGTCGTCGCATCGCGCAACTCCGGATTGCCGTCACCGCGCTTGAGCACCTCAATCGCCGAGTCGATCGTCAACTCTCCGCCGTGCACGTCGTCCCAACGCAACGCAGCCAACTCAGCCCGTCGACGCTCGAGTTGATCGAGCAGGTTCGCTCCGAGCGTGAGCCGCACGGTCCGTGGATGTT
>JBBKWQ010000094.1:0-7715 GCA_037969115.1 Ilumatobacteraceae bacterium
ACATCGCACTCGGCGACGGCGGCATGGCCGACGACCAGGGTCCCGGCCACGCGGAGGGCGGCAACGGACAGGATCTCACCGAGGGCAACGTCCTGGGCAAGATCCTGCGCATCGACCCCCGGGGTTCGAACAGCGCCAACGGCCAGTACGGCGTCCCCGGCAACAACCCATTCGTCGGGAGCGAGGGGACAGACGAGATCTTCGCCAGGTCGAATCCGACGACTTGGCCGGCGATGTCGTGGCCGGGCACATCCACGCCGCACCGGCGGGGTTCAACGGTGGAGTCGTCGTCAATCTTGGCGTGAACAGCGACGACTACGAGGCGTGCATCGACGGTGTCGATCCGGCGCTGATTCGTGCGATCGGTCGGAACCCGTCCGGTTACTACGTCAACGTCCACACCAACGTCGTCCCGACCGGTGAGATTCGAGGACAGCTCGAGCGGGACTGAACCGCCACCGCCCAACCGCCACCAGGAGACGTGGCGGTTGGGGGTGGCCCGGCCTCGCCGGGCGTGCTGACTACGCTGATTCGCGTGGTGGGCATCGAATCCGACGGCGACTACGACCCGGCTGAGCTGGTCGGAACCGGTCGCTACCTCACCAAGCAAGAGCTGTACACCTGGACCCGCTTTCTCGACGCCGGGCGCCACCAGATGACCCACAGCGACTACGAGGTCCTCGTCCGCCTCGACGGCGCCGGTGGCTCCATGCGGATGACCTTGTTGGCGTCCCTGGTTGTCTCGTCGGCCCAGAAGCTGACGCATACCGCGAATCGGCTGGAAGAACGAGGTTGGATCGAACGCGTCCGCGATGAGAGCGACGGTCGGGGGCTGACGGCCACGCTCACGCCCGCCGGTCGATCGGCGCTGACCGATGCGGCAGTTGGTAATGCGGCACTGATCAAACGGTTCCTGCTCGACGACATGGCGCCGGAGGATCAGACTCGCATCGGCGAAACCATGGATCGGCTCGCGACCCACATGCGGATCCACCGTGAAGGTGGGCCGTGCTCGCAATGCGATCCGTGTTCGGCCGCCGACTCGGTCTAACCAGCTTTTCGCGTTGGCCTCAAACGACGTCTCGCCGAGCGCTGCGTCAGCGACATCGTTGTGAACGGACCACGTCGTGAGCTATCGATCGGCTCCGGAATCTGTCAACACTTTCTCTCGCAGCACTGAACTCCACGATCCGCCGTGGTGGCCGTCTTCGTTGTTTGACCACGGACTGCGTCAGTCGCCTCCAGCGGTGAGGAACGTACCAAGAGCCGGATTGCCGCTCGGCGCACGGGCTGGCGGCCGTTTGGGGCAGGCGACGCGGTCCACGCCGGCGAACGTTTGTCGACCTCTCGCCACGCACGGGAGTCGGCGCCGGGTCAACTCGTGGCCGCCCGTCGCTCCGGCTGCTTCTTGTTCAACACTTGACCCACCTTCGGTAGCAATTCAGCCACAATGAGTGTCAATAACAAATGAACGGCGGAAGAACATGATGACGGGTGGTCAGACAGACGGAGAGCGGCACGCAGTGCCCGACAGAGCGCGTCGAGGTGTGGCGTCGCCGACCTCGGTCGGTCGTCGACGCTTCCAACGCTCAGCGGTCGCCGCAGCCCTCATGGTGGGCATCGCAACCGCAACGGTTGCGCCGGCCGCGTACGCGGGCAAGGGCGGCAAGCCCGGCAACACCTCGAGCGGCGGGAGCGGGGTGCAGTACTGCTCCGACATGAAGGGCAGCACGTCGCTGCACGACGTGAACGTCGCGATCGGTGCCGACACGTTCCACAAGCCGAAGGGCCGGACCGCTCCGATCATGGGGACGGGGATCGATGTCGCCGTGATCGACACTGGGGTCAACCCGGTCGGTGTCAACGCGGTCGTCGACGGACCCGACCTCTCGTTCGACGCCCTCAACGCCAGCCTGCGCAACCGTGACCTGCACGGGCACGGCACCAACATGGCCGGCATCATCGCCACCAACACCAGCACCGCATGGGGCGTCGCCCCCGGCAGCCGGATCGTGAACGTCAAAGTCGGTGCCGCCGACGGCGCCGTCGACGTCTCCCAGGTCATCGCCGGCATCGACTGGGCCGTGCAGAACCGCAACGCCGCTGGGATGAACATTCGGGTCATCAACCTCGCCTACGACACCGACGCCGCCGTCGACTACCGCACCGACCCGCTCACGAGGGCTGTCGAGAACGCCTGGCAGCACGGCGTCGTCGTCGTCGTCGCCGGCGGCAACGACGGCCGTAGCGTCGCGCGGCTCGGCAACCCCGCCCTCGACCCGTACGTGATCGCGGTTGGCGGCTCAGGACCCGACAGCCAATCAGCGATCGGATGGCGTGTGCCGAACTGGTCCTCCAAAGGCGACGATGTCCGCAACCCGGACCTGGTCGCCCCTGGCGAGTTCTTGCTCAGCCTCGGCGTCAACGGCTCCTACCTCGCCGACACCTACCCCGGCGCCACATGCACCGGCAGCGACGGGTTGCTGTACCTGCGGGGATCCGGCACCTCCCAGGCCGCCGCCGTGGTCTCGGGCGCGGTCGCGATGCTGCTCGAACAGCGTCCTGGACTCACGCCCAACCAGGTCAAAAAGCTCCTCACCAGCACCGCTACCAGCGTCCCCACCGACAAGGGTGTACCCCGGCCCGCCAGCCAGCAGGGCCACGGGATGGTCAACCTCGGTCTCGCCCTCAACACGGCGACGCCATCACTCGCCGAGTCGGCGCAGACGTTCCCGGCCGCCACCGGCACCGGCACCCTCGAGAAGTCTCGCGGCACAGCTCATGTCGGCACCACCGGTGACTTGCTGACCGGGGAGGTGACCGCATTCGGTGCGCCGTTTTATTCCGCAGCGCACTCCACCCGCGAATCGCTCGGCACGGCCTGGACCAACCAGGTCTGGATCGGCGGCAAGTGGTCCGGAGGCACCTGGTCGGGTGCGACCTGGTCCGGAGCCTCATGGTCCGGCGCCTCATGGTCCGGAGCCTCATGGTCCGGAGCCTCATGGTCCGGCGCCTCATGGTCCGGCGCCTCATGGTCCGGAGCCTCATGGTCCGGAGCAACGTGGTCCGGAGCAACGTGGAGCGGAGCAACATGGAGTGGAGCAACTTGGAGCGGAGCGTCCTGGTCATGAACAACACCATCACGTACATCACGAAGCGGCGCCCGCGTGGCGGTTGCACTTGCGTTGACTTTCGGAGTCGTTGCCGGGGTGTCCTCGGCAGTCTCGGCCGGTAAGGCGAGTCGTGACACGTCGACCAAGGAGCAAATCGTTCGGTTGTCGAAAAGTGATTCGTCGACCACAGGAACCAGCCTGATCCAGGTCACCGACTGGATCGGAGCGAAGGACATGTGGGCGGCCGGGTACACCGGCGAGGGCATCGACGTCGCCGTGATCGACACCGGCGTCGCGCCAGTCGCCGAGCTGTCGACGAGCGACGTGTTCGTCGGGCCTGACTTGTCATTCGAGGGTGGTGTCGATTCGGTCGCCGGGCTCGATTCGTACGGTCATGGGACCCACATGATCGGCATCATCGCCGGTCGTACGCCGGGTGCCGACCCGCTCCACCCACGACGCGGCGACTTCGTCGGAGTCGCACCCGACGCCGGGATCGTGAGCGTCAAGGTCGCCGACAACACTGGCGCCGTCGACGTGTCCCAGGTGATCGCAGGGATCGACTGGGTCGTCCAGAACCGCAAGGCCAACGGGTTGAACATTCGGGTCCTGAATCTGTCGTACAACACCGCAGGCACGCAGAACTACATCGACGACCCGCTCTCCAAGGCCATCGAGAACGCGTGGAAACATGGGATCGTCGTCGTCGTCTCCGGCGGCAACGAAGGGCGGGCCGCATACGGCCTCGCCAATCCGGCCACCAACCCGACGGTGATGGCGGTCTCCGCCGCCGAGCTGTTCAACAAGGGTTACGGCTGGGGGGTTCCCGTCTGGGCGCCATCGGGAGACACGGTTCGCAACCCTGACTTGATCGCCCCAGGCGTCTCGATCGCCAGCCTGCGCGTTCCTGGCTCCCGGATCGACACCGATCATCCCGGCGGACGCGTTGCCGGCGACGACCGACTGTTCCTCGGGTCGGGTACATCACAGGCGGCCGCTGTCACGTCTGGGGCGGTCGCGCTGCTGCTCGAGCAACGGCCCGAGCTCACCCCGACCAGGTCAAGAACCTGCTGACAGCCAACGCGACCGACGTCTTCGAGAATGTCATCTTCAAAGGACACGGACTCGTCAATTTGACAGCAGCCATGGCGGCCCCGACGCCGAAGTCGATCCAGACGTTCGCATCGGCAACCGGGCTCGGATCCCTCGAAGCCGCCCGGGGCACCGACCACGTCGCCATCGGCGACAGGGTGCTCACGGGCGAGTACACGGTGAATGGTGCCAAGTGGATCCCTGAGCAATGGGTGGCCGCCAGCGAAGCCGGCACCGCCTGGACCGGCGACGACGACTGGTCGGGCTCCACCTGGTCCGGGAGTACCTGGTCAGGTTCGACGTGGTCGGGTTCGACGTGGTCGGGTTCGACGTGGTCGGGTTCGACCTGGTCGGGTTCCACCTGGTCTGGCAGCACCTGGTCGGGTTCGACCTGGTCATGATGAAGGCCGTGTGATACGCGTGCTTGCGCACACAGACACGACACCGACCACCGGGCTCTCCCGGTCTCACCCGTCCGTGCGCGTCCTCGCGTACGCAGTGGTCCTCGCCGCGGTGGGTACAGCGCTCCTGCTCGTCACGCCGTCGGTCGGCGTCGTGCCCGAACGGGAGTGGTCACTGCCGTTCTTTGCGCTCGTGCTCGCGTTCGGGTTGACCGAGGCAACGGCACTCCACGTCGAGATCAGGAAGGAATCCCATTCGCTCTCTCTTGCGTGCATCCCGCTCATGTTCGGGCTGTTGTATGTGAGCCCGTTGATGCTTCTCGCGGCGTATGTGCTCGGCGCAGGATCGACCCTCCTCTGGATCCGCAAGTCGAATCTCATCAAAGTCGTGTGGAACTCGTGCTTGTTCGTCGCGCAAGTCGGGCTGGCAGGCCTGATCGTTCGGTCGACACTCGGCGAACGGCTGCCCGCCACCGTGATGGAGTGGACGATCCCGCTCGGTGCCGTGATCGTCGCGGAGTTGCTGAGCTTGTTCGCCGTGCCGCTCGTGATCATGGTGGTCGATGCGAAGTTCAGGCCCCATCTGTTCGCCAACGTGGGCCGGTCTCAGATCTTGGCCGTCCTCGGTGGCACGTTCGCGGTCACGGCGTTGTCGGCGTCGCTGGCGAGTCCGTACATGGTGGTGTTTGCGCTGATGCCACTGGGCGGCATCGGTGCGCTGTTGCGCAGCGGCGGTCACCAAGCCCAACAGTTCAGAGATCTGCAGCAGTTGCACACCTTCACGTCTGCGTTGGCGAACGAACGAGGTGAACGCACGCTCGACATCGGCCTCGTCGAACTCGCACAGATCATGCGGTCGAGGTCGGCGGGTCTCCTCGTGGTCGAAAGCGACGCAGACGCGTCGACGTTACGGCTCATGCGCGACGACTCGTTCGAGGACATTGATCCCGAACTCATCGGTCGGTTGCTGGTCGGCGTCCTCGACGCGAGCGGCATCAGCCAGATCGATCTGGAGGATCCTCGTCCGGCTGCGATCGATCTCCTTCAGCGTCTGGGTGCGAGCAAGCTGATCGCCACGTCGGTGCTTCGTGAAGCCGATCAGACCGGCGTGTTGTTCATCACCGATCGACTCGGCATGCGCAGTGAGTTCACCGCTGACGAACTCCGCCTCTTCGGTTCGCTGTCCAACACCCTGAGTGCTCGACTTTCGAACGATTACCTCGTCGACCGGCTCGAGGTGCAGGCCAGAAACGACGCCCTCACCGGTCTGGCGAATCGAATGAGTTTCGAGATCGCGCTGACATCCGTCCTGCTCAGGACCGGCCGGGAGGGTGTGGTCGTGATGATCGACCTCGACCGATTCAAAGAAATCAACGACTCCCTCGGCCATGCGACCGGCGACCGGCTGTTGATCGAAATCGCCAATCGGCTCAACGATGCGGCGCGTTCGACCGACGTGATCTCCCGTTTCGGTGGCGACGAGTTCGCAATGCTGCTGACCGCGCAGGACACCGACGGCCCCGGCGATCTCACCCGGCGAGTGGAGGACCTCCACCGTCGTGTCACGGCTCGGGTACAGCTCGAAGGCATCACCTTCGAGGTCGGCGCCAGTTTCGGCGTCGCTCAGTGTCCGCACCAGGGCAGCGACAGTGTGAGTCTGCTGAGTCGAGCCGATACCGCCATGTACGAGGCGAAACGGAATCAGCTCGGCGTCGTCTGGTACACACCCGCACTCGACGCCGACGCACCACGACGACTCGACCTGTATCTCTCGGTCACCAAGGCGCTCGACAACGAGGAGTTCTGCGTCCTCTTCCAACCGAAAATCCGTCTCGACGATGGCGCCATCACCGGTGCCGAAGCGCTTGTCCGGTGGACGCATCCTGCGCATGGACCGGTCTCGCCGCTGGAGTTCATCCCGCTCATCGACCAGGCCGGCCACATCGGCGAACTCACACGACTCGTGTTCCACCGTGCAGCAGAGGCCGCCGCGATGTTCCGCGATTGCGGATACGAGATGCCGATCGCGGTCAACCTCACGCCACGCGACCTGCTCGACGTCGACCTCGTCGACGACCTGGCCGGCATCCTGCTCACGGTCGGTATCGAACCCCGATTGCTCCAGGTGGAGATCACTGAGAACGCAATGGTCGTCGACTTCGACACCAGCGTTCACGTGCTGGCCCGGCTCAGCGCTCTGGGGCTCAAACTCGCGATCGACGACTTCGGAACGGGATACTCCTCGCTGCAACACCTGCACAGTCTCCCGGTCGACACGCTCAAGATCGACCGCAGCTTCATCAGCCGCCTCACCACCGACGAAAGCGCTCAAGCAATCGTGCGCGCATCGATCAACCTCGCGAAGGACCTTCGGTTGAGCACCATCGCCGAAGGCATCGAGGACAACGACACGCTGCACGCGCTTGCACAGCTCGGGTGTGACGAGATGCAGGGCTTCCTCGTGGCCCGACCGCTCCCATCGACGGATTTCCTTGCCTGGGCTCAGACGTGGAATCCGCAGCAGATTGCCATCCACACCGCCGTGCAACCGATCGTCCGAGCGAGCGCGTCCACCTACACGGCCGAAACGTCGGACGCCATCCAAGTCTGAGGAACGACCCGCCAGGTCAGCCAAATAACCGATGCAACGAGTCGTGCGCTGAGCGTAGGATCCTGAACAGGTCCGTCGCCCCGACGCCTGAACCGAGGCCGAGATGCTGAAGGTCGTGGTGACGGTGGCCTGCGCGTCGGCGATGCTCGTCGCCGCGGCGCTCGCCGTGTGGCTGCGTGACACTCGTCGGACGCCTTCGCCGCTTTCCGGCAGCGAATCTTTCGGTGAACGGCTCGCCGTCACCGTTGCCCGAACGGGCGGGATGCTCACCGGGGCGTACCTCGCCGGTGCTCTCGCTTTGGGTGCGGGTGTCCGGCTCCTGATGCGCGTGCTGGCCGCGACGTCCTCCGACGAGGCCCAGGGCCGGCTCACCGACGCTGACGAGATCGTCGGAAAGGTGAGCGCGGGCGGCTCGATCTTCCTGATCGTCTTCGTTGGCCTCGGCACAGCACTGATCGGACTCGCCATCTTCTCCGTGCTCCGGCGTTGGCTCCCCGA
>JBBKWQ010000095.1:0-6689 GCA_037969115.1 Ilumatobacteraceae bacterium
TGACGAGCCGTGTGATGTGCTGCAGCCGATGAGAACGACGGAGAAAATCGGGCGCCGAACGCGATGAGCCGACAGGATGTTCAGATCGGGGGCACGATCCACCCACCACCAACGACGCCGTCCAAGCGGTGCTCACCCTGGCAGCGCGCGACGTCGACGAGGCGTGGCTTGCGGACTGACATCACCAACGAGTCACAATCCGAATCTGAACCAGGAATGCGGCTCGGTACTCACCGGTCGAAACCGCCCGCGACGAGCGCGCTTCCGGCGAAGTAGCACGCCTACGAACCGACGGAGGCCGACAGCTCGATAATCCCGGCTCGCGCCACTCGCTGTGCCCGTCCGAGAACGGCACATCTTCGGGCGACGAGGTGCTCGTAAACGTGCGAGGTGCGCGGACACGCCGGTGCGTGTCAGATGCCGTCGGCGATGGGCTCGCTCGACTCAGACTGGGCTCCACCAGGTGAGTGATGCAACGGTGCGTCCCGAAGTCTGCGCTGTGTTGGCAAGCCGCTGAATCGTCGTGCGTGTCGTGGATCGACGCCCGGACCCGTCCTCGACGAGTGCCATGTCGACGCGAATCGTTCCGGTGCCCGCATCCGCAAGCGGCGTGCCGTCGACCAGGGAGCCAGTGATGAACTTCTCGGGTGCGTCACCGGTCCACGCGATGAGGGCCAGTACGCCGTCGGCCTCAGCACCGGCAGCAGTTCGAAAACGTCGAATCGTCGACGCCGCCACACCGACCTCTCGCGCCAACGCCATCATGGTCAGGCCACGCTCGTCGCGCAGTTGATCGATCCGGCAACTCAACTCGGCCAGGTCGAACGGCCGCCGCGAAGCAAGCATGGGCGTCACTGTAGGCGTGGCGCACCGGGCGCCAGCCGAAGCCTTGGAGCGATCAGAACAACATCGAGACCACGGCAGCCTGACCGATCTTGATCGGCACGTCCGATCGGTCGGGCCCGCTCAGAACGCTCAGCCCGGAGCGTGACGAAGCGACCCAGTAGACGCGCTCTCCGCTGCCGGTTTCTGGGCGGCTCGTTGTGGCTGCGGCGGGCACGTTCTGATCACCGCGAACCTTCGTGGTCAGACCACGGTCGCCGGGCTCGGCTGTCGACCGATCGGTTGATCGAACAAGCCACCTGGCGGTCGATGCGCTGGATCGGCTCGATCGGCACCATGGATGACATGACTAAACCACTGATCATCCACCGTTCCACACCTGCAGCGGAGCACTCCGTAGAGCCATCCCAGGTGGCTCCCACCAATTCGATGTGGACGGCCCGTGTCGCACGGGTTCTCACTGGGTCGCTTGCGTTGTTCCTGATCTCGTCGGGGGCCGCCAAGTTCGGTGGCGGGCACGTCTTCCAGTTCATCGAGCACAAGTCCGCGATCGGCCTCTTCCACCCGTTCTCGAATTACGTGGTCGGCGCCGCGGAGGTCGTCGCTGGGGCCTTCATCCTGTTCCGTCGCACTCGACTGGCCGGCGCGTTGGTCGCGTCGTTCGTGATGGTCGGCGCCGTCGCGTTCCACCTGTCGCCCTGGCTCGGGGTGTCGACGCCGACCGGACTGACCGAGGGTGCGGCCGCTCCGTGGACCGCTGATGACTTCGTCTCGACGACCACGGTTGTACCGTTCGTCCTGGCGATCGTGACCTGTTTCGGGTCGCTGTTGGTGATGCGCTCCGCGTGGCGAACCCGCACGGGTACCTCAGCGACGGTGCTCCGAGCGAAGCGAGCTGGGCGTGCAGCGGCTGCCTGAGCGCTTCGGCACGATCGGTACGATCGCTGTCGGGCGAAGTCAGGGAGGATGGACCATGGGGAATGAGGACAGTCGGCGCGATGCTCCCGTCGGCCGGCTGGCTCGTGTGTGGTCGGCAATCGCGATTGCGTGCGTGCTGGCCGGACTGGTACTCACCTTTGATCCTGACTTTGCCAGCCTCGGTTCGACTGTGGTCACCTTGATCCCGTTCCTCCTGCTTCCGATCATCGGCGTCGCAGCGGTGAGTCTTCCCGAGCGGGGTCCGTCGTCGACGCTCACGGTCACGACGATCGTGGCGATCGCTGGCTGGGCCATCCTGATCATCGACGACGATCGTTGGTCGATTCTCACCTTCGCACTGCTCGGGTTGTGCTTCTCCGTCGAGCGGGGGTTCGGTGTCGTCCTCGCGCTGGCGGTCTCCACGATTTGGACGGCTGCGTGGATCGACGACGGTGTCGAGGGATGGCAGCTCCTCATCCCGCTCGCCGTATTCGGCGCCGGGGTGATCCTGTGGTCGACATTGCGACGCGCCGAGATCGAGAGCGCGACCCTCGCCGAAATGGTCGAGCGGCTCGAGACGGCGCAAGCCGACCTCGCAGCCGCCGAGCACGAACGTGGGGTGCTCGCCGAGCGTGCCCGTTTCGCGGGCGAGATCCACGACACCCTCGCCCAGGGCTTCACATCGATCGTCGTACTCAGTCGTGCCGCTCAGCGCACCGGCGACCTCACCGATGCGGTGAGCGAGATCGAATCGGTCGCCCAAGACCACCTGGTCGCCGCGCGTCGGCTCGTCGCGGCGATCGGCCCGGCCGACCTCGAATCGCTGTCGCTCGCCGATGCGATGCGCCGACAACTCGGTCAGACCATCGACCCTGCGAGCACGACGGCGCACTTCGAAGTGAGCGGCGACACCGCCCGCCTTCCGGCCGAGGTCGAGGTCACGCTGTTCCGCGGGCTTCAAGAGACGCTTCTCAACGTCCGTAAACACGCCGAGGCGACCCGCGTCCACGTCACCCTCAGTTATCTCGGCGACGTCGTGGCACTCGACGTTCGCGACGACGGACGCGGCTTCGCCGACGGAAACGTGGCCGACCACGGCGACCTCACTGGTGGGCAAGGAATGCGAGCACTCCGGAACCGCACCGAGGCCCTCGGCGGCGAGCTGACCATCGAAACAACCTCCACCGGCGGCTCAGCCGTCTCACTGCAACTGCCAGCGGTGCCGTCATGATCACGCTGCTGATCGTCGACGATCACCCAATCGTGCGCAGCGGGCTCGCGACCCTCCTCGCCGCGGAAGACGACATCGACGTCGTCGGCGAAGCCGGCAACGGAGCCGACGCCGTTGCTGCTGCACTGGCGCTGAGGCCCTCGGCGACGCTCATGGACCTGCGCATGCCCGACGTCGACGGCGTCGAAGCGATCGCCCGGATCACAGCGGAATGGCCCGACGCAGCAATCATCGTGCTCACGACGTACGACACCGACGAGGCCATCGTGCGCGCGATCGAAGCCGGCGCCTCCGGCTACCTGCTCAAAGACGCGCCGCCGAAAACACTGCTCGACGCAGTCCGCCGAGCCGCTGCCGGCGAAACCGTGCTTGCGCCGCCCGTCGCACGACGACTCATGGAGCGAGTCCGCAACCCTGCAGCAGGTGCCCTCTCCCAGCGCGAGATCGAAGTCCTCCGCGAAGTCGCAGCAGGTAATACCAACGCCCAGATCGCGGACCGACTCCACATCAGCCACGCAACGGTCAAGACACACCTGCTGCACATCTACGACAAACTCGGTGTCGCCGACCGAGCAGCAGCCGTCGCACACGCCTACGACTCGAACATCCTCACCCCACGCAACAACTGAACCCAGTCACGGTCGGGGGTCGGCATCGGGGTCAGAGCAGGCTTGCAGTAGCCCCCTCGTCGCCCGAATCTGACCGCAGCTTGGAAGCGCCGAGCCCGCAGCTCATCGCACTCGATCGCTCATCCGGCCACCCAAGTCCGAGCGAGAATCGACAGCCAGAATGCTCGCTGCTCCTTGCATCGCCCGCGACTTCGCACGCCTGCGGAACGACCGGAGGCCGCTCGATAATCGCGCCCCCACGAGTGCAGTCGAACCCGCTCGTATCGGCACTTCCGCGAGCGGTTACCCGCTCGAGAACATGCGAGGAGTCCCGGTTGAGTCGTCGGCCATGGCCGGCCGCCGCATGTGCCGGTTGACGCAAGTTCGATGGGCATGGAACCGGGCGGCACCGTGCTCGCGCGCGACGTCCGTATGTGAGCGTGAACTTCCGGTCGCGCGGGCGGATCAGCTGAGTTCTCGAACCCTGACGGTGTCGACGTGCTGTTGAAACGTCGCAAGCTGGCCATCGGCAACGGTCCACACGTGGGCCATCTTCACCACGGCAGATGCTCCGGAGCTCTTGTGCTTCCAACGGTAGTTGCCGAGGGCCACGACGGTGTCGCCCTCGGCCACGATCTGGTCGGGAACCGCGGCGAACTCATCGCCGACCTCTCCGAGCCGCATGAACACACCTTCAACCACTGCCTGGGGGCCGATGTATGTGCCGGCGAGTGGGAACCCGTCGGCCTCGGACCACTCGATATTCTCAGCCATCGCGCCCAGGACGGCCGGAACGTCACCCTGAGCAAAGCTCGCATAGACACTTTCGACGATCTCTTTATTCGTAGGCATTTCGATCCCTCCTTGTCGGCCCCGATGGACGACCTGTTGAGTATTGCAGGTGCACGTACACCACAAGACCGGCGTCCGTGATCGACTCCGTCGAGGGTGCTCATCCGCCGTTCCGAGCCGGCGACGCTCGCAATCTCGGACACGCTGAGAACACTCATATCGACAATCAACCCAGCCCTCGTGACCCACTCTGGTACGGCACGTGAGGGTGCGTTACTCGTACTCGATATTCGCGAGGAGTGCTGCGATGTCCTGGGCATCGGCAAGCAGACGGACAACATCGACGCGATCGCCTTGGGCGAAGTAGAACCAGCCGCACGGGAAGTTCACGATGCGGCGGACACGCAGCCCATCGATGCCGCACAACTCTCCAACGCGTGGCGACCCGGCACCGGGCATTCGTCCGATCGCATCCAGCGCGTCCAACGCTGCATCGAAGAAGCGTTCGCCGAGGTCGAAGCCGCCCTCACGCCGGTAGTGCTGCGCCCGTTCGACGAGATCGACTTCTGCCTGCGGGCGAAGAATCCGGCGCGTCACGCTTCCGCGCCGAGTGCCCGCTCGCGCAGCTCGGCAATCACGTCGTCTGATGCTTCGCGGCCCTCGCCCGATGCGAGCCCGTCAGCGATGAGATCGCGCAGGCGTTGAGCGGCCTGCTCGTGCTGGTCACGGCGAATCAGCTCGCGCAGGTACTCACTCGTGTTGCCGTAGCTTCCGTCGCTGACGCGCGCGTCGATGTAGTCGCGCATGTTCTCAGGGAGGGCAAAGCTCATCGTGTTGCGACTCATGACTCCAGTCTGCTCTCACTATCAACCGTTGTCAACGCCGCTCAGATCAACGGAAGCCAACTGGCGCAAGCCCCACGCGCGAACGGCACTTCTCCGAGCGGGTACCTGCACCAGATCGATCGCCCCGGCCGAGCGGTCAGAGCACGTGGACGTCGTGAATCGACGCCGAACCCCGTGGGTCGACGATGACCTCGGCGGAAAGATCGCTGGGACTCTCCGCCTCCGTCCAAAGCGGCAGCACAACATGCCACCCACCGTCGTCCGTGCGTATCGCGTCCGACTCCGGATGGGTCCAGATCTCAGGTGGCTGGGGAACGAGCCGAGCGCCATCGGCGCCGTAACCGCGCACCCTGACCAGCAGCTCCGGTTCCTGGCCCGCCACGAGCCGATCGAGCTGTTCCGCGATGGCTGAGCGCAGGCTGACTGGGACTCCGTCCACAATTCCGATGGTAGTGGTCCTAGGTGATTGTCCTTGATCTCGCTCGTCCGAATAGCGCACCGCCACGGGCGCATTTCAGCACGTCGTCCAGGCCGATGCAGGCCACTCAGGATCGGCAACTTCGATCGGGCGGGAGCGCTCGTAAGGTCAGCTGCCAGTGGCATAGATCGCGCTACCGACCACGACCAGAACGATGAGCGCCGCGCTCGCGAGCAGCACCGATTTCGCGACAGGGTTGGCCTCGCCGCGTTTCCGAGAGCGTTGCCAGCCGATGCCGGAGAAACCGATCGCAACCACGGCACTCGCCATGGAGAGTGGCGGAACGATCAATCCGATCAGCGCCATCACTCCGGCAATGAACCCTGCTCGAGTGGGAAAGTCGAGTTGCTGCCAGTTCATCTGCGGACCATAGGTCCACTTCGTTCACGGTGGTAGGGCCGCATTCTCCTCTCTTCTCTCGGCGGGGTAAGTCAAACCCTCCGCCCATCGGCGAGGCGACATTGACAGCTCATATCAACAGGCTTTCGCGTCGACGTCGCCCGTCCGAGAACGGCACCTCGGCGCTCGTTCACCTACGCGAGAACGCGCGTCGGGTTCCCGCTGACGTCAGGCGTCGTCCGACGCCGATTGTCTTGCCGGGTCTCTTGCTGCGTGGGCGCACAAGTGGTTGCGTCCCTCGGCGTCGATAGGTGCTCGACGTCTACCGTGGCGGCGTGACGAGCCAGCCGATCCGGTACCTGTCGGGAGACGAGGACAGCGCCCGGTGGCTCGACTTCGACTTTCGCGATGACGACATTGTCATCAGCACCCGTTCAAAGTCCGGCACCACCTGGGTCCAGATGATCTGTGCGCTGCTCATCTTCCAGACGCCGGAGCTCCCACGATCGCTACCAGAGTTGTCGCCGTGGCTCGACTGGCTCGTCTTGTCGAAGGACGACCTCTTCGCCGATCTCGTGGCGCAGCGTCACCGCCGATTCATCAAGACGCACACACCGCTCGACGGGCTACCGAAC
>JBBKWQ010000096.1:0-30707 GCA_037969115.1 Ilumatobacteraceae bacterium
AGCAGCACGCCTTCCACCACTGCTTGCGCGGCGACGCCCGGTTCGGCGCCGACGTCGACGAGGTTGGTCGCGATGTGCGCTCGCTTGCCGACAGCCCGGACGAAGGCCGCGGCGGCATCGCGCAACGCATTCGAGGTAGGTGACGCGCCGACGCCCACGGCGACCACGGTGGGGCCGTCGGCGCGTGGAATCACGAGCGCTTCACCGACGCTCCCCTTGAAACCGTGGTCGGTGAGCGCCGCCCGGTTCAACCCGAGCTGGCGTGGCACCGCTCCGGCGGGTGCGACCGCGAGTCCGATCGCGTCGGCCCCACGTGGGGCCGTGCGGACGACGGAGACAACAGCAACTGATTCGACTACGGACATTCGCACAGTCTGGCCGACGAGCACACCGGTCGACACATGCTGCCCCAACCGACTGCGTGTCGAACGGCGTCCGACCTCACTCGGCCTCG
This sequence comes from Ilumatobacteraceae bacterium, assembly GCA_037969115.1. Taxonomy (GTDB): domain Bacteria; phylum Actinomycetota; class Acidimicrobiia; order Acidimicrobiales; family Ilumatobacteraceae; genus JBBKWQ01. Next base: position 455 of record JBBKWQ010000096.1, read on the forward strand.
TCGGCTTTGTGTGCTCGTGCGCGACGGTTTGTTATGGTCGTTCAACCGCTGGCGCGACTTTGAACGTGCGGCGGCGTGAATGCACACACAACGACGAAGCAACTGATGCTTCGATCGCAGATACTCCGAGGAGGAGACATGGTTCGTAGGGGGACACCCACGAAATGGAAGCAAATGGCCGCGGCCGTTGCCGGACTGGCGTTGATCGCCGGCGCGTGCGGCGGAAGCGACGACACCGCCGATACCAGCGGTGATTCGGTTGCAACCGAGGATTCGGCTGCCACCGGCGACACTGAGGCGACCGGCGACACCACAGGCACCGACGAGGTCGAAGCCACGCAGACCGGGGGACGTCTGCAGACGGTGAAGGACCGCGGCACAGTCATCTGTGGCGGCAACGACGGTCTGGCCGGCTTCGGCGTGGTCGATGACGCCGGCGCGTACTCTGGTTTCGACATCGACTTCTGTCGAGTCGTCGCCGCTGCGGTACTCGGCGATGCCAGCGCCATCGAGATCGTGCCGCTCTCTGCCGATGCGCGCTTCACGGCGCTGCAGTCCGGTGAGGTCGACGTACTCATCCGCAACACCACGTGGACGGCTACCCGCGACGGCAACGAAGGATCGAACTTCTTGTTCACCACCTTCTACGACGGCCAGGGCATGATGGTTCCGGCAGCAAGTGGCTTCACGACGCTCGAGGAACTCGCCGATGCGAGCATCTGCGTGCAGTCGGGTACCACCACCGAGCTGAACCTCACCTCGGTGTTCAACGCTCGCGGTATTCCCTTCACTCCGGTCGTGTTCGAAGAGAACACGCAGCTCCAGCCGGCCTATGAGGCCGGTCAGTGCGAAGCCTGGACGTCCGACGCCTCGCAGCTCGCTGCGTTCAAGTCGACCATCGAAGGCGCCGGCGGTGCCGACCAGTTCATCATGGCCGAGGTCATCTCGAAGGAACCCCTCGGGCCCGTCGTTTCCGACGGTGACACCGAGTGGGCACAGGCAGTGAACTGGGCCACGATGGCCCCCGTTCAAGCTTGGGAATTCGGCCTCGACTCCACCAACATCGCCAGCTACAGCGGCGACGACCCGGAAATCCAGCGGTTCCTCGGCCAGACCGACGGCTTCGACCCAGGCCTCGGCCTGCCGGCCGACTTCGCAGTTCAAGCCGTGTCGCAGGTGGGTAACTACGAGGAGATCTACACGAACAACATCGTGCCGATCGGTCTCACGCTCGATGGTTCGCCCAACGATCTGTGGACCAACGGTGGCCTCATGTACGTGCCGCCGTTCCGCTGATCAGCACCTGGAACACCAGCCTGTTCAACTGAACAGCTTCTGAACGGTCGGGGTCGGCCTGGGGGCCGGCCCCGACCTCAGCGAACGCTCGGGCAACATTGCTCGAGCGACACCGAACACGAAACAGCACACAATTTCACAATCGATTTCCAATGGGGGCAATCGTGGGGGACACTCGATGACGGCGCCGGCACAGGCCGGGCGACCGCCATTTTGGCGCAATGTCGAAGTTCTGAAGGTTCTGGCACAAGTTGCGTCGATCATCGGAGTCGGCATGCTGCTGTGGTGGTTGATCGGCAACCTGCTGAGAAACCTCGAAGCACAGGGCATTCCGACGGGTTTCGGCTTCATCGACGATCCGTCGGGATTCGCCGTCCGAGACTCGTCGTTCGAACCGTCGTCGCCCATCTGGAGGTTGATCCTCGTCGGCGTGCAGAACACGTTCGCCTCGGCATTGGTGGGCATCATCATTGCCCTGATGCTGGGCGTGGTCGTCGGCATCGGTCGGCTGTCGACGAACTGGATCGTGAACAAGCTCTCGACGTTGTATGTCGAGACGTTCCGCAACATTCCGCCGCTCGTGATCATCGTGTTCGTCGGCAGCGCACTGTTCGTGAACAACACGGGCCTGCCGGCCTTCACCCCGACGTCGCCACCGAAGCTCGTCAAGGTGCCGGGCACCGAGAACAACTTCATGATCCTCAGCAAGAGCCGCCTCGGATTCCCGTCGTTCGCCAACGACGGAAGCACGGGCATCTTCTGGCTCCTGATGCTCGCCGCCGTCGTCGTGGGCATCTTCGTGTGGCGTTGGCGCACCAAGGTCAACATCGCCACCGGCCAGGCGCACCATCGGGTGCTGTACTTCGTCGGGACCGTGTTCGCCATCGGACTCGTCAGCTTCATCGCCACCGGTGGACCGCTGCGCATGTCATGGCCCTCGGTGTCGGAGAGCGGCCGCATCATCGAAGGCGGCCTCACGACCAACGATGCCTACATCGCACTCACGGTGGCGCTCGGCCTCTACACGGCCAGCCACATCGCCGAAATCATTCGCGGCTCGATCCTGGCGGTCGCCAAGGGTCAGAACGAGGCGGCCAATGCCCTGGCTCTGAGCGGATTCCAGCGTTATCGCTTCATCGTGCTCCCTCAGGCCTTCCGCATCGCCATCCCGGCGATCATCAACCAGTTCCTCAACCTCACCAAGAACACGTCACTGGCGGTTGTCGTTGCCTACCCCGATGTCACCGGCGTGATCAGAACCGCGATCGGCAACGGTCAGCCGGCAACTCAGATGGTGATGGCTCTCATGTTGATCTACCTCACGTTCTCGCTCACGATCTCACTGGTGTTGAACCTCGTGAATCGAAACTTCCAAGTGGTGGGGAGGTGACAGCATGAGTTCTGAATGGGGATCCACCGTCGTACCCGGCGAAGGCAGCGGCGACATCATGCACGCCCTCGCCGAGAAAGACGCACCACCGGTCCATCGCAGGAAGCCTCCCGCCGAATGGGCTCGCGACAACTTGTTCAACAACTGGTACAGCAGCATCTTCAGCGTCGTGTTCAGCGTTGTCTCGCTGTACGTGCTGTACCGCTCCGCGCGATTCGTCGTCATCACGGGCGAGTGGCTGCCGGTACGGAACAACCTCGAACTGTTCATGATCGGGCTCTTCCCACGCGAAGAACGCAACCGACTGATCGCCAACGTCTTGATGATCACCGGTGCCGTCGGGCTCGCCGTCGGGTGGATCCGGGCGAGCGCAGTCGACCGATCCGAACTGGCAGGCACCGAACTGGTGCGCTCGTCGCCTCGTGAGCTGTTCGGCAGCTATTGGGCGATCGGCGCATTCGTCGCCGCGATCATGATCGTCGGCGTCCGAAGCATCGGCCCGTGGCTGTTGTTGGGCGCTTGCCTCGTGATTGCAATCGTGGCCTTCCAGATCTCGTCGCGTCTGCCCAAGGCATTTCGTCCAGCATCGCTGTCGGCCGCAGGGCTGCTCGGCTCGCTCGGTTTCCAGATGCTGAGCGGATCGGGCGGTCTGGCATGGCTCTTCCTCACCTTGGCCATGGTGCCCGTGCTGTTCGATCTGGTCTCGCAGTACTCCGACTCACTGCCGGGAACGGTCGGATGGGTCGGCACCGCGCTCGGCGCGGCCGCGACCATCTGGATACTCAGCCGAGACGGTCTCGGATTGTTCTCCCTCGGGTTGATCGTCGCTACGGTCTCGGCAGCAATCGCGTCGCGAACCAACAACGGCACCGGGCTCCGACTCGGTGCTCTCGTCATCGCCGGGTTGGTCATGTGGCGGGTCGCCGGGTTGATCGGCATCGAGAACCTCGATTGGGACGAATGGGGCGGGTTCTACATGAACCTGCTCGCGGCATCGGTGGCAATCGTGCTTGCGTTCCCCTTCGGCCTACTCCTCGCGCTCGCCCGTCGGTCGAAGCTGCCCGCCGTGCGCTGGATGGCGACCGCATACATCGAACTGATCCGTGGTGTTCCGTTGATCTCGCTGCTCCTGATGGCTCGATTCTTCCTGGGCTTCTTCCTCGACTCCGACACTCCTCTGTCACTGCCCACCCGAGCGTTCGCCGCGATCACGCTGTTCTCGGCGGCGTACATCGCCGAGATCGTTCGGGGCGGCCTCCAGGCTGTTCCGTCCGGTCAGAACGAGGCCGGCCAGGCGCTCGGGCTGCCCGCCGCAGGCATCACGCGCCTGCTGGTGTTGCCGCAGGCATTGCGAGCCGTCATCCCGGCGATGGTCGGTCAGTTCATCTCGCTGTTCAAGGACACGAGCCTGCTCGTCATCATCTCGGTGCTCGAGTTCGTCGGAGTCCGCGACATCGTCCATGCCCAGGAAGCATTCCGCAGCATCGGATTCGCCGAGACGCTCGTGTTCATCGCATTCGGCTTCTGGGCGTTCAGCTTCACGATGTCTCGCGAGAGCCAACGGCTCGAACGTCGTCTGTCGGTGAGCAACTGATGACATTCGTTCCGCACGCTTCACGTCCCGCACACCTCAACCTCGTTACCCGTTCTTCGATCGAAGGAGCAATCTCATGAGCGACACCGTGTTCGCCGACGCCACCAAGATGATGGGCAAGTCGGATCAAGTGATGATCGAAGTCATCGACATGAACAAGTTCTTCGGCGACTTCCACGCGCTCACCGACGTCAACCTGCGCGTCGGCCTCCAAGAAGTGGTGGTCGTGATCGGTCCGTCGGGCTCCGGCAAGTCCACCTTGATCCGCTGCATCAACCGGCTCGAGAAGCACAACAGCGGACGGATCTTCGTCGACGGCGTAGAACTGGGCGACGACATTCGCAATATCCAGGCGATCCGCCGCGAGACGGGCATGGTGTTCCAGTCCTTCAACCTGTTCCCGCACCTCACGGTGCTCGACAACATCACGCTCGCGCCACGCCAGGTGCGCAAGATCCCCAAGGCAGAGGCGGAAGAGGCAGCCATGGCGCTGCTCGAACGGGTGAAGATCCCACTGCAGGCACGCAAGTTTCCGGGCCAGTTGTCGGGCGGTCAGCAACAGCGCGTGGCCATCGCACGCACGTTGGCGATGCGGCCCAAGGTGGTGTTGTTCGACGAGCCGACCTCCGCGCTCGACCCCGAAATGGTCAAGGAAGTGCTCGACACGATGAAGGACCTCGCCGAAGAGGGCATGACGATGATCTGTGTGACCCACGAGATGGGCTTCGCCCGTGAGGTCGCCGACCGTGTGGTGTTCATGGCCGATGGCATGATCGTCGAGGTGGTCACACCCGAGCACTTCTTCGACAACCCGCAGGAAGACCGCACCAAGCTGTTCTTGTCACAGATTCTCTGATCGTGTGCCGACGTACGCGCGGCGACGACTTCCAGCACAATGGTCGACATGAACGACACGCCTGTGGAATCCAACGACGAGATCGCCGGGTCTGGACGGTTCCCGAAGTGGCTCAAGTACGGCGTCTTCGCACTGATTGCGGTGGTCCTTGTCGGATACGGCCTGATCTTCCTCTACGCGAAGGTCCTCAACGACAGCCCCGACGAGCTGACGGCCGCTGATCTGGCCGCTGCCCTCGACGTTGCCGACACGACGGCCGCAGCGGGTGAGGAGCCGTCGGCCACCGAAGCCGCGACGACCGACGCACCGACGACCGACGCACCGGCCACCGACGTCGCTGCCGATGACACGGTTGCCGCAACAGCCGCACCGGCCGAGACGGGGGCGACCGCATCACCCACCGGCGACGGTCCTCAATGGGAGGTCACCGACGCGTCGGAACTGGGCTATCGCGTGAAGGAGATCTTGTTCGGCGTCGACGCCGAGGGCGTCGGTCGTACGAACCAGATCACAGGATCGCTCACCATCGACGCGACCACGGTGACGTCAGCAACATTCGAGGTCGACGTCGCGTCGATCACGTCCGACGAGAGCCGACGCGACAATCAGTTCCGTGGGCGCATCATGTCGACCGACGAGTTCCCCACCGCCACGTTCACGCTCACCCGACCCATCGAGCTCGGCGTCGAAGCAGAAGAGGGTGCCGCCGTCTCGACGACAGCGACCGGAGACCTGACGCTGCGAGGTGTCACCAACACCGTGACCTTCGACGTCACCGCGGAGCTCGCAGACGGCCGAATCGGCGTCTTGGGCAACATTCCGGTCGTGTTCGCCGACTACGGCATCGACAACCCGTCCGCCGGCGGCATCACCACGGAAGACAACGGGCTGCTCGAGTTCGTCCTCATCTTCGAAATGTCCTGACCGGCGCGCTGCCACACAGACCTGCTCGGCGCAAGCGCTCACACGGAGGGTTGGGAGCGTTGCCACGCCGCTGCGAGCGCCGCGTACCGACCACCGTCGACTCCGACGAGTTCACGATGGGTGCCACGTTCGACCAGCCGGCCACCCTCGGTGACCGCGATGCGGTCGGCGCGTTGCACCGTCGAGAGCCGGTGTGCCACCACGATCACGGTGCGCCCGTGCATCAGCCGTTCGAGCGCCGACTCCACCTCGGCCTCGGTACCCGGATCGAGGTTCGAGGTCGCTTCGTCGAGAACGAGTACTGCGGGATCGACGAGCGCTGCCCGTGCGAGCGATACGAGTTGCCGCTCGCCGGCCGACAAGCGAGATCCCCGCTCGCGCACCTCGGTGGCGAGTCCGTCCGGGAACGACTCGAACCGTTCGAGCGCGCCGATGGCGTCGAGCGCACGCCGGATGTCGTGGTCATCGGCATCGGGCCGAGCGAGACGGAGATTGTCGGCGATCGTGCCGTCGAACAGAAAACCCTCTTGCGGTACGACCACGATGCGTTCACGCAGCGACATCAACGTGGCGTTGCGCAAGTCGACATCGCCGTACGTGACCGACCCTCGGCTGGGGTCGTACAGTCGCGCGATCAGCTTCGCCAGCGTCGACTTCCCCGCGCCGGTCGCACCGACCAACGCAACGCGTTCTCCCATGCCGACTCGCAGGCTCACTCCTCGGAGCGCCGCCCGATCGGTGCCGGGATAGGCGAAATCGATGTCGTGAACGACCAGTTCACCTTGCGCAGGAAGATCGACGGCACCGGGTCGCTCGTCGACCTCCGGCACCGTGTCGAGAATCGCATACATCTTGTTGAGTGAGGCAGCCGCCGACTGAACGGTGTTGTACAGCTGCGAGAGTTGCTGCACCGGCTCGAAGAGCCCCGACAGCAACAGGACGACGGCCACGACAGTGCCGACAGTGATGGTCGACCCGGCCAGCCAACCTCCCCCGGCGATGGCCAGCGCAGCCGCCAGCACACCACAGAATTCGACCAAACCGAAGTACCAGGTGGACACCTTCACCGTGTGGAGGTGTGCGTCGTACAACTGACGGTTGGCCACCGCGAAGCGCCGGCTCTGCTCGGGTTCGCGGGCCGAGGCCTGGATCACGCGGACGCCACTGATTCCCTCTTGGAGCGCCGACAGGTTCTGGCCGACGCGCTCGCGCACGTCGAGGTAGGCAAGGTTCGAGTCGCGTTGGAACTTGAACGACGCGAGTGCAATGACCGGCACGACCAACAGCGCGATCAGGGTGAGTTGCCACGACAGGAGGAGCAGCACGATGAGCGAGAACGTCACCACGATCGCAGCCGACACGAACTGGAGCAGACCCCACTGGACGAGGTCGGACATCGACTCGATGTCGGCGGTCATGCGCGCCACCAGGACGCCGGCCTTGTTGCGGTCGTAGAACGCCATCGACTGGCGTTGGATATGAGCGAACAACCGGAGGCGGAGCACCCGCAGGAAACCTTCGCCGGCCCGGTTGATGAAGATGTACTGCTGCCGACCGCCGAGGTAGGCGACGATCGCGGCAGCCGCGTAGAACGCAATCGCCAGGTTCAGCGCCCGTGGGTTGTCGGCACGGATTCCGCTGTCGATGCCGTACTTGATCACCAATGGCCCCGCCACCGTGGTCACCGTGCCCATGGCCATGAAGGCGAGCGCGGCCAGCATCGTGCGCCGAAACGGGCGCGCCATCTTGGCTGCCCGTCGAATCACATGGCTCGCCTGCGTTCGGTCGAGACGATCCTCCGCCGTTACCCCGGACCCACGCATCATCAGTCGCCACCTCCGGCCACGGGGGTGACGGAGACACGCATCTGGTCGGCTGGACCCGACAGCGCTGCGAGCACCTCGCGGTACCGCTGCTCGGTCGCCAGCAGGTGGTCGTGCGTGCCGGTCGCCGCAACTGCGCCATCGGCGAGCAACACCACACGGTCGGCCATGGCGATCGTGCCGGGACGGTGAGCGATCACCACCGTGGTTCGTCCGTCCATCACCGACTTCATGGCAGCACGAATCTCGTGCTCTTTCGACGGGTCGACTGCGCTCGTCGCGTCATCGAGCACCAGCACGCTCGGCTCGGGCAGAATTGCGGGCGATCGCGATGCGCTGCCGCTGGCCGCCCGACAGCGAGAACCCACGCTCGCCCAGCACCGTGTCGTACCCATGAGGAAGCTCGTCGATGAAGTCCGATGCTCCTGCGAGTTCAGCGGCCCTTCGAATGCGCTCGATGTCGGCGTCGGGTTCGACGAACGCTATGTTCGCCGCAACGGAGTCGTGGAAGAGCAGCGTGTCCTCGAACACCATCCCGATCGACCGGCGAACATCGTGCACCCGAAGCGCCCTGATGTCGATGCCGTCGAGGCGAACCGACCCGTCGTCGGGGTCGTAGAACCGCAGGAGCAGCCTGGCCACGGTCGACTTGCCCGAGCCGGTGCCACCAACGATCGCAACCGACTCCCCGGCGGCGATCGACAGGTCGAGGCCTCGGATGATCGGCTCAGCAGGGTCGTAGCCGAAGGTGACCGCATCGAAGTGAACGGCACCGGGTCGGATACCCGATGCGAGTTCGCGTGGCTGTGGCGGGTCGACCACCGCCGGAACCGTGCCGAGTACCTCGTGAACCCGTTCGAGTGCTGCAGCGGCACGTTGCCCGAATGCGATGGTCATGCCGATCGTGCGGAGTGGCCAGACGAGCAGCGCCACATAGAAGTTGAACGCGACCAACTGGCCGATGGTGAGCGTGTCGTTCAACACGCGGTGGCCGCCCACACCGAGCACGGCGATCAGACCCAACGAGGGGAGGAGCTCCATGGCCGGCAGGTAGCGCGCACGCACCCGAGCCGCGTCGAGCGACACTCGCTGGATGTCGTCGGCCTCAGAACGAAGCTTGCCGAATTGCACTCGTTCGGCGCCGAACCCCTTCACCACCCGAACCCCGGCAACCGACTCTTCCACGACCGTCGCGAGTTCGGCCTGCTCTGCCTGTACGGCAAGGACGGCTGGGTGGATCGCGTTCGAGAAGCGCCGGGCCGTCAGGTTCACCAGCGGGAGTGGGAGCAACGCGACGAGCGCGAGCACCGGGTCCATGACGAACAGGACCGACACGACGCCGATGATGAGCGCGATGTTCGAGAGCGTCAGCGGGATCATCACGACGAACATCTGCACCTGGTTGAGGTCGCTCGAAAGCCTGCTCATGAGCTGACCGGTCTGGGCCCGATCGTGGTAGCCGACATGTAGCCCGAGTATGTGTTCGAAGAGTTGCTCGCGAAGCCTCGTCTCGGTGAGGCGGCTCTCACGAAACGCGAAGTACCGACGGGCTGCCGTGAACACGCCGGACACCAGCCCGGCGCAGGCGATCAGGATCGCCCAGCCCATGACCGAACCGTCACCTTCGATGCCGCGATCGATCGCCAGCCGTGTGAGTTGGGGTACGGCCACCTTGCCGAGCGACCAGACGAGGCCGACAACGACACCCAACGCAAGGCCGCGGCGTTGCCGCTTGAGCAGGGTGAGCAGGTAGCGCCACTTGGCGCGGCTGTGCTCGGTCTCGCTCGGGGTCGTCACGGTTCGTTCAGGGTACCGTTGCCCCCATGTCGGTTCTCGGTTGGATTCTCGTTGGCTTGATCGCCGGTGCACTGGCGCGTTGGATCGTCAAGGACGACCGCGCCGGTTGCCTCTACACCATCGTCGTCGGCGTGCTCGGGGCAATGATCGGCGGCGGACTGATGTCGCTCATCGACCAGGACAGCATCAACGACTTCTCGATCCGAAGCATCGTCGTCGCGGCCCTCGGTGCATGCCTGCTCCTGCTCGTGCTCCAGGCACTCGGCGGCCGCTCGCATCGGCGGTAGGCGCCGCACACGCGACGCGGTGCGTTCTCGAGCGGTCGCCCGAGCGCTTTGAGCGCTTGCGGAACCACCGTCGATTCGGAAAGCGCTCAGAGTGCTTTCCGAACAGGGCGACCGTGGCGAATCAACCGCCGAGCAGCGCGCGGATCCGTTCCTTCGGGCGGCCGACGATGGCCCGGTCGGCGGTGACGACGAGTGGTCGCTGCATGATCATCTTGTTGGCCAGGATCACGTCGACGACCTGGTCGACAGTCGCCACGTCGGCGTCGTCGAGCTCGAGTTTCTTGAAGAGGCTGTCACGCCGAACGAGATCGGTCGGGTCGTCCTCCAGCTTGCCGATGATCGAACGCAGCGTGGCTTCGTCAGGCGGCTCTTTGCGGTAGATCACGACCTCGAAGTCGACACCCAGTTCTTCGGCGATGCTCACGGCATTGCTCGACGAGTTTCAATGGGGATTGTGGTAGATGGTGACGTCGGCCATGGCGCTCACCGTACCGTGTGGGACCTTCGCGACCCTGTGTGCCAGGCTCACCTGATGAACCTGGCGAATGCGACGAATGCCGAACCCGACGCTCTCGCCGACCGGTCCGGCCCGAGCGCGGCGCTCATCATGGCCCGCCAGATCGGCGCACTCATGGCGATCTTGCCGGTCGTGGGCCTCCTTCTGGTGGTGGTCGCCGATCTCGTCCCCACCCAACAGGTCGTCGACCACCTCGTCGAGGGCGTCGAATCCGGCGAGCTCACCGCGAACCAGTATCACCAGTCAGCATTCGGAAATCAGGTCGACGAGTTCACCGACTGCGTGGCCGTGACGATCGGACTGGGGAATCGACCGGGCGTCAATCCTGTCGAGTCGGCGATTCGCAGTCCGACGCTCGGCAGCTGTGCAACGACGACCAACAACCTCCAGTCGTACGTGAACGGTGCTGGGCTCGAACGACAGTACGACTACTTCCGATACTGGCACGGGTACGCGATCTTCACGAGGCCGCTGATCGCCGGATTCGGCCTCGGAGCCGCTCGGTTGGTCGCGTTCGTCGCGCTGCTGAGCCTCACGTCGGGCCTCGCATGGTCGGTTGCTCGGCGACACCGCGTCATCACGTCCGCAGCGCTCTTGGCCCCCTTCGTTCTCACCACCGACTTCGCCGACCTGGGGGCGGGCACGAGCCACGTGTACGGGGCCATTGCCGTGATCGGATCGAGTTGGTTGGCCTACGAACTCGTGGCACGGAACTCCTCGGTGGGTCGAGTTGCCGCAGCAAGCATGATCGCCGGCGGCATCGTCGTGTACGCAGATCTCCTCACGATGCCGCCGGGCGGGTGGGCACTCTGCTCGGCCCTGGTCGGGCTGGCCGTCGCCAGTCGACATGCGGGTCGCGATCTCGCAGATCGCATCGGGGCATCAGCATTGTTCTGGTTGTTCGGATACAGCTGGATGTGGATGTGCAAGTGGTTCATGGCTGGAGTCGTCGTCGGTTTCGACCGGGTGAGCGACGACATCACCTCGCAGGCGTCGCTGCGAATCGATGGAGACCATGCCGACGTCGACCAGCGATGGCTCGCAGCGATCAACAAGAACGTCGATCTGTGGTGGGCGATGCCACTGACCAAGGTCGTCGTACTCGCACTGGCGCTCGCCGTGCTCGTCGTGGTCCGCCAACGCATGGCGAACGCCCCGTCCGAGCTGCGGTGGTCGGATCGCCTGCTGATCGCGACGCCGGCGGCACTGCCGCTGATCTGGTACGAGTTGTTGCGGAATCACAGTCAGGTACACGCCTGGTTCACGTACCGGTCCGTCGCGATCGCCGTCGGGATCGTTGCGGCGGCATTCGTCGCACAGCTCACGACCGACGACGCGGCAGTTCCCGCGGCGCCGGATCGTCGTCGTGATCGCGAACCGGCCGGAACCTCCGCATCTTGACATCCGCATCTTGAGTGTCACACCCTCTCGGTAGGTTCGCTCACACCGACTTCCCCCTTCATCGCAACACCTCCGAAGGGGCAACCCATGCACTTCTGTCCGACTCGGCGTATACCACGCGCCGGCCTCGACCCGATCTCCGATGCGGACGCCGCCCTGTCGGCTGTTGCGCTGGCCATGCATCTGCCGTTCGAGCACGAAACCATCGCACTCCTGCTCGACCACGAACGTCGCGGCATCACCATCACATTGGTCACGGGAACCCACGAGCCCGACGCCGCCGTCGGTGTGATCGAGTGTCTTGCTCAGGCAGGCGGCCGAGAGCACCGGCTCGGAGCCGTCGTGCTCGCCTCGATCCGCCCCGACGGCGGGCCGCTCAGCGGCGATGCAGACCGTTGGCTCGAGATGAGTGACATCGCGGAGACCTTCGGCATCGAGTTGCTGGAATGGTTCATCGTCGGGCACGACATCAGCTGCCCGAGAGATCTGCTCGGCGAATCACCGAGGTGGTGAGGCCGCACGACGTCGTGCGGGCGACAGGCGAAGTCCGCCGCTCCGTAAGCGACGGACGAGTTCGCGGCTCTCCACCACCTGAGCTCCACCGGCGATCATCGCGGGCCGGTACTCCTCCGGCACGTCGTAGTGATCACCCTGGAACCCGCGACGCGGGATGCCGTGGGCGTCCGCGAAGTCGTGGAGTTCGTCGAGTGATGTGTCGCTCACCAGATGACACCACTTGCGACCCTTGAACCACCACCGCGCCTCGTCGATCAAGATCGCCACGGCAACAGCGTCGCACATCAGACAGACTGATCCCATGAGTGGCGTCGAGACCGAACTTCGAACGGCGTGGCAACTCCACATCGGCAACACGCGCGCCGGCATCGCCGAGTACGAATCGGTCATCGCCCGGCATCGCGAGCCACATCGCCGCTACCACGGCGTCGCCCACGTCCGATGGGTGCTTCGTCACGTCGCAACACTCGTGCGCGACGGGGAGGTCGTCACCGATCGCGATGCGGTCGGCGCCGCCGCGTTCTATCACGACGCTGTGTACGACACACTCCGCGCCGACAACGAACGTGCAAGCGCCAGGCTGGCATCGCGAGCACTGGCCGAACTGGGATGGGATGCCGTGCGAGTGAGCAATGTGGCCGATCTCGTGATGGCGACGGCGACCCACACCGATGTCGGGGGCGATCCCGCCGTTCTGGTCGACGCCGACCTGGCAGTCCTCGGTGCCGACCCGGCCGGATATCGCACATACTGCACCGGTGTGAGGTACGAGTTCCGTCATCTCGATGACACGGCCTGGTCGACCGGTCGATCGGCGGTGCTCCGGAACTTCCTCCGGCGAGACCAGATCTTCGCCACGTCGTCCGGCCGGGCGCGTTGGGAACTCACGGCGCGTTCGAACATCACTGCCGAACTCGCAGCACTGGACGGTGCTATCGGCGGTCGATGACCCGCACACTCCGCCGCACACGGACCCGAATTGGTGTGGTCGCGGGGCCGCGAACGGCCGCCATGGCCGTCAACGACAGGATGCAGAGCAGGGTGATCATCTGGTGGTCAGTGTACGCACCAGAACCCAGCATGACCAGTCAAGGTCGAAATCGTCCTACGCTCGTCATATGACACTGACCGGAGAAACCGTCGAACTGCTGCAGTTGCTCATCAGGAACGAGTGCGTGAACGATGGCACCCCGGACTCAGGCTCCGAGACACGAAATTCCGACCTGTTGGTCGACTTCCTCGGTACGACGGGACTCGACGTCGAGCAGTACGAATCTCGACCAGGCCGCGGTTCGGTGGTGGCTCGAATCGAGGGCAGCGACCCGACGGCTCCGACGCTGTGTCTGATGGGTCATACCGACGTCGTGCCGGTCAACCCCGACGGCTGGAGCAACGACCCGTTCGGCGGTGAGCTCATCGACGGCGAGATCTGGGGTCGCGGGGCAATCGACATGTTGAACCTGACCTCGTCGATGGCCGTCGCGTTCCGCCACCTGGCGCAATCCGACTTCCGGCCGAAGGGTTCGCTGATCTACTTCGGCGTTGCCGACGAAGAAGCCGGTGCGGTGTGGGGAGCGGAGTGGATGTTCGAACACCATCCGGAAGCGATCACAGCCGACTACGTGCTGACCGAGCTCGGCGGCTGGTCGACCGACGATGGTCATGGCGGCCGCACGGTCACCGTGAACATCGGCGAGAAGGGCCTTGCGTGGCGCAAGCTTCGAGTCGCGGGCACACCGGGGCACGGGTCGATGCCGTTCGGTGCCGACAACGCACTCGTGAAGGCTGCCGAGGTCGTACGACGGCTCACCGAGTATCACCCGGCTCCGTATCTCGACGAGGTCTGGACGGCTCAGGTCGATGCGATGCGCCTGCCCGACGAGCTTCGTGCGGCACTGCTGAATCCCGACCAGATCTGGGGGGCGATCCAGTCGATGCCGGTCCCGATGGCGCGCATGTGCCACGCACTCACGCACACCACGATCTCGCCCAACGTCGCGCACGGTGGACAGAAGACCAACATCATTCCCGACGCAGTCGAACTCGAGGTCGACATCCGCACCGTTCCCGGCACGACGCGCGCCGACGTCGATGCCATGCTGGCCGACGCGTTGGGAGATCTCGCCGGGCACGTCGAGATCGTCGAGTTGCAGCACTCGCCGCCGACACAGTCGCCGATGGCGAATCCGCTGTGGGACGCGGTGGCGGCCAACACCCAGGTTGCCTACCCCGGCGCAACGGTCGTTCCGGGTCTCATCGTCGGAGGCACCGATGCTCGGTTCTATCGCGAGCGCGGCTCGGTGGCGTATGGCGCCGGTCTCTTCTCACCGTCGATGGACTTCAGCACGTTCGGCACACGGTTCCACGGCAACGACGAACGCATCGACGTCGACAGCCTCGCACTGTCGACCGAGTTCTGGATCGGTATCGCCAAGCAACTGTTGGAGTGAAGCCACTCACTCGACGCCGCGAGCGCCGGCGAAGGCATCCATGTGAAAACGCATCTGCGCTTCGCGGTACGTGAAGTCGACGCCGATCGGGCACGCCGCCCTGGCGCGACATCCGATCGAGCGACACGTGGGCTCGCTCCCCGACCGGAGGTGACCCGCACACGCATCGACGTCGTACGACCCGGGACTGAACGCATCGACCGGGCACGCAGTCAGGCACGGCCGCCCGTCGCAGGTGACACACGGCGACACCTGATCGGACACCGGTGGCACGCCAGTGATGGGTACATCGCTCACGAACGCGCCCCGGTATGCGTGCCAGAGGCCGTACCCGGGATGGATCAAGAGCCCGATCGGCGACGGTGACACCACATCACTCAGCTGCGCCCAGCGTTGGAACGGTTGGAACGGCTCGTCGCTGGGGTGTACGAAAGCGGTGCCGAAGCGAGCCGCGATCGGTTCGAGTGTGATTCGAGTCCAGGTGTCGAGCGGATCGGCGAGGCTGTCGGGGTCCGGTTGGCTCCGCAACCAACGTTGGAACCCGGGCCACATGGCTGTGCCGGCATTCCCGATCATCACCACGTAGTGGTCGTTGCCGTCGTCATCGGTGTGAGCGAATGCCCCGCGTGCCATCATCCCCGTCGGCTCGACCGCCGATGCAATCGCCTCATAGGTCGGCATGACCGAACACTACGACGACGTGCCTGCGAACGCTGAGGCGCGAAACGTGGTTCAATTGCGCCATGTCCGACCTCCAGACGATGCCGGCCGAGACAATTCCCGATCTCGACGGGCAGACCCAGCCGGGCGAGCCGAAGGTGGCCCACATCGTCAAGGTCGAGCGGGGTGAGTCCGCTGCCGCCAAGGTGCTCGAGGCACGGATCTACGGTTCCCCGTTGGAGGCGCTCTGCGGAATCGTGTGGGTGCCGTCGCGCGACCCGAAGAAGCTGCCGATGTGCGAAGAATGCAAGAACATCTACGAGATGTACAAGTCGTTCAACGACGGCCTGAGCGACAGCCCGAACGAATGATGTGCAGTGTGTCTGACCAGTGCAACATTCTCGACCACCCAGGTCCGACCGGATGAACATTCGCCCGGCGGTGCGAGCGCTCATGCTCGACCAGCACGACCACGTGCTGCTGGTCCGTTTCGAGTTCCCCACAGGCACGCGGTGGGCCCTCCCCGGCGGAGGGATCGAGCCGGGAGAGGACCCGATCACTGCGCTGCGACGCGAGATCCACGAGGAGGTCGGCCTCACCCAATTCGACATCGGTGATCACATCTGGTCCCGTCTGCACGTGATTCCGATCATCGGCACCGACTTCGACGGGCAGCGTGACCGGGTCCACCTGGTCCGTACCGATCGGTTCGATCCGGTGCCCACGATCGGGTGGGATCAGATGAACGCCGAGCGCGTGTTCGAGATGCGATGGTGGTCGGTCGACGAAATCGTTGCCTCCGACGAGCACTTTGCGCCGAGGCGTCTGGGTGAGCTCGTGCGCGACCTTCTGACGATCGGTGCGCCGGAGAGGCCGGTGGAGACCGGTGTCTGATCAAGAATCCCTCAAGGCTCCCGAATCAAGCACCGATACAGGTGCCATGACGACGCAAACCATGACGTCTGTGCGGAGGTTGCTCGACCCCCTCGTCGACGGTATCCCGGGAGTCGTCGGTGCCATGGTGAGCAGCGTCGATGGGTTCGCGCTGTCACATCGTCTTCCCGAACACATGCCCTCGACCGATCCGGCCGGTCTCGCCGCGATGTCGGCAGCCATGCTCGGGGTCTCGAACCGGCTGGTGAACACGGTGGGCAGCGACCCCGTTCGCGAAACCGTGTTGTCGTCGCCGTCGGGCAGCGTGTTCGTGTCGCGGATCTCCACAGTGGCAGTGCTGACCGTGTTGACGGCGCAGGGGGCGGACGAGCAGCGTGTGCGTCTGGTCTCTCGCGAGATCGTGAGCGGCATCGAGCGCCTGCTCGGCAATACCTCCGCCGCTTGATCAGCGGAAGTCGCGACTCGTGGTCGTGGCAACGATGGGCAGCCGTTCCAGGTGTTCGGCAACGATGTTGATCACTCCTTCGTGTCGCTCGAGCTTGCCGCGTACGAGCATGGCGGGGGCACCTCGTGCCACCTTTCGAAAGCGCGCCCAGCAACCCTTCGACACGACCACGTTGATGAGCCCGGTCTCGTCTTCGATGCTGAGAAATGTGACACCTTGAGCCGTCATCGGACGCTGCCGATGGGTTACGACTCCGGCAATGATGACCGTGTTGCCCGACTCGCTGGTGGGGTCGATGTCCCAGAGTTCGAGCGCCGTCGTCACTCCCATGCGGTGCAGTTCGTCTCGGAGGAAACGGGTGGGATGACCCTCGGGTGACACCCCGGTTGCCCAGAGATCGGCCACAGACTCTTCCATCGGGGTCATGCCGGGGAGCCGTGGCGGTCGTTCGCCGGTGATGATTCCCGGAAGACGTCCGGGGCGGGACTGCGAGACGGCACCTGCCGTCCAGATCGCTTCGCGGCGGTCCATCCCGAAGCACTGGCCGAACAGACCCGCCGTCGCCATCGATTCCAGGTGCACCTCGGTGAGCTCTGGAACCCGGCGCACGAGGTCTTCGGGTGTGGTGTAGTCGCCGTGTTCGAGCCGTTCCGCCTCGATCTGGTCTGCCAGGTCCGTCCCGACACCTCGCACCGATGCCAGACCGAGACGCACCGAAGCGCCGGATTCTTCGAGCGTGGCTGTCGCCAGTGATGCGTTCAGGTCGGGCGACCGCACCACCACACCGTGTCGACGGGCATCCTGCACGAGGGTGTGCGGCGACCAGAACCCCATCGGTTGTGCGTTGACGAGTGCCGCGCAGAACGCCGCAGGTTCGTGGTACTTGATCCATGACGAGGCGTACACGAGGTACGCGAACGACACCGAATGGCTTTCGGGGAAGCCGTAGTTCGCGAACGCCTTCATCTTCATGTAGATCTCGTCGGCCACGTCACCGGTGATACCCCGGTGGGCCATCCCCTCGTACAGCCGCTCGCGCAGACGTTCCATCCGCTTGGCCGAACGTTTCGAACCCATCGCCTGACGCAACTCGTCGGATTCTGCCGGAGTGAAGCCGGCGACATCGATGGCCATCTGCATGAGCTGCTCTTGGAACAACGGGATACCCAACGTCTTCCCCAACGCGTTCTCGAGGAGCGGGTGCAGGTAGGTGATGGGTTCTTGGCCGTTCCGGCGCCGGATGTACGGATGCACCGAACCGCCCTGGATGGGCCCCGGGCGAATGAGGGCCACCTCGACCACCAGGTCGTAGAACCGACGCGGCTTGAGACGGGGAAGCGTGGCCATCTGTGCCCTCGACTCGATCTGGAACACGCCGACGGTGTCTGCCCGGCACAACATGGCATACACCTCGTCCTCCTGTGGGATGGTGGCCAGGTCGACCTCGTACCCACGATGGTCACGGATGAGGTCGACCGCGTAGTGCAGGGCCGACAACATGCCGAGCCCCAGCAGATCGAATTTCACCAGACCCGCTGCGGCACAATCGTCCTTGTCCCACTGGAGCACCGAGCGTTTCTCCATCCGGCCCCATTCGACGGGGCACACCTCGATCACCGGCCGGTCGCAGATGACCATGCCACCCGAGTGGATGCCGAGATGACGTGGGGCGTCCTCGATCTGACGGGCGAGGTCGAGCACGGCGGCGGGGATGGTGCAGTCGTCCTGGGATGCGGTGACCTCGACACCGCCCCAACCGTCGACCTGTTTCGACCAGGCATCTTGCTGGCCGGTGGAATGACCCAACGCCTTGGCCATGTCACGCACTGCCGAACGCGCCCGGTACGTGATCACGTTCGCCACCTGGGCAGCATGATGACGGCCGTGGCGTTGGTACACGTACTGGATGACCCGCTCACGCTCGTCGCTCTCGATGTCGATGTCGATGTCGGGAGGCCCATCACGCTCGGTCGACAGGAACCGCTCGAACAACAGGCCGAGTGACACGGCGTCGGCCTTGGTGATACCGAGCGCGTAGCACACCGCCGAGTTGGCAGCACTCCCCCGCCCCTGGCTGTAGATGTCGTGCTTGCGACAGAACTCGACGAGATCCCACACCACCAGGAAATAGCCGGGGAAACCGAGATGTTCGATCACGTCGAGCTCTCGATCGATCGTGGCCCAGGCCCGAGCACGCAGCGACATGTCTTCGTGCGCACTCGGCCGTTCGCCGTACATCCGCCGGCCACCCTGTTCGGTGAGCTCCCGGAGATAGGCCATCTCGGACAGGTCCCCTGGGCACGGGAACGGCGGCAGGTTCGGAGCCACCAGAGACAGATCGAACGCCGCGGCCCGGCCGATCTCGGCGGCCAACTCAACCACACCCGGGTAACGGCTGAATCGGCGTTCTTGCTCGACCCCTGACCGCAGGTGTGCTCCGGCCGCGCCGGGGAGCCAGGCATCGATCTCGTCGAGACTGCGCCGAGCACGGACTGCGGCTATCGCTGTGGCGAGTTTGCGTTGTGATGGGGTTGCATAGTGGACGTTGTTGGTGGCGACGCACTCCACGCCGACCCGATGAGCGAGGTCGACGAGCGCATCGTTGCGCGCCGAGTCGAGCGGATCACCGTGATCCCACAACTCGACCAGAACCCGGTCGCTCCCGAACGCATCGACCATCTTCTCCAGCTCACGCCGACCGGCAGACGGACCGTCGGCGACCAGGGCAGCCGGTACCGCGCCCTTGCGACATCCGGTGAGGACCCAACTCACACCGCTCACAGCGTCGGCGATGTCGGCGAAGGTGAACTGGGGCGCGCCCTTCTCACCGGCCAGGTGGCCCAGGCTCAGTGCTCGTGCCAGTCGGGCATATCCGGTGGGACCGTCGGCGAGCACGAGCAGGTGCCGGCCAGAGGGATCGGCGGCATGCGAGTCGGGAACCCGGCCGGTGTCGATCTGGAACAGCGTGTCGTCTTCTCCGCGCGCGACATGCTCGGATGAGTCGAGACCTGGTGTGAGGGTGATCTCCGAACCGAACACCGTGGGAAGACCGACCTCTCTGGCGGCCTCGGCGAAGCGGACGATGCCGTAGAACCCGTTGTGGTCGGTGATCGCCAGGGCTTCGAGACCCAGGCGGGCGGCTTCGGTGGCGAGTTCTTCGGGGTGCGACGCACCGTCGAGGAACGAGAAACTGGAATGGCAGTGCAGCTCGGCATACGGCTTGCGGTGAGCCTGCTGACTGGCCTGTGGCGACTCACCGGCAAGATCATCGGGTGCCTCGAAGGGTTGACGTTTGCGGCTCCATGCCGGTCCGTCACCGCCGGCGTTCCACGACGGGCTTCCCGGCGCGCGACCATCTCGACCCCGACGCCCCGAGAGCGTCGCCTCGAGCTCGGTCCAGCTCCACGACGGATTGTTGAAACCCACTCACGCGAGTATCGAACATTTGTTCGTCAAATGCAAAGTGGCACGATCCGACCACCGACAGGCAGCGTGCGAGACAGCCGTTCGACGGCGTCAGTTCCGCTCGGGCACAGAGATGTCGACGGCGTACGACCTGCCGGTGACGCCGTAGCCGGCGGCGGCCACAGAGGCGAAGTAACTGGTCAGCGGCGCCGCGTCTGGACCCGACAGGTAGTCGACGTAGTTGTCCTGGTGATGCCCGACCCCCTCGGTGCCGCCCGAGAAGACCACCACGGTCTGGCTTCTGGTGGGGTGGTTCACACCCGGTTCGCGCACAGGTCCCGGAAGATCTTCGATCAACCGGCGCATGTCGCGATCCCAGACGTCTGACGCGATTTCGGGCAGATCGACGACGAGGTCACCGGTTGCATCGAACATCGTCCAGGCCGCGTCCCACACGACGCGCCCGGCCGCGGCCGGTGCTCCGGCGCCTCGTTCGGCCAGTCGCCGATATTCGCGATCGGTGATCTCGTCGATGATGTCATCGACCTCTTCCAGCGCCGACAACGGCCCACGCCCAGCCCGCTCGATCATCACGGCCACATCGATGTTGTTCTGGAGCACGAGTACCTCGGTCGAGGAGGGAACCAGCGGCAGCTGCGGTTCGGAGTCGAAGGCCGCCGCGACCACGTGGGTCACGCGGTAGCCGTCGGGTCCGTTGAAGTCGTGATCGGCGGCGAGATCGAGCGCGGTATCGGCCCCATAGCTGTGACCGACGATCATCACGTTGGCGCCAGAGGGGACCCCGATCTCGACCATCGCGTCACGCACCATCGTTGCGTATCGATTGTTCGCAATTCCGGCAGCCGCCCACGACGGGAAAGCGTCGACGTCGACGTCGCGCACGGTGCGCGTCAACGGGTCGAGACCGAGATGAGGTGTCGACAGGTCGGTCACGCCGGGCAACACCACGACGTACTCGGTGGCACCGACCTGGACGATCTCGAACTCGTCCTGGTGGATCTGGCTGCCGTTCGCCGTGTCATGCAACGCCCGCACGATCACGTCACGACCTCGCTCGGCGCCCGTGCCTCCCACCACGACGAACGGAGCTCGCGCCTCATAGCTGAACGTGCCGCCCGGATCGCCACCAGGCAGGGAGCACGACAATGTCGGCTCCGAAGCGAACGCGCCCGATGGCCACTCCACCGTCGACCAGGTCGACCACCACGACGGCAACCACGAGGTACTGCCGAGCAACTGTGGGCCGTCCCGCATCAGGAGCCCGCTCGAGACGATCGAATCGATCAGTCGAAGCCAGTCGTGCTCGAGCGTTGCGGCGGTGGACCGAACAGCGTTGATCGCCTCACCCGCTTCCGGATCGGTGCTGTTCAGTGCTCCGAGTTGATACACGGCGTCGATGGTTCGCCCACGCAACTGCACCAGCCGTTCCCGGTCGTACGACCACACGTGATCACCTCCGCACCACGGAAGGCGACCGGGTCACGAAATCGGAAACACGCGCATCCTCGTCAACGCGGTCTGATCGAGCGGAACAGTCCCGTCAGGCTGTCACCCTCGGACTTCGCGAGTGCATCGTCCCAGGTGCACCACACCACATCCTGGCTCTCGTCGACGGGTGGCTGTGGATCTGCATCGCCACCTGCCACGAGGTACCGCAGGTCGAGATGGGTGTGACCTCGCCCACCGTCGTGCACGTCGACGTGGATCAACTCGGGAGACGTCCCCGCCGGCGCGTCGGCGAATGCAGCCGGAAGGCCCGTTTCCTCGATGGTCTCCCGAAGCGCTGCATCCCATGGTGACTCACCAGGGTCGAGGTGGCCGCCGGGCTGGATCCAGATGCCGAGTCGCTTGTGCTTCAAGAGCACCACACCTCGGCGGCCGACCACGATCGCCGAGCCGGTGACGTGGACCGGATCGAGCGACTGATCGAACGGGTCGGCGAGACGATCGAACTCGAACAGGAATTGTTCGATGCTCACGCGCTCGCGCTCGTCGACCGGCAGCCGGGATGCGACCGACGAACGGACGACCGTTTGCAACTCAGGTGACATGGCTGCGGACCGTACAGAGTTTTCCTTGAGTCGCGCTTGAGTCCGAACGCATGTGTGCCGATACAAGTGCAATCCGCCACGACCTGGCTGGGAAACCAGCTGAACCCCCGACGGAAAACCGGATCAAACGCATGGAACCAAACTCCCCATTTGCACCCCGAGTTCTTCTCGCCATCGACGACCTTCAGCTACGACGTGCCAACGAAGCTGGGTTGCGGGCGGCAGGATTCTCGGTGAGCGCACCGACCGATGCCTCGGCGGTATCCGTTCTGGCGAACTCCTTCTCTCCCGACGTCATGGTGGTCGACACCGTGATGAACGATGCCGAGAATCGACCCCTCTACCGGCAGCTCCGCACCGAATCCGATCGCTATCTACTGTGCATCGATCCGGCCGGCCGTGAGCGCATCCGAGTCGAAGTGCTCCGCTCCGGAGCCGACGACGCGGTCTCGCTCCCGATCACTGCCGACGAGATCGCGGCACGTTGCCATGCCCTGATGCGACGCCCACGTGAGCTCCGCACCGATTGGGATCCCGTGATCACCTCGCTCATCTCGCTCGGGCCGCTCGTGGTGGACACGGGTCGTCACGAGATTCGGGTGAACGATGTCGAGATCAGTGCAACCCGCATCGAGTTCTCGCTGCTCGAACACCTCTGCCGTCGCCCGACCGAAGTGTCATCGCGCGCAGAGCTACTCGAGTCGGTCTGGGGACCACACTGGGTGGGCGACACACATGTGGTGGATGTACATCTCTCGAACCTGCGTCGCAAGCTCGGCAAAGCAGCTCCCGAGCTGCACGTGGTGCACACCGTGCGCGGCGTCGGTTTCAGGCTCGGCAACGACGTGCTCGATGCCGCAGCGGAGCCGTCGGTCGGCTTCGACGCTCCAGCGATCGCCTGACGATCACCACGGATCGACCGCTGAAACCGATCACCGGTATTCGGCGAGCAGCCACCACTGCTGCTGTTCCACCGCGACCAGGAATGCGGTGTCGTCGCTGCTCACCAACTGCATTCGTGCCATCCGGCGATGCGATCCAGCGTCCCACCATCGCTGATCGAGGAGCCAGGGTCCGGCCCAGTCGACGATGGATCGGCGAGTGCGCCCCACGACCAACTCGGACGGCTCGGCGCTGATCTCGCCACGACCTCCGATACGCAGTGACACACCGGATCGATCGACCAGCTCCACCGGAACGTCATGGACAGGGACGATTGCCGGCGCCGGCAGCGGAGATGCTCCGGGCCAGGGCCCGTCACCTGGCGAGAGACGCTTCCACGGATCGTCGAGGTCGACCGACACGGCCGGTACGAGCCGATACCGCTCGGCCGGGAGGCGCCCACCACGCCATTCGGGGACGCAGACTGCTTGTTCTCCTGCCAGTCCGGTGAGCCGCGTGATGGCACGATGCGCTTGATGGTCGGCTTGGGTACGACCTCCCCACAGGCCCAATTGCGAGCCGTTGTCGCCACACACCTCGTCTGGCACGAGTCTGAGCAGTTCGATTCCGCCGGTGAGTCCTCCCGGTTGTGATGCCCATCCTTCGAGTTGCCACCTGACCCGCTCGATCATGGCTGATGCCGACAGCCCGCCTTCCCGGTACCAGGCGCGTTCACAACGTTCACCGTGTTCGGTCTCGATCAGTACCACCATCCTGGTGCAGACCCGACCCTCTCCGGCAAGGGATTCGAACAGTTCGTCGCCCAACTGCTTCGCCACGAACACCACCATCTCGAGGTGTTCGACCGGATGCTCGAAAACCCGCTCGACAGAACGTTCGAGTGGTGGATCGTCGGCATCGGGGGGACGCTCGTCGAGGCCACTTGCCAAACGGTGTGCGTGCAAACCGAGTGTGCCGAAGCGGGCCAGCACATCAGCCGGCGGCAACGCGGCCAGGTCGCCCAGTGAGCGGATACCCAACCTGTTGAACAGATCGACAACATCGGCCGAGACCTCTCGGAGCTCACGCAGCCAACCCACTGACAACTCGCTCACGAACTGAGGCGATCGTCCAGGTTCGACCACTCGGGGAACTCGGTGACGCGCCGATTGCCGGGCGGCGATGGCTGAAGCCGTTCTCCCATCAGCGACCCCGACACCGATCGGCGTCGATACCAATGCTGCGAGCATCTGCATCAGTTGTTGGACGAATGCATGGTCGCCACCGAAGTAGCGAGATGGTCCACGCGCAGCGAGACACAACCATCCGGGTTCGACCACATCGATGCGAGGGGCCAGATCGCCAACCGCCCTGATGAGGGGCTCGAATTCCCGCGCATCGCGCGCCGGGTCTTCGGCGATGATGAGCAATTCGGGACATGTCCGCTGGGCTACCCGTCGGCGATCGCCCAGACGGACACCCGCCTGTGATGCTGACGGGGAGCGGGCGACCACACGGTTGGCGTGAAAGACGGCAGCGGGCACGTGAGAGGCGATGCCGGCAGCGGTTACCGGCCAGTCCGGGCACCAGACCGTGACGATACGCGGCGACGTGTCGAGCTGGTTGGCCATCGACCCCGGCATGGATACCTCCCCGCCCGACCCACTCAGCCGACCAACGCCATGTCGGACGATGGGTTGCTCACCAGGTTGACCGTTCCGACAGTTTCGGCTCGACCGTTGGTGCCGGGGAGCCACAACTGGTCGGTGATGGGCCGAGGCATCCTCCTGCCGGCAAGGCGCAGTGTGACCTTCCTCCTCCGCAGGTGCCCGTGGCCCGCCCCCAAACCTTGCCACTGAGTGCTGACCGGCTCGAAGTTCAGATCGGATGAACCGGTCGAGTCGGCCCGATCACCGATGAACAGCACCACCGAACCGCTCGACCTGATGCGCTGTTGAACCTTGCGAACCACGCGGTCGGCCCCGGATGACCTCGGCAACCTCGTGACCACCAACTCGAAACCATCACATGCCGCGGCAACACGTTCTGCCCACTCGCCGGGACGAGTCGGGTCGGCGTCGACAGCGACGACCCGTTCGAGTGTGACCCCATACTGGTCGAGCGCCTCGATGCCGATGGACGACACCCCGACGACGGCAACCCAAGAACCCAGCTCGACGGCACGCGAAGCCAACGCCAGGGCGGCAGACACCGCCACTCCCCCGGTACAGCCAACGGTGCGGCCACGGACCAGACCGTCGGGAAGCCAGGGCAAGAAGGCATCGTCGACGGCAAGGTTGCGGTCGAACGATGTGGTGAGACTTGCTCGAGAGAGCGGGGCGACGGCGAGATCCATCACCCCCACCCTATCGAACGGGTGTTCGTTTACGCCAGAAGGCTGTGGGACTTCGCCGAAATTCTTCGACGACGACGGACATCTCACTGGCTGAGCCGATCACCAGATGGGCTCCAATTGCGGCCAACTCGGATTCGGAACGCTCGTACAGACCCGAACCGCCCAGCAGGACCAACGTGTCGGGTGATGCCTCACGGATCGCCCTGCACGCGTCAGCGGCTGCGTCGAGGGTGCCCGGTGACGTGACCGACACCCCCATGGCGATCACATCGCCGTCCGCGGCAGCATGAGCGAAGGAATCCGGTGGGGTGTTCGGTCCGAGATCGATCACATCCCAGCCATCGAGACGAAGCAGATCGGAGAGCATCGCGAGCGGGATCCCGTGTTGCTCACCCGCGGGAGCACCGATGACGATCTTGCCGCGGCCGGGTCCGCGCCGAACGCACCGCTGACCGAGCCGACCCAGCAAGCGCAACGCAACCGACGATGCGCGATGCTCGACCGCGACGTCGATACTGCCCGACTCCCATCGCTCACCGATCGAGACCAGCGCGGGCGAGAGGACGTTGAGATAGATGTCGTCGACTCCGGCACCCGACGTCTGCGCAGCCTCGACCACACCCCAGGCACCGGGGCCGTCGGCTGCAAGAAGGCGAGCCTCCAGACGTTCGGCCCACGGCGCGGCCATCTTGTCGAAGTCACGTTCCGATGCCGCTCCACGCGCTCCATGCGCTCCACGCGATGGGGTGGGCGATGTCGCGGACCCTTCCTGAAACGACTCGATGGCACTCCTGCTGACCTGCCACGACTTGCCGACCTTGGTCGCATCGAGCAGTCCGAGCCGTACGTAGCGATACACCGTCATGTAGTGCACACCGAGTTCCCCGGCCGCTTCGTGCAGCGTCAGGACGTCGGTTGGCATGTCTGCACGGTATGACGGATTGCTCTGCCTTGCTCACTCGTCCGCAAGATCGGTAGGTGATCGGCGACTCAACCGCCGCGGGCGGCAAGCCGCTCGCGGCCGAGACGGCTGCGCTCGAGCAGGTTTGCCGGGACGAGCTTGGCCGCTTCGGACAGCTCTCCGTCGCCACCTGCCGATGCGTCACCACCCGACGTGACTTCTTCCGGAGGTTGCAGATCTTCGAACGAGGGCGGCTCGACTCCAGCCTTCCAGTACATGTACATGTCTCGGATGATCTCGCTCAGGCCCGTCGAGTCGAATCCCTTTTCGATGTCGACGGTGACGATGTTGCCGTAGATGTGCACCGCCGCCACCCGGCCGGTGGCGAAGAGCTGGCGTGCAAGTGACGCAGAAGGGTTCGGCCCGAAGGCATCGAGCACCGAGTTGAACCGCTCGTGGCCTTGCCCCGACAACGACCGATTGATTTCGAACCGCACCACGCCAGGTGTGGTACTCGGCTTTTCGACGACACCGACGAGCTGACCCATAGGCGTGCCACGCTAGCGCCCGGCATCGACCGGGACCGATTCCTCAGGTGGTCACACGCCTGACCCATGAGCTCGGCTACAAACAGGAGGGATAGCCTGCCGCCGTGCGATTTCGGCGCCTTCTCAACGCGGCTAGTCCGTCACAGTTGGTCGTCGGCTCGTTCGTCACGCTCATCTTGTTCGGCACGGCGCTGCTCCGACTCCCCTTCGCAGTCGACTCCGGTTCGAAGCACCCCGGCCTGCTCAACTCGCTGTTCACGGCCACGTCCGCTTCGACCGTCACCGGACTCGGCACGGTCGACATCACGGTGTTCTCGCTGTACGGCGAGTTGGTGTTGCTGTTCCTCATCCAGGTGGGTGGCTTCGGCATCATGACGATCGGTTCCGTGCTGGCGCTCGTCGCATCACGTCGAGTCGGTCTGCGTCAGCGAATCCGGGCACAGACCGAGATCGGTGCGGTCGACCACGGCGAGCTTCGGCGACTCGTTCGCGCCATCGGCATGATCACGCTGTTCGTGGAATCCTCGTTGGCACTCATTCTGTTCCTGAGGTTCTGGCACCTTGGCACCGAATCGCCGGGCAGGGCGCTCTACAGCGGCATCTTCCATTCGGTCTCGTCGTTCAACAACGCCGGCATCTCGCTCTACCCCGACTCGATGGTGCGGTTCGCAGCCGACCCCACCGTGATCATTCCGATTTCTGCCGCGTTCGTGGTCGGCGGCCTCGGATTTCCGGTGCTGGTCGAGCTGCGGCGCGGCCACTCGCCAAGGCGTTGGTCGCTGCACACTCGCATCACGCTCCTCGCGACGGCGATCCTGCTCGCGGTCGGACCGCTGGTGGTGCTCACGTTCGAATGGACGAATCCGCTCACGCTCGGTCCGATGCCGGTGCACGACAAGCTCACTGCAGCCTGGTTCCAAGGAGTCTCACCACGAACTGCGGGGTTCAACTCGATCGACATCGGCAGCATGCACGGCGCGACCCTGCTCATCATCACGGCGCTGATGTTCATCGGTGCCGGCCCGGCGTCGACCAGCGGCGGCATCAAAGTCACCACCTTTGCCGTGCTCGGCTACGTGATGTGGGCCGAGGTGAAGGGCACCCGGGACGTGAACATGTTCCGGAGGCGATTGAGCGATGTGGTCATCCGGCAGGCGATCACGGTGGCTCTGCTGTCGGTCACCATCGTGTTCGGCACCGGCTTGGCGCTGGAAGCGATATCGCCGTTCTCGTTCACCGAGACGGTCTTCGAAGCGGCGTCGGCGTTCGGAACGGTCGGACTGTCAACGGGTATCACCGCAGCACTCCCCGGTGTCGGTCAGTTTCTGTTGATCCTGGTGATGCTGGCCGGACGTGTCGGACCCATCACGTTCGTGACTGCAATTGCGCTGAGCGAGCGGACCCGCGCGTACCGTTATCCCGAGGAGCGACCGATCATTGGCTAATAAAATCATTCACAGCATGTTGAGCGGCCTCGGCCCCTCTCAGGTCGGGCACGAGGGCGAGATCGTGGTGATCGGGCTCGGGCGATTCGGCTCGGCGTTGTCGCGCACGCTCGTCGACATGGACTACGAGGTGCTCGGTGTCGATGCCGACCCCCAACTGGTGCAGGAGCACAAGGGCATCCTCACCCACGTGGTCGAAGCCGACTCGACCAACGTGCGCACGCTCCGCCAGATCGGTGTTGCCGATGCGGTCACGGCAGTGGTGTGCATCGGGACCGGCGTAGAGGCCAGCGTGCTCACCACAGCGGCGCTGGTCGACATGGGTGTCCGCAACATCTGGGCCAAGGCGATCACCGACGCTCACGGCAACATCCTGCAGCGTGTCGGCGCCCATCACGTGGTGTTTCCCGAGGCCGAGATGGGCGCCCGCGTGGCACACCTGGTGACCGGGTCGATGCTCGAGTACATCGCGCTCGGCGACGATTTCGAGATCATCGAGACGGGCGTTCCGTCGAATGTGGTCGGCACCACGCTCGGCGAGGCCGCGTTGCGGGCCAAGTACCGCGTCACGGTCGTGTGCATCAAACCGTCGGGCGGCCAGTTCACCTACGCCGAGCGTGACACGGTGCTCGGGCGTCACGACCTCATCGTCGTGGCCGGTTATCGCGAAGACATCGAACGGTTCGTCAACGATTCGGGCTGACGTCAGCTCCGTTCACACATCGTCGCCTCATCGAGCGCGCAGACCTGATCGATGTCAGCCGAGCGGCTTCATGAACGACCAGAGGTGTCCTTCGAGATCGACCGCGCTGTACTCGCGGTATCCGTACGGTTGATCGACCGGCTCGTAGCGAATCGTCGCTCCCTCACCCGACGAGAAGCGGTAGTGCGCGTCGACGTCGTCGACCATCACGGCCATGGTGCCGGTCGCTCCACCGAGATGGTTCGGTGACTTCAAGCCGAACGGTTCCGATTCGGTGTGGAGCCAGCACTCACCGTCGCCGACCTGGATCTCACCGTGCACGACGTTGCCCTCGGGATCGCGGGTGAGTTCACCGGGCCCGAACCCGAAGACACTGGTCAGGTAGTTGAACGCCGCTTCGATGTCGGCGTAGACGAGGATCGCGATGCGGCGGTTGAGCGTGGTTTCCAACATGGTCATGTCCTCCAGGACACTCAGGAGGTCACCGGTGGTGTCCTCGTTCGATTCCAGTGTTCCGACGAGCTTCATCAGTCGGCCGCGTCACCGGGTCTGGGCGGAGAGGCGAGCCTCGACGTGGCGGCGATGTCGTCGACGCGGGACTCCATCCAGCGACGAACTCACTCCATGAAGTAGCCGGTGATGTCGACGATGAAGTGGGTTTGTCCGGTCGGTCCGGACTGGACGTTGATGAATCCGCGTTCCTCGAACGCATCGCCCACGCCGACGATTCCGCCGTTGGCAAGCTCCTGACCGGGCGTCGTCCAGTTGATGGACGAGTTTCCCGGCCACGTGGAACCGGTCGGAAAGAGGGCCAGGTAACCACTCCCGACCGTGCCGGTGATCGTGAGTGTGTAGGCCACCGCAACGAGGTTCTCGGTCGGAATCATGGTGTCGCAATTTCCATCTGTGGCGACGTCGACGATCTTCGTGTCGTTGGCGACGATCGGCCCGGGCTCGCCGGTACAGACGGTCAGCGAACGACTGTCGAAGGCGCGGTACGGGGTGACCGCGACGAAGGTCGCGCCGGCCGTCGGAGCGGCAAGGGCCTCAGCACTCTGACCGCCCGACCGTGAGGCGGGGCTGTTCGCGCC
>JBBKWQ010000097.1:0-4069 GCA_037969115.1 Ilumatobacteraceae bacterium
CGCTGGTGGACGCTCGGGGCGATGAGCAGAATGGATGCGCAACCCGATGCATAGAACGACACGGCGAACGCAGCGCGTTGTATTTCATCCAGGTCTACGAACCTCCTCTGCAACGGTGCAGTGAGCAGGAAAGCGAACAGCACCTGTACCCCGGGCAACGAGGTTCGGAGGCCGTCCAACAACAATTCGAACTGTTCGTTCACGCCATTGGAGTCCGCCTGATCCCCGCCCGGTTCGCGATCGGTCCTGTTCGAGGTCGGTGACGCCATCACACGCTGATCACTTCGACGCGGATCTCACGGATCTCACGGATTCGAAGAGTCGTCGGTCTGATTCGCGACGGGATCGATCGCTTCGCAGTCGCGCAGCGCCACCACGATGTCCTGGTCCAGCTCGGACGCCGTCGGGCCATAGCCAAGCACCATCACCCCGCCCACTCGGCAGACGGGACACTTCAGCCCGACGACGAGTTGCATCTCCGAAGGGTCGGAGGCGCCTTCGACGCGGTGCCTGCCTCCGACCTCGCTTTTGGCAACCGGCGAGATCGAGTCACAGGACGTGCACCGGAAAGCGGCGTTGGCTTCGGCGACGAAATTCGTCGTCCATCCGGCCTCGGCAAACTTCCGAAGCACGACCAGGACGGTGGTATCCGTCGCTGTCTGGTCGTCCGTCGCTGTCTGGTCGTCAGTCCCTGTCTGGTCATCAGTCCCTGTGTGGTCATCGGTCATGGAGCAGGTGTTTCCCCTCGGGGTCCCGCCGAAACACTGGCGGCGACACGTGCTGGAATGTTCCGGAATGATTGACCGGGGATGAGGCTGGGGTATTCCTAGGGTATGACAGTCCACGACGCGTCACCCATCGATTCGACAGAGCTGCGCCGCATGTCGGTGATCACGATCGAGACACCATCACTGGGCGACCGGTCGTACATCGTCCACGACGGAAATGTCGCACTCGTCGTCGACCCGCAGCGCGACGTCGATCGCGTGATCGACGCAGCCGAATCTGCCGGTGTGCTCATCACCCACGTGTTCGAATCCCATGTCCACAACGACTACGCGAGCGGTGCGTTGACGCTTTCTCGACTCACCGGCGCGGCACTCTTCCACGCTGCATCCGAGACGCTCACCTTCGAACACGCAGCCGTGCACGACGGCGACGCACTCCGCGTCGGAGCCCTGACGGTCTCGGTAGTGGCCACACCAGGACACACACCCCATCACCTGAGTTTCGTCGTCCGATGCACCGGGCAGTCACCCGCCGTGTTCACTGGGGGATCGCTGCTTTTCGGCACGGTCGGCCGCACCGATCTCGACTCGGAGCACTCCACGGAGGAACTCACCAGGGCTCAGCACCGCTCCGCACGCAAGCTTTCCGAAGCGCTTCCCGACGATGCTGCGGTCTATCCCACTCATGGCTTCGGGAGCTTCTGTGCGTCGACATCGAGCGACGCCGAGTCCGATGGAACGATGGGGACAGAGCGCGACATCAACATCGCGCTCACGACCGATGACGAAGACGAGTTCGTCAATCGACTCACCAACGGGTTGTCCAGCTATCCGGCGTACTACGCGCACATGGGCGCGCTCAACCGGAGTGGACCCGGCCCGGCAGACCTGTCACCACCGGCGAACGTCGACCCCCACGAACTGGCGCGACGCATTCATCGTGGAGAGTGGGTCGTCGACCTGCGACCCCGGCGGGACTTCGCCGCCGCTCATGTGGCCGGAACGATCGGCGTGGAGTTGTCCGACCAGTTCTCGATCTACCTGGGCTGGGTGGCGCCGTGGGGGATGCCGATCACACTGCTTGCCGACTCCGCGGATGACATCACTGCAGCGCAGCGACAACTCGTCCGGATCGGCATCGACCGGCCCAGCGGCGCTGCGACCGGCGACCCGACCGAATGGGCACCAGACACCGAACGCCGCTCGTATCCCGTGATTCAGTTCGACGATCTCGAATCGACGGAGGGGACGGTGCTCGACGTGCGCCGCGACGACGAATACGTCGACGAGCACATCGATCGATCGGTGCACGTGCCGCTCGAGAAGTTGCTCGATCGACTCGACGAAGTTCCCGATGATCGGCTTCTCGTGCACTGCGCCAGCGGATACCGGGCAAGCATCGCGGCAAGCCTCCTCGACCGCAGCGGACGCGACGTCGTCCTGATCGACGACACGTTCGAGCGACGAAACACGTCACGACACGAGAAGCTGTCGCCCGGCGACGCAAGTTGATCGGAGGCCACGGCGATCCGAGTGCTCGTCAGCGTGGTGCCCCTCCCGGTGTTGTTCGTACGGTTTCGAATTCACGACGTGGTGGTACCCAGGGAGGGCGTGCCCAATTCCT
Source organism: Ilumatobacteraceae bacterium (assembly GCA_037969115.1). Classification (GTDB taxonomy): domain Bacteria; phylum Actinomycetota; class Acidimicrobiia; order Acidimicrobiales; family Ilumatobacteraceae; genus JBBKWQ01. The sequence continues at coordinate 2,353 of JBBKWQ010000097.1, forward strand.
CGAACCACACCAGTGTCGGCCAGCCGACCGGCGGCGCCGCAGTTCCTCCTGCCTCACCTCCTCCTGACGACAGAGACTCCGTTGCGGTGTTTGCTCCGGCGTTGCTGCTCTCGATCGAGCTACATCGCGTCGGCGACGACCGCGACGAGGTACATCTTCATGCGGGTGGGCAGGGCTACTGGATCTCGCGGATGATCCAGGCGCTGGGAGCCCACCCGATCCCGTGTGCCGGCGTGGGCGGCGAGCCGGGCGAGGCCCTCCGATCGATCATCGCTGCAGATGGCCTCGATGCCCGGCTGACGACGATGGCGCACCCGAACTCGGTCGTCGTCGATGATCGCCGCGCTGCCGAGCGAGTGCTCGTCGCCCGGACCGAGATCCCGACCATGGGGCGACACGAGGTGGACGAGCTGTACAGCGCCATCGTGGGTGCGGCCTTGTCCGCCGGCGTCTGCGTACTCGCCGGCACGCAGTTGGCCCCGATGTTCGACCCCGACACATTCCGCCGGCTCGTGTCGGATCTGCGCCGCAATGACGTCACGGTGATCGCTGACCTCTGTGGGGCACCACTGCACAGTGTGCTCGCTGCCGGGGTGGATGTCGTCAAATTGAGCCACGAAGAACTCATCTCCGACGGTTGGTCCAAGCGCAGCTCGATCGAAGCCGTCAGCGCCGGCATCGGCCGCCTTCAGGAAGCGGGAGCGACTGCGGTGGTCGTGTCGCGACAGGACCGCACCACCATCGCGGGGTACGACGGGCGGATCGTCGAAGTCCGCTCACCCGGCCTCGAGGTGCTCGACGGGCGAGGCGGCGGCGACTCGATGACCGCAGCGCTCGCTGTTGCAGCAGCACGAGGGCTCACGTTCGAGGACGGACTGTGCCTCGCTGCTGCTGCAGCTGCGCTGAACGTGTCACGCCACGGTCTCGGCACCGGCCGTCGCGATTCGATCGAGGACATCACCGAACATGTGGAGATCCGCACCATCGACGGCAGATCGACGCGTCCGCGATCGACAGAAATCGACCGGATGACCAAAGCGGAGCTGTATGCGTGGGCCAGACAGACGAACCTCCCCGGCAGGTCGAAGATGAGTCGCCGAGAACTCTGTGCAGCTCGCGCACGAGAAAGCTGATGAACCAGGACACCTCTTTCGTTCCCGTCGAGTACGAGAGCCGCCCACGCTCGTGATCGCCCGATGCGGGCCGGAAGATGTTCGACAGCCTCCCGTCCGACCAGGACGACGTCACGTCAGGCCGCGCCGGCGTCGAGAGCAATCCGCGTTTCGCTCAAGGCGGGAGGCAGATACGCCGATGTCGCGTCATCGACCTCTCATACGAACGCCGACACGTCGCAGACGTCGACACGCTCGAACGTGCCCGCGCCGGTGATCGGGATGCGATCGCAACGTTGTGGCGGATCTATCAGCCGCAGGTTCTCCGTCTGCTGTTCGCCAAGCGTGCGGTGTCGCCCGAGGATGTGGCGAGCCAGGTGTGGGTTGATGTCAGCCGATCCCTCGAACGTTTCGTCGGCGACGGCGCCGACTTCAGACGGTGGATCTTCACCGTTGCCAGCCGACGAAGCATCGACGGTCACCGACATGCGATGCGTCACCACGTCGTCAGCATCGAAGCCGACCATGACGAGGTGGTTGCGCGCGGCACCGATGCGGAGTTCGAGGCGACCGATTCGCTCGCTCGAGCGCTGTCGATCGTCCGT
>JBBKWQ010000098.1:0-17852 GCA_037969115.1 Ilumatobacteraceae bacterium
CGCGAAGACGGCGGGGACGACGAGGCCCCCCATGCCGTTCGCCGACACCTCGTCGTTCACGCCGATGCGCGTGGTGGCCGACACAGCGAACGGCATGGGGGGCCTCGTCGTCCCCGCCGTCTTCGCGCGTATTCCGGCCATCGATCTCGAAGTGATGTACGGCGAGCTCGATGGCACGTTCCCCAACCACCCGGCCGACCCGCTCCAGCCGGCGAATCAGCGAGATCTGTGCGCTCGGGTGACCGCGGGCGGCTTCGACGTCGGTTTGGCGTTCGATGGCGACGCCGATCGTGTCTTCGTGGTCGACGAGAACGGTGTTGGTCTCAGCGGTTCCACGACCACGGCGCTGCTGGCGTCCGCGATCCTCCGCGATGAACCGGGCGCAACCGTGCTCCACAACCTGATCTGCTCGAAGGCGGTTCCCGAGACGGTGCGCGAACACGGCGGCGTGCCGATTCGCACCAAGGTGGGGCACTCGTTCATCAAGCAGACAATGGCCGACACGGATGCTGTGTTCGGCGGAGAACACTCGGCGCACTACTACTTCGCTCGCAACTACCGCGCCGACAGTGGGTTGATCGCTTCGTTGATGGTGCTCGCGGAACTGTCGAGGCTAGGGGAGCCACTTTCCGTCGTGCGTCGACCGTTCGAGCGCTACGCCAGTAGCGGCGAGATCAACACGCAGGTCGAAGACGTTGCCCACGTGATCGATGACGTGTCGAAGGAATACGCCGCCTACGAACAGGACGACCTCGACGGCCTCACCGTCGACTGCGGCACATGGTGGTTCAACCTTCGTCCGTCGAACACCGAGCCGTTGCTCCGTCTCAACCTCGAGGCATCGACTCGCGATGAGTGCGACAGCCGTGTGGCTGACGTACTGTCCGTCATCACCCGCGGCTGAGCCGCCCGACACGGTCGCCCGACGACCACCGCGACGACCACCCCAACGACCACCCCAACGACCACGAGGAGCACCCATGGCACTCGATACGAAGCTGTTGCAGGTTCTGGCCTGCCCGGATGACAAGGGTCCGCTGTACTACATCGAGTCGGAGCAGGTGTTGTACAACCCCCGCTTGAAGCGATCGTACGAGGTTCGCGACGACATCCCGGTGATGCTCGTCGAGGAGGCGAGCACAGCCGACGATGCGCGTCACGCCGAGTTGATGGCAATCGTCGAACGGGACTCGATCAGCCCGACGTTCGAAATCTGACGCGAGAATTGGCTCCCCGAATCACAATTTCATGACGAACACGTTACGATTCATGGCCGTGCATGGACCTTCCCGTCGAACCCAGCTCGGCAAGCGAACTCGCGTAGCGGTCTGTCTCGCGCTCGCTGCGTCATTGACCGCCGTCGGAGCCCTTCGTTCCGGGTCTGAGCAAACCGTTGTCGAGGCCGCGGGAGGCGTCGACTCCGGTGGCGAATACCACGCCATCGAACCCGACCGTGTCCTCGACACGCGACTCGGGCTCGGAGCTTCGAAGATCGGTACGGTGTCCGTGCCCACCGGCCAGGGTGCGACGTTCGAAGTGCAGGTCGTCGGCCCCGGTGGCCTGCCGGCACTCGCCGACCTCGACAGCGACGAGGTGCTCGCGGTTGCCGTGAGCGCCACCGTGGTGGCACCGAGCGCTCCGGGGTACCTCCGCATGTTCGGTTCTGGCGCCACCGAGGGCGGCTCGTCACAGGTCAACTTCCAGGCCCGACAGACCGTGCCCAACCTCGCCATCGTTCGTCCCGGCGACAATGGCAAGATCGTCGTGCGGCTCGTGTCCGAGACCGTGAACGGCAATGCCCACGTCCTGATCGACGTGTTCGGATGGTTCTCCACGAGCAGCTTCGGCGACCAGGGTGCCCGCACCATCCCGGTCGGACCGGGGCGCATCTTCGACTCCCGCACCACCACGCCGTTCAACGCCGGCGAAGTCCGCACCGTCGACATTCGCGGTGCCGATTCCACCAGTCCCGCCAGAACCGACATCGTGCCCAACAGCTCCTCGGTCATCGGAGCATTGGTCAACATCACCGCGGTCAACAATCTGTCGACGAGCAGCGACACCTTCGTGTCGGCGACGCCGACCGCACCCGCTGCCGGCACCTTGCCGAGCACCAGCAACCTCAACCTTCGAAACGGTGACATCAAGGCGAACCTCGCGCTCGTTCCGGTCGGTCCCGACGGCAAGATCCGTCTCTTCAACGAGCGCGGCAACGTGCACCTGCTGGTCGACGTCGTGGCCTATCTCCGCACCGGCATGGATCCGTCCACCAACCAGGGACGCGTGGTGCCGCTCGTGTCGCCGAACCGTGTGATCGACACCCGTTCCGGCTCAACGGCAGGCAAGCTGGGTCCGGGCCAGGGCGAGGACTGGGACTTCTCCGAGTTCGTCGACAGCGTCGAGATCGGCGGCACGTGGGTCGGGCCGCAGTCTGCGCTCATCGGCAACCTCACGGGCACGGGACTCGTCCGTCAGTACCCCACGGTGTCCGTCGAGACCTACATGACGGCTTATCCCTCGGCGGTGAGCAATCCGAAGCCGCCCGACGCGTCGAACATCAACCTCGTCGAGAACGAGTCGGTGCCGAACATGGCGCTGCTCACATACGGCAGCGCCGAAGATGCGTCCGGCAACATGTCGAACTCGATGGTCCGGTTCTACAACTACAGCGGCTCGATCGACTACATCTTCGACGTGTCGGCCGTGATCCTCGCCGGCTGATCGCCGACTCGCGCTCCCGACGGGGCGTGGTGATGGTCCTCAGGGTCACGCTAGGCTGTGGTCCTCAAGACGTGGGCTGATTCGACACGGTGCCAGTAGGCCCCGGCTCATGTGTTCTCGACCGGGCCGGCGATGTAACCGGCCCACCCTCGAAGGAGCCCGTACATGACTTCCACACTCTCGGCGCGCAAGGATTACCGAGTCGCCGACCTGTCGCTCGCACCGTTCGGTCGCAAGGAGATGCTCCTCGCCGAGCACGAGATGCCCGGCCTGATGGAGATACGTAGGGAGTACGGCCCGTCGAAGCCGCTCGCCGGTGCGCGCATCTCCGGCTCATTGCACATGACGATCCAGACCGCCGTGTTGATCGAGACGCGGACCGAACTCGGCGCCGAAGTCCGCTGGGCGAGCTGCAACATCTTCTCGACGCAGGATCACGCTGCCGCGGCCGTCGTCGTCGGCCCGAACGGCAGCGCCGACGACCTCCAGGGTGTTCCTGTGTTCGCGTGGAAGGGCGAAACACTCGAGGAGTACTGGTGGTGCACCGACCAGATGATGACATGGCCCGATGCTGCCGACGGCTCGTCGTACGACGGTCCGAACATGATTCTCGACGACGGCGGCGACGCCACCATGTTGCTCCACAAGGGCGTCGAGTACGAGACGGCCGGCGAAGTGCCCGACCCGACCGAAGCGCCCAACGCCGAACTGGCCATCGTGCTCGGCTTGCTGCAGCGCTCGCTCAAGGCTGACCCGCTCAAGTGGTCCCGGATGGGCAAGCAGATCAAGGGCGTCACCGAAGAGACCACGACCGGCGTGAAGCGCCTGTACAAGATGGCCGCCGACGGTGACCTGTTGTTCCCTGCGATCAACGTGAACGATTCGGTGACGAAGTCGAAGTTCGACAACCTCTACGGCTGCCGCCACTCACTCGTCGACGCGATCTCTCGGGCCACCGATGTCATGCTCGGCGGCAAGACCGCAGTCGTGCTCGGCTACGGCGATGTCGGCAAGGGGTGCGTGCAATCGCTGCGCGGCCAGGGTTGCCGCGTCATCGTGACCGAGATCGACCCGATCAACGCGCTCCAGGCCGCGATGGAGGGCCTGCAGGTGCTCCCGATCGAGGACGTCGTCGAGACTGCCGACCTCTTCGTGACGGCAACGGGCAACGCCGACATCATCACCATCGACCACATGCAGCGCATGAAGCACAACGCGATCGTGTGCAACATCGGCCACTTCGACAATGAGATGGACATGTCCGGTCTGTCGCGCAGTGGCGCGGTGCGTGACGAACTGAAGCCCGGTACCGACGTGTGGCGGTTCGAGGGCGGCCGACAGATCATCGTGCTGGCCGAGGGACGACTCGTGAACCTCGGGTGCGCCACCGGCCACCCGAGCTTCGTCATGAGCTGCTCGTTCTCGAACCAGGTTCTCGCGCAGATCGAACTCTGGAAGAACACCGACGAATACCCGATCGGCGTGTACGTGCTTCCCAAGCACCTCGACGAGAAGGTCGCTCGGTTCCACCTCCCGGCGCTCGGGGTGAAGCTCACGGTATTGTCCGACGCGCAGGCCGAGTACCTCGACCTCGACCCGGCGGGTCCGTTCAAACCAGAACACTACCGCTACTGAGACTCACCCCTGGTGTGTGGTCGTGAGCTGGTTCGTCGCGCTCGAACGGATCACGCTCGAAGTCGTCAGATGAAGCCGGGCTCGACCCAGCCCGGGAACACGTCGGGCAACCCGTCGGTCACCCGATCGGTGTAGGTTGCCGGGCGTTTCTCCAGGAAGCTGGTCACGCCCTCGTGGGCATCGGCGCTGCGGCCTCGCTGGAGGATCGCGCGGCTGTCCGCGCGGTGCGCTTCCATGGGATGATTCGCGCCGAGCATCCGCCAGACCAACTGGCGGGTGAGTGCGACGGAGACGGGCGCTGCGTTCTCAACGATCTCGGCGGCAAGTGAGCGCGCTGCATCGATGAGGTCGGAGGGTTCGTGCAGGCTCCGCACGAGGCCGCCGCCGAGTGCCTCCTGGGCGAGGAAGACCCGACCCGAGTAGGCCCACTCGAGGGCCTGGCTGACGCCGACGATGCGGGGCAAGAACCAACTGGAGCACGCTTCCAGCGTGATGCCGCGCCGGGAGAAGACGAAGCCGAACTTGGCGTCCGGTGTGGCGATGCGGATGTCCATCGGCAGGGTCATGGTGACGCCCACACCGACGGCAGCGCCGTTGATCGCGCCGATCACGGGCTTCAGGCTGTCGAAGATCCGCAGGGCGACCATGCCGCCGCCGTCGCGGGGCACACCGGCATCGGTGCCGATCTCGCTGCCTCCCTTCGCGAACGTCGCACCGCCGCGCCCCAGATCTGCCCCGGCGCAGAACGCCCGCCCGCTGCCGGTGACGATCACGGCCCGAACATCGTCGTCGGCGTCGGTGAGATCGAACGCTGCGCAGAGCTCCCGACGCATCAGATCGGTGAACACGTTCATCCTGTCGGGACGGTTCAGCGTGACGGTCGCGATGTGGTCTGCGACGTCGTAGGTGATCTGCTCGAAGGTGCTCACGTGCTGACGTTACCGACCGAGGTCAGACGTCGAGGAAGCGCGATGCTGCGATGCCGGAGCCGATCATGCCGACGACGGCGCCGAAGCCGATGAGGTAGAGCGAGACCGTGCCCACGTAGCCACTGTCGACCACGAGCGCGGAGAAGCCGGTTCCCTGCGGGAACTCCTTCACGCCCGACGTCCATCGGCCGTTGATGAACCACAATGCGCCGCACGCCGCGACTGCTCCGATCAAACCGTGGATCAGGCCTTCGAGCATGAACGGAACGCGGATGAACCAGTCGGTCGCCCCGACGAGTTTCATCACTTCGATCTCGCGTCGCCGCGCGAACATCGCGGTTCTGATCGTGTTCCAGATGAGCAAGGTCGCCGCGAACATGAGGGCGATCCACATGCCGGTCAGATAGGTGCCGGCGAAACCCTTGAGCTTGGCGATCAGGTCGATCTGATCTTCTGCGAGGTCGACGTTGTACACGTTGGGAAGCTGGCTGTAGCTGAGCTTGAGCTGGCGCAGCTGATCGATCTGAGTGGCGTCGGAAGGGGTGACCTTGAACTGCGTCGGGATGTTCGACGGGGTCAAGAGTTCCAGCGTTGCGGGCTCACCGGCGAACAGGATCTGAGCGTCGTCGAGCGAGCACTGCACGTCGCAATACCGCCACGCTTCGATCGTGGTGCCTTCCTGGGCCCGCAGCGCGTCCTCGATCACCATGCGTTGGGCGTCGTCGGCCTGTGAATTGACGTACACGATCATCTCGACGCCGCCCTCCCAACGTTGCAGGAGGTTGTCGAAGCCGTGTTGGATCAGCAACGTCAGTCCGAACATCAGCAACGAGATCGCCGACGTGATGATCGCTGCAATGGTGAGCGTGAGGTTGCGCTGGAAGCTGGCCCAGGTCTCGCGGAATGTGTAGGTGAGACGTGACAGCATTACTCGTAGACACCTCGGGCCTGGTCTCGGACGATGACGCCGCGGTCGAGCTGGATCACTCGTTTGCGCATGGTGTTCACGATGCGTTGATCGTGCGTTGCCATGACCACGGTCGTTCCGGTCTTGTTGATCCGATCGAGCAACCGCATGATGCCCTCACCAGTGGTGGGGTCGAGGTTTCCGGTGGGCTCGTCGGCGATCAGGATCAGCGGTCGGTTCACGAAAGCTCGAGCGATCGACACGCGCTGCTGCTCGCCACCCGAGAGCTGGTGCGGAAATCGCTCTTCCTTGCCGGCCAGGCCGACCAGATCGAGCACGGCGGGAACCTGCTGGCGAATGACGTGTTTCGGCCGCCCGATCACTTCTTGCGCGAACGCCACGTTCTCGAACACGGTCTTGTTCGACAGGAGTTTGTAGTCCTGGAAGATGTTGCCGATGTTGCGTCGCAAGTGAGGAACGCGGCCCGGAGGCATGTCGATGATGTTGCGACCCGCCACCCAGACGGCGCCGCGCTCGGGCCGCTCTTCGCGGTTCAGCAGGCGCAGCAACGTGCTCTTGCCTGAACCCGACGGTCCGACGAGGAACACGAACTCCCCCTTGGCCACGTCGAAGGACGCGTCGCGGAGGGCGACGACTTCGGCGGAGTAGCTCTTCGTGACGTTTTCGAGTCGAATCATGTGGAGGGGCCTGGTGAGTGGGCTGGATCAGGGTATCGCCATCAAACCGTCACAATGCGGCACCCTTCGTCGCGAATGCGCCTGACCCACACCCTCCAGTTCGTCCACCCTCCGGTTCGTCGCTGCGCAGCGTCAGTCGTCGTCCGCTTCGGCGCGCCGCCAGCGGAGGTAACCCTCCATGAACTCGGTGACATCACCGTCGAGCACCGCGGCGACGTTGCCGGTCTCGACCTCGGTTCGCAGGTCTTTCACCATCTGGTACGGCTGCATCACATAGCTGCGGATCTGGCTGCCCCATCCGACCTGTGCCTGCTTGCCCCCGATCGCATCGAGTCCGGCCTGGTGCTCTTCCTCGATCTTCGCGGCGATCATCGCCTTCAGACGGTTCATCGCCCGCTCGCGGTTCTGGAGCTGGCTGCGTTCTTCCTGCGAACTCGCCACGAGACCGGTTGGCTCGTGGATCAGTCGTACGGCCGACGAGGTCTTGTTGATGTGCTGGCCGCCGGCACCGGAAGCCCGGAAGACTTCCATCCGGATCTCGGATTCGTTGACCTCGACGTCGGGCGCGTCGAGCACCGGCCACACCTGAACGGCAGCAAAGCTGGTCTGGCGCCGACCCTGGTTGTCGAACGGGCTGATGCGGACGAGGCGGTGCGTGCCACGTTCGCTGGTCATGAGTCCGTAGGCGTAGCGCCCGGTGAGGGTCAACTCGGCGGAGTTGATGCCGGCCTCGACACCCTCGGACACGTAGTTGACCTCGACGCCGAAGCCACGGCTCTCGGCCCACCGCATGTACATCCGTAACAACATCTCGCTGAAGTCCTGCGCGTCGACGCCTCCGTCCTTGGCGTTGATCTGCACGATCACGTCGTTGTTGTCGTGTTCGCCCACGAACAGGCTGCGCAGTTCCAGGCCGTCGAGCTGGCTCGAGATCTTCGCGACACCGGCCTCGATCTCGGTCTCTTGCGACTCGTCGTCGACCTCGCGCGCGAGCTCGTGCAGCGTCTCGGCGTCCTCGAGCTCGCCGATGAGCGCGTCGAAGGTTTCGAGGTCGTCTTTGACGTTGGCGTAGTCGGCGTTGACGCGTTTGGCGAGTTCGGCATCGTCCCACAGGTCAGGGCGGGCGACTTCTGATTCCAGCTCGACGAGCCTGTTGCGGCTGTCGGGAATTTTCAGGTAGTCGGATGCTTCATCGAGTCGACGTCGGACGTCGCGAAGATCATCGGTGAAGTCACGCATGGTGGAATGCTCGGATCTGATTGATTGCTCGGATCGGGCGGAACGGTCGGTTCAGGCCGCGCCGTGGCACTGCTTGAACTTCTTGCCCGAGCCGCAGGGGCACGGCGCGTTTCGAGGCGTCTTGTCGAAATCGTCCTTGATCACCTGCTGGGGCTTCGCCGTGGATCTCGCCGGCACGGCCTGCGCAGGAATCTCACCCGATGCTGCAGCAGCAGCGGCAGCTCGATTGACACCCGACTCGTCGGGCTGCGACTTGCTCGACGTCTCTTGGATGTTCTTGGCCTGGTCGGCCGGCTGGTCGTTCTGAACGACTTGCACGTGCATGACATAACGCACGAAGTCCTGTGCGATGCCCTTCATCATGCCGCCGAACATCTCGAAGCCTTCGCGCTGCCACTCCACGAGTGGGTCCTTCTGGCCCATGGCCCGCAGGTTGATTCCTTCCTGCAGGTAGTCCATCTCCTCGAGGTGCTCACGCCAGCGCTGATCGATGATGCGCAACATCACCTGACGCTCGACCTCGCGCATGGTGTCTTCGCCGAGCTCGACCTCGCGCTGCTCGTAATGGTTCGTGGCGTCGGCCATGATGACGTCGTACAGTTCGTCGGTCGAGCTGCATTCGCCGAGGTTGCCCTCGTTCAACACGGTCGGCCAGAACGTGGTGAGTTCCTTGGCGAGGCCGTCGAGGTCCCATTCATCGGTGGCAGCTGACGCGCAATGTGATTCGAGCAGCGCGTCGACGGCTTCGGCAAGGTACTCCATGGCTGCCGACTTGAGGGGCAGGCCATCGAGGATCTGGTCGCGGCGCTTGTAGATCACCTTGCGCTGCTCGTTCATGACCTCGTCGTACTTGAGGACGTTCTTGCGGATCTCGGCGTTCTTGGTCTCGACCGTGGTCTGCGCCCGTTCGATCGCCTTGGTGACCATCTTCGCCTCGATCGCTTCGTCTTCGTCGAACCGGCCCATCGCCCACTGAAGGGCTCCGGTGGCGAACAATCGCATGAGCTCGTCGTCGAGCGAGAGATAGAAGCGGCTCGCCCCAGGGTCACCCTGTCGCCCCGAGCGTCCGCGCAGCTGGTTGTCGATCCGGCGGCTGTCGTGACGCTCGGAGCCGACCACGTAGAGGCCACCGGCTGCTCGGACCTTCGCACCCTCGGCGTCGCACTGCTCCTTGAAACCGACGAGCAGCTCGTCGTAGCGGGCGAGCGCCTTCGCACGGTTCTCGATGAACTCCTCGCCCATCTGGGCGAGCGGGCGTGCCATGGCGAACTCGTCGATCAGGAGCCCTTCGTCGTAGCCCTCCTTGAAGACCTCGTTGCGGGCGAGACCCTCGGGGTTGCCGCCGAGCAGGATGTCGACACCGCGGCCCGCCATGTTGGTGGCGACGGTGATGGCGCCCAGCCGACCTGCCTGGGTGACGATCTCGGCCTCGCGCGTGTGCTGCTTGGCGTTGAGCACCTCATGGGCAATACCGCGATCGCGCAACAGCCGGGAGAGCAACTCGGATTTCTCTACGCTCACGGTTCCCACCAGCACCGGCTGGCCGGTCTGGTGGCGCTCGACGATGTCGTCGATGACGGCCTTGAACTTGCCGAGTTCGCCCTTGAAGATCAGGTCTGCCTGGTCGTCGCGGACGAGGGGGCGGTTGGTCGGTATGGGGACGACACCGAGCTCGTAGGTGTTCATCAGTTCGGCCGATTCGGTGGAGGCGGTACCGGTCATGCCGGCGAGCTTGTCGTACATCCGGAAGTAGTTCTGCAGCGTGATCGTGGCGAGCGTCTGGTTCTCTTCTTTGATCTTCACGCCCTCTTTGGCTTCGACGGCCTGGTGGATACCTTCGCTCCAACGACGACCCTCGAGGATGCGGCCGGTGAACTCGTCGACGATCTTCACCTCGCCGCCCTGGACGATGTAGTCCTTGTCACGTTTGTAGAGCTCTTTGGCCTTCAGTGCCACCGTGAACTGATGCACCAGATTGGCCGACACGTCGTCGTACAGGTTGTCGACGCCGAGCGCAGCCTCGACCCTCTCGATGCCGTCCTCGGTCGGCACGACAACGCGTTTGTCCTCTTCGACTTCGTAGTCGACGTCGCGCTTGAGTGACCGGACGATGGATGCGAACCGGTAGTAGAGCTTGGCAGCGTCGCCCACGCGGCCCGAGATGATGAGCGGCGTGCGAGCTTCGTCGATGAGGATCGAGTCGACTTCGTCGACGATGCAGTAGTTCTGGCCGCGCTGCACCTTCTGAGACAGATTGGGTGCCATGTTGTCGCGGAGGTAGTCGAAGCCGAACTCGTTATTCGTTCCGTACGTGATGTCGGAGCCGTAGCTCAGGCGCTTCTCATCGGGCCGGTTCTTCGAACCGGGCACCACCAGACCGACCTCGAGACCGAGCCAGCGGTGGATCCGGCCCATCCACTCGGCGTCACGACGGGCGAGGTAATCGTTCACCGTCACCAGGTGGACGCCCTTGCCCGAGAGGCCGTTGAGGTACGCGGGCAACGTCGACACGAGGGTCTTTCCCTCACCGGTCTTCATCTCGGCGACCCAGCCGAAGTGCAACGCCGCCCCGCCCATCATCTGGACGTCGTAGTGGCGTTGGCCGATCACACGATCGGCAGCTTCGCGGGTGACAGCGAACGACTCGAGCAAGATGTCGTCGAGCGTTGCACCGTTGTCGAGGCGCTGGCGGAATTCGGCTGTCTTGGCGCGTAGGTCGGCGTCGGACAACTGCCGCGTCTCGTCCTCGAATGCGTTGATGTCGGGCACCATGGCTTGCAGTGCTTTGAGTTTCTTGCCTTCTCCCGCGCGGAGGATGCGATCGAGGATGCTCATGCAGCAAATGAGCCTATCGGCGGTGTCGACGCAGCCGCGGAGCCAGAACCGAGGTGTCGGCCGTAAAAGCAGCGCTCACGCCGTGTGTCGTCGAGCTGATGCTTCGGCGCGGTGCCAGGGTCCGACGATGACGTTGTTCCGACGCACTGCAGCTGCAGGAGTGGCAGCGATGGCCGTGCGAATGACGCCGGCAGCTCCGCCGGCGCGCAGTGCCTGTTCGGCCGAGCGCAGCGTGGCTCCGGTGGTGACCACATCGTCGACGATGAGAATGCGGTGGCCAGGGAGCCCCGGACGAGTCTTGAAGGCAGGGCCGTGGAGGCGGTGGACACGATCGAGGCCGGTCTGCGCGGGTCCCGGGTCGGACCGTTCGAGGAGGCGACGACACGGCACTCCCAATTGGCGAGCAACCCGCCGAGCGACCAACTCGGCTTGGTCGAAGCCGCGCTCGCGACGTCGCTGTCGACTCGTGGGGGCCCACGTGACCACGTCGAAGTCATCACCCGGGCGGAGCCCCTCACGAAGGACGCGATTCACGATCAAGCCGCCGAGATGGCCGGCGATCTGGCGCCGGTTGCGATACTTGAATCCGAGCACCACGTCTCGTGCGCGGCCCACGAACGGGAGGGCAGCGATGACGCCGTTGTGCTGAGCCGGCTGGGGAGCGGGACCGACGAGCGAAAACCGGCACGTGCGGCACAGCGGCGTTCCGGGCTCGGCGCAACCGGCACAAGATGACTGCAACAACATGACGTCATGATGCGCACGGGGGTGTCACACACTTTGCGAGAGTGGACATGTCAAGGGATGTGAGACAGGCATGGTCCCGGGTCGTCGATCCCGCTGAGTCGAGGATTGCGGGCCGTTCAGTACTCGCCGTCACCGAGGCAGGTGCCGTCGATGGTGACGGCGCGTTCACCATTCAGGCACTCGACGTACTGGTCCTCGCGCTCGGTCACGTCGGTCGGTGGTTCGCCGTCCGGAATCATCAGTCGCCACGGGTAGGTGAGGGTGGGGAGCACGAGGGAAACAAGTCGATCTTCCGCGTCGAGACCTCGCGACATCGGGAAGCCGCCGTCGCCGAAGCCGTTGGCGTAGATGAACACGTCGGGCCCGCCGGCGCCGGCGTGTTCGCCGAGGTAGTAGTCCAACTCGTAGTCCCAGTCGACGAAGAGATCGCCGCCCTCCGAGTAGGGGAGTTGGTCGGCGGCGCCGGCCTCGATGGCACCGCTCGTGAGCCCGCCGACGCCCCCGTCGGTGCCGTATGCGAACTCATACGGTTGCCACTCGACGACGGTCGCGGCATCGGGCACGTCGAGCCGGACACCGATCACTGACCGGCGAACCGGTTGTTCGTCGGTGGGCGGGTAGCCGGCGAACAGCATCGTCAGGTCGAGCCGTTCGACATCGAACCCGACTGCGACGTACTCGCCGGCCAGGAGATCGACAGGATCGACGGTGAGGATGCTGCCATCCATGATGCGCAGGTCGCCGTCGGCGATGTGCACGGTGCCGAGCGGCTCAGCGACGAGCGCGGAACCGTCGTACCAACTCTGCTGGACGTCGTACGGGCGACCGGAGCGATCGAGCCCGATGTCGAGTTCGGTCGCGTCGGGTGGGTCGTCGAGCGGACGTGTGTCACGCGGCGCGATGCTGACGGTCGGTCGGGGCGGGAGTTCGATGCCGTCCACGTCGATGCCTTCGGCCAACCCTTCGAGGAGTCGGAGCTGTTCCAGTTGATCGTCGGTGATCGCGACGTCCGGTTCGTCAGAACTGCTGCAGGCGAGAGCGAAGCACGCCATCACACACAACGACGGAGTGAGACGGGTCGACACGATGCACCAGGGTAGATGTGCGTGGCGGCGCGGTGGCGCTCGAGCGGTCGGGAACCACTGTCAAGAGTTGATGTGAAAAGCGACACATTCGATTCAGGAATCTCTCAAGGTCGGAGAGGTTGCACCGATAGATCATGTACGAAGGAGATGTGACATGACGACGATGTTGATGGAAACAATCGAGGCCGGTGACGTGATCGAGATCACCCGTGGCGACGAGGTGCACACTGCACTCGTGCTGCTGGCGACCGACGAGTTCGTGATTCTCGATGAATGCAACGACTCGACCCCGTTCGTGCTGAAGCAGGACGAACTCGTCGAGTACCGAAAGTTCGAACCGAACGCCTGATCCAGGCTTCGGCCGACCCTCGGCCAGACGGCCGAGACCCCCTTCCCCCCTAAGCTGGGCGCCGTGGTTACCACGGCGCCCAGCTTGTTTTTTCGGGTCGGCGGCATGCCGTTCTTCGAAGGGCTGGTCGATGCGTTCTACGAGGGCGTTGCCGACGACGGAGTGCTCGCGCCGCTCTACCCCGAGTTTCCCGACCTGACGGGTGCGCGGCATCGTCTCACGCTGTTCCTCGCTCAGTACTGGGGCGGTCCGACCACATACATGGACGAGCGAGGACATCCGCGTCTACGAATGCGGCACATGCCGTTCCACATCGGTCCGCTCGAACGCGACCGTTGGCTCGTCCACATGACAGCGGCCGTGGAACGGATGTGCTCCACGCTCGATCCCGAGCTGGACGACGAGATCAACACGGAACTGATGGGCTATTTCGTACCGGCATCAGAGCACCTGCGCAACGACACAGGACTCCCGATCACATCGGCCAGTTTTCCCGGCCGTTCGTGACGGCTCGCTAGGTTTTCGGCGTGTCTGCAATCACCGTGAGCGGTCTGCACAAGTCGTACGGCGATCACCGTGCCGTCGATGGTGTCTCGTTCGCGATCGACACCGGTGAGGTGTATGCGTTGCTCGGTCACAACGGGGCGGGCAAGACCACCACCGTCGAGATCCTGGAGGGGCATCGCTCGGCGTCGGCCGGCACGGTTTCGGTGTTGGGACTCGACCCGGCCGTCGACGTGCGCGAGGTGCGAGATCGGATCGGGATCGTCCTGCAGTCGTCGGGTGTCGAGAGCCAGTTCACCGTGCGTGAGACGTTTCGGTTCTATTCGAGCTGCTATCGGCATCCCCGTGACGTCGACGAGGTGATCGAACTCGTCGGCCTTGCCGCCAAGGCCGACGATCGAATCGGCACGCTGTCAGGTGGTCAGCAGCGACGCGTCGATCTCGGACTCGGCATCATCGGCAACCCGGAAGTGCTCTTCCTCGACGAGCCGACCACGGGATTCGATCCAGTTGCTCGCCGCCAGTCGTGGGGGCTCATCGACGCGTTGTGCGCCGGTGGCACCACGGTGCTGCTCACGACCCACTATCTGGAAGAGGCCGAACAGCTGGCCGATCGCGTCGGCGTGCTCTCCGGCGGACGATTGGTCGCGGAAGGCACCCCGTCGGAGTTGATCGGGGCTGCCAACGTCGCCACGGTGACGTTCGAACTGCCCGACCACGCGCAACTCGACGACGCCCGACCATCCGGCGTCGCGGCGACCGGTGAACGGGGCCGCGCGTTCGGCGCGCCAGCTTCGGGAGCTGTCGGGGCTGGACCCGACGGTGTTTGGTCGGTCGTGCCCGAACAGCACAGCCGACGAGCCGGCACGGTGGAGTTCCAGACGACACAGCCGACCGCCGACATCGCTCGGCTCACGGGCTGGGCGTTCGAGCGTGGAATCGAGCTCGCCAACCTGACGGTGACCCGCCCGTCGTTGGAAGACGTCTTCCTCGAGCTCGGTGGCGAACCGGGTGGTGATGTCGGATGACGTCCACACGCATGACTGCCTCGGCCTGGCCCGGCTCGATGTCGATGCTCGTCGTGCAGGTGCGGTACCAGGTACTGACGTTCATGCGCTCGCCGGTGGGACTGTTCTTCACGATCGGACTGCCGACGATCATGCTGCTGCTCTTCAACTCGTTGTTCGGCGACGGCACGGTCACCACCGACTCCGGTGAATGGTCGGTGCAGCAGTTCTACACCGGTGGTCTCGCGGCGTTCACCGCAGTGTCCGCGACGTACACCAACCTGGTCAACGTCGTGCCGATCCGCCGCGACGAAGGAATTCTGAAACGGTGGCGGTCCACGCCGGTGCCGCCCTGGGTGTACATCGCCGGTTGGGTGATCTCCGCCGTGGCCATCGCGTTCGTGGCAGCGTTGTTGCAGCTGATGATCGGCACCGTCTTCTACAGCGTCGAGCTCAGCATCGCGAAGGTCCCGGCGATGGTCGTGACCTTCGCCGTCGGTGTCAGCGCATTCGCGGCACTCGGCCTGGCAGTGGCCAGCGTGGTGCCGAACGCCGACTCGGCGCCGGCGGTGGCGAACGCCACGATCCTGCCCCTGGCGTTCATCTCGGATGTTTTCATCGCGATGGGGAACGACACCCCACGATGGCTCGAGATCATCGGCAACATCTTCCCGCTCAAACCGTTCGTCAATGCGTTTCAAGACACGTTGAATCCGTTCGTCGATGCCCCGGCGTTCGATTGGGGCCGACTCGCGTTCGTGGCGGCGTGGGGAGGACTGGGTGTGCTCATCGCACTCAAGAAGTTCACCTGGGAGCCGTCGGCCCGCGGCAGCCGCAAGTCGCGACGAAAACGGACGCCACGAGCAGCCGATGCTGCTCAACCCAGCGCGTAGCAGGCGATTGCGGTTGCCGCAGCCGCATTCAGCGAGTCGACGCCGTCTGCCATGGGGATGCGCACGCGCTCGGCGAGTGCCATGAGCTCATCGCTGAGCCCGGCCCGCTCCGATCCGATGAGCACGGCGCGTCGGCCTACCGGCCGGACGTCGCGGATGTCGGTGGCATCGGCGTCGGGGGTGAGCGCGTACAGCACGATGTCGGCCAGCCTCGCCAGGTCGCCGACGAGATCGCTCGATCGGGCATGTGGGAGTTGGAACGCCGTCCCCATCGCAACACGCAGCGACCGGCGCGACAGCGGGTCAGCGCTCGTGTGATCGAGGATCATCGCATCCCAACCCATTGCCGCGGCGTTCCGGACGATGGAGCCGATGTTGGCAGGGTTGTCGACGCCCTCGACGACGACGATCTTGTCGGCAGTTGCGGCCAACGCTGCGACGCCGGATCGGGCCGGCCGCTCGAAGAGCGCAATGATCGAGTGGGGTAGCCCGAGCCCCGTCACGCGGCGTCGAACCTCGTCGCCGCCGACGTAGACGGGTGTATTCAACAGCTCGGCGACATGAGGGACGCGAGCGCCGTCCGCGAGCGCCGCCACCGGGACGCAACCGGCATCGAACGCCCGTTGCACCACCAGGTCGCCCTCCGCGAGGAACAGCCCGGCTCCGGCATCGTCGCGACGCTGATTCCGATTCGCGAGCCCTCGCTCCTTGAGCCGGAATTCGGCAAGGCGGGGGTCGTCGAAGTCGTCGACGGGTATGAACGTGCTGGACATGGGCTCAGGAAGGTGGGACCGGGTAGGAGTGCGGGTCAGGAGACGGTGGTCGAAAGATGGGGTCGGAAGATGGGGTCAGGAGAAGGCGGTCAGTAGAAGTAGGGGAACGGCGACCAATCGGCCGGACGCTTCTCGAGGAACGAGTCGCGGCCCTCGGCTGCCTCGTCGGTGCCGTAGGCGAGGCGCGTCGCTTCGCCGGCGAAGATCTGTTGTCCGACGAGCCCGTCGTCGATCGCGTTGAACGCATACTTCAGCATCCGTTGGGCGGTGGGGCTCTTCGCGCAGATCTCACGGGCCCACTGCAACGCCGTCGACTCCAACTCGGCATGCGGCACCACGTCGTTCACCGCCCCCATCTCGTGCATCTGCCGAGCGGTGTACTCGCGGCCCAGGAAAAAGATCTCGCGGGCGAACTTCTGACCGACTTGGCGAGCCAGGTATGCGGAGCCGAATCCACCGTCGAAGCTGGCGACGTCGGCGTCGGTCTGTTTGAACCGGGCATGTTCTTCGCTGGCCAGGGTGAGGTCTGCCACCACGTGCAGACTGTGTCCTCCGCCCGCTGCCCAGCCCGGAACCACGCAGATCACGACCTTGGGCATGAAACGGATGAGCCGCTGCACCTCGAGGATGTGGAGCCGCCCCGCCCGACCGGGCTCGATCGTGTCCGAGGTCTCACCGTCGGCGTACTTGTAACCGTCCCTGCCACGAATGCGCTGATCGCCGCCTGAACAGAACGCCCAGACGCCGTCTTTCGGGGACGGACCGTTGCCGGTGAGCAGGACGCAACCGACATCGGTCGACATGCGGGCGTGATCGAGTGCCCGGTACAACTCGTCCACCGTGTGTGGCCGGAACGCGTTACGGATCTCCGGCCGGTCGAACGCGATTCGCACCGCGCCCACGTCGTTGGCGCGGTGGTACGTGATGTCGGTGAACTCGAAGCCGGTCACCGAGGTCCAGGCGTCGGCGTCGAAGATCTCCGAAACGGTATGGGTCATCCGCCCATGTTGGCGCGTCGTCTCCGGTCGAAGTGAACCGTCGCGTCGTGTGTTCGCGATGGACCCCCTGGGCCGGGGCCGGGCGGAACCGGCAGCTACCGTGCAGGCCGTGGCTCGGTCATTGACGATTACTGCGGTCGAGGGACTCCCCGAGATCGAGTTCGGAGCCGATCTCGCTGCGCTCGTGCTCGATCACGGTGACGTTCGCATCGGCGACGTCGTCGTGGTCACGTCGAAGATCGTGTCGAAGGCGGAGGGGTGCGCCATCGAGCTGATCGACGTGACGCCGTCGGAGTTCGCTCGGCGCTGGGCCACGCGCTGGGACAAGGACCCATGCCTGGTCGAGGTCGTGCTGCAACAATCGCGTCGCGTCGTGCGGCAGGTCGGCCCCGTACTGATCACCGAGACGCATCACGGGTTCGTGTGCGCGAACGCCGGCGTCGATCAGTCGTCGAGTGGCGCCGAAGGTCGGGTCCTCGTGTTGCCGACCGACCCCGACGAGTCGGCGCGGCGGATTCGCGCGGGGCTGCTC
>JBBKWQ010000099.1:0-3763 GCA_037969115.1 Ilumatobacteraceae bacterium
ATCGTGACGAGAAACAGCGTGATGTGTGAGCGATACGGGCGGGCAAAACCGAAGACTCGGCGGCGCGTCTCCTTGTTGATCGACTTGCCATCGAGCCCCGAGCGATCGGTCGACATCGAATGCATGATGTGAAACGGACTCGGCCCAGTCATCGTGCGAGCCTACGGCGAGGACCAGGGAGGAGCCCCCGGCCGGGGCTCGTTCGACGCCACGGGGTATTCACTGATAGTGGTTATGGGATGCGTGGACGGTGGTTTTTCGGTGTATTTCTGACCCTGGCGCTCCTGGCGTCGATTCCGGCTGCGGCCCAAGACGGCGACTCGGGCCGCTCGGGTTCTGACCGCGGTGCCGACAGCGATGTGAGCAGCATCTTCGAGGGGGTCGAAGGCAATCCCTGGGTGGTGCAACCGACGTTCGACACCCGGGGTGGGCTCGGACAGCTCTTCGTCACCGAGGCCGATGTCGGGAGCCCGGTGAAGCTCGGTCTCTGGGGCAACGACAACGGTGCGCTCACGCTGCGTCTCGTCGGCGAATCCGTGGTCGACGACCTCGGTTCGGCGATGTTCCGTGATCTCGAGCCCGGCACCTACCTCGTCGCGACGAGCAAGACCGTGGACTGGACCGTGGCCGTCGGCGACCCCGACTCGAACGAGCCGCCCGCCGATCTCTACACCGGTCAGGCCCTCGAGGAGGGTCTGCAATACATCGAGACGCGCGACGGCACCACGCTGTCGGCCTATGTCGTGCTGCCCGGTCCGCCCGAAGACGGTCCCTACCCCACGGTGGTCGAGTACTCGGGCTACAACCCGTCGGATCCCTACAGCGGGCTCTCGTCGTTCGGCGACATCGATCCCCGCGCCCTGTGCGGCACGTTCCCCACGTTGTGCAAGGCGCCGGCCCAGCCGTCGTCGCTGCTCGCAGGACTGTTCGGCTATGCCGTCGTCGGAGTGAACGTGCGGGGCACCGGCTGCTCGGGCGGCGCCTACGACTTCTTCGAGACGATGCAGGTGCTCGACGGCTACGACGTGATCGAAACCGTTGCCGCCCAGGACTGGGTGCTCGACAACAAGGTCGGCATGGTCGGCCTGTCGTACCCGGGCATCTCGCAGTTCTTCGTGGCGCAGTCGAACCCGCCGAGCCTCGCGGCCATCACCCCGCTCAGCGTCTACGGCGACACCGCCACGGGGGTTCTCGCCCCCGGCGGCCTGCTCAACACCGGCTTCGCCACTTCGTGGGCCGACGGTGTGCTCCGCAACGCAGAGCCCTACGGAACCGGGTGGGTGCGCCGAGCCATCGACGAGGGTGACACCACGTGCGACGCCAACCAGAAGCTGCGCTTGCAGAACGTGGATGCAACCGAGAAAGCGCGTGCGCACCCCTTCTACACCGACGAGGTCGCCGGCCCGCTCGACCTTCGTGAGGCTGCGCCGAAGATCGAGGCCGCGGTCTTGATGGCATCGGCGTTCCAGGACGAGCAGACCGGCCCGAGCTTCGGCGACATTCTCGGCGAGTTCGACAACGCGGCGTCGGTCAAACAGATCATCTACAACGGGCTCCATGCCGATGGCTTCGCGCCGCAGGTGCTCGTCGAGTGGGCCGCCTTCCTCGATCTCTATCTGAAGGAGGAAGTCCCGTCGGTTCCGGCCGGACTCGGCTTGCTCACGCCCGTGTTCACCGAGGGCATCTACGGGGGCAATGTGCCGCTCCCGCCGAGTCGTTGGACCGACGTCGCCGACCATGCCGAGGCCCTCGCCCGGTGGGAGTCGGAAGACCCGATCCGCGTGCTGTTCGAGAACGGGGCCGGCGGCGACCCGTATCTCCCGATCGCGGCATGGGAACACAGCACCACCACGTGGCCGCCCACCGGCACCGAGGCCCAGCGCTGGTACTTCCAAGCCGAGGGTGATCTGACCGACTCGGGCGCCGATGAGGCCGGCACCGGCGTGGTGTTCCACCCGAACCCGGCGGTGAGCCAGACCCGCTGGTGGACGGGCGGCGACATCTGGTCGGACCCGGAAATCAACTGGATCCCGCAGGGCCGGGGTGAACAGGCCCGTTTCCAGACCGCCCCGCTCACGAGCGACATGGTGATGGCCGGCACTGGCAGCGTCGATCTCTGGGTCAAGTCCGACAGCGACAACGCCGAGTTCGAGGCGCTGCTCACCGAGATCCGCCCGGATGGGCAAGAGGTCCGGGTGCAGGTCGGCCAGCTCGAGTTCGCGTATCGCGGCCTCGATGCGAGCTCCACCGAGCTCCAGCCCGTGCAATACGGCCGCGAGACCGACTTCGCCCTGCTCGAGCCGGGTGAATGGACACTCGGTCGGATCCAGATCCCGGCCTTCGCCCATGCGTTCCGAGCCGGTTCGTCGATCCGACTCACCATCAACACACCCGGTGGCGACACGGCGCGCTGGGAGTTCGAGCTCGATGGTCCCGGCGCCGAAGCGACCCACGTGATCGGCACGGGTGTCGATCATCAGTCGTCGGTTGCGCTGCCCGTCGTGGCCGGCCTGGCGGTCCCCACCGAGTTGCCGGCCTGCGGTTCGTTGCGGGGCCAGCCCTGCCGAACGGCGCCGGTGATCGACAACATCGTGGTGGGCCCCGACTATTGCCCGCTCTCGTTGTGCCCGTTGCCCGAGACGCTCCACGACGAGCGGCCGTCGGAATTCATCGTGCCGAGCGACTATGACCCGGCGAAGGAATATCCGCTGGTGGTGGTTCTGCACGGGTTCGGCGCCAACGGTCCGGTGCAGTCGCTCTACATGGGCGTCTCCGGTCAGGTCGATCCCTACGACTTCGTGCTGGTCCACCCCAACGGCACCGAGGACGAGAACGGCGACCGGTTCTGGTACACGGGTGCTCGCTGCTGCGGCTTCGAGGTCGACGACGTCGGGTATCTCACCGAGCTGATCGAAGAGGCCAAGACCACCTTCAACATCGACGACGAACGCGTCTACCTCTGGGGCCACTCCAACGGGGGGTTCATGAGCTACACGATGGCGTGCGAGCGCAGTGAGCTCTTGGCCGGAATCGTGTCGCTGGCCGGTTCGAGTTTCGTCGATGCCGAGCAGTGCACCCCCCGCACGGATCCGGTGAGCGTGCTCCAGGTGCACGGCACC
Organism: Ilumatobacteraceae bacterium; assembly: GCA_037969115.1. Lineage (GTDB taxonomy): Bacteria > Actinomycetota > Acidimicrobiia > Acidimicrobiales > Ilumatobacteraceae > JBBKWQ01. Next base: position 3,120 of record JBBKWQ010000099.1, read on the forward strand.
GCAGACACGACGATTCGCTACGACGACCTGGGCTTCTCGCCCGGCGCGGAAGTGATGTTCGCCCGTCACGGCGGGTTCCTCGGGTGCGACCTCGAAGCCACCGGAACGCGGGCCGACCTCGACCTCGTGTCCACCCTGCCCGGCAACGACACCACGGTGCAGTTCCACGAGGACGGCTGCGCGCCGGGAACGTCGGTCGAGCTCTGGACACTGAACGGTGCTCCCCACATCCCGTTGTTCACAGAGAACTACGCGCCCGCCGTGCTCGATTGGCTCTTCGCGAAGACCCGCTGACCACGGGGCGGGCCGAAGCCATCGCCCGTTGGGGCAAGCGGGGCGACCGCCATTAGCGTGATGGGTTCATGCAACGGCCGACCAGCGCTCTGCACACCGATCACTACGAGCTGACCATGGTCGCGTCCGCGCTGCGGTCGGGGATCGCCCACCGCCGCTCGGTGTTCGAGGTCTTCGCCCGGCGCCTCCCCGCGGGCCGCGCCTACGGCGTGGTCGCCGGGATCGATCGTGTCCTCGATGCGGTCGAGCGGTTCCGTTTCGACCCCGACACCGTCGCCCATCTGATCAGTCGAGGGGTGGTCGAAGAGGGGCCGATGGCCGACTGGCTGCGGGCCTACCGGTTCACTGGC